>DASRPM010000305.1:0-20385 GCA_035646375.1 Vicinamibacterales bacterium
ACCATGCGGAACTGCGGCGTGGATTACGCGGCCGGTCCGAAAGGGCTGCGGCTGAACGCCGTGGGCGCGCACGCGCGCCACGCGGGACGGTTCGACTCGGCGAAGTACTTCACGCCGCAGGCACGGGAGACGCGGTCGTGAGCGGCACGCGCGCCAGCCGCCGCCACTTCATCGGCGCCACGGGACTCGCGTTGTCGGCGCCACTGGCAGGGCTCGGGGTCGCGACGGGCGAGGCCATCCCCGCCAGTCCCTCGCCGGACGACCTGTCCGCCATCCGTGACCTGATGCACGCAGAGGCGTTTCGCCTCGCGGTCAAGCAGGACGCCCTCGATTGGACCGAACAGATCATCGTCGCAGCCGATGGACGATCGGCCACGGCCACGCTGCCCTGCACGATCGAAGTCTTCACGCCGATCAAGCCAGACGACCATCCACTCATTGAAATGGCCCGTCAGCAAGGCGGCGGCGTGTTCACGCACATGGTATGCGCCGTCCTCGAATGCGCGTGCACTCGAACAGCCGGCGCGTGGACCCTCACGCGCGCGGAGGTCCGCCGACGGACATGACCCCCCGGCTCGCGATCCTCGTCGTGCTGGTGCTCGGCGTCACGAGCCTCGCCTGGGGACAGTTCCGCAGCGGCGGCAGCGACGTGAACGCCCGCCTGGCGCGGGACGACAGCTTCGACGGCCTGTTCCACTACTGCCGCGCCGTCTATCGCCTGAACCCGCGCGGCAACGGCGGCAGCTGGCTCACCGACTATCCGCTCGCCGACATCTACCTCTCGATCCGCCTCTCCGAGCTCACGAAGATCCGGGTCAGCTTCGACGGCACGAAACAGCCGAACCATCTCATCGTCCGCCTCACGGGCGATGAGCTGTACCGGTGCCCGATCATCCTGATGCAGGAGGTTGGCCGCGTGTACTTCGACGACGAAGATGCCGCTCGCCTGCGCGAATACCTGCTGAAGGGCGGGTTCCTGTGGGTGGACGACTTCTGGGGCTCCTACTCGTGGGACGTGTGGGCCAACGAGATCCGCAAGGTGCTGCCGCCGCCGGACTACCAGATCGTTGACCTGACGCCGGACCATCCCATCTACCACACCATGTTCGACCTCAAAGAGGTGCCGCAGATCCCCGGCATCGGCACGTTCCTGGCCGGGCGCACCTCGGAACGCGGCGCCGACAGCGCCGAGGTGCACGTCCGCGGCATCGCCGACCGGAACGGCCGCGTGATGGTGTTCATGACCCACAACACCGACGTCAGCGACTCCTGGGAACGGGAGGGCGAGGACCCGACCTATTTCCGGCAGTTCTCCGTGAACGGCTACCGTGTGGCCGTCAACGTGATCCTCTACGCGATGACGCACTAGGCGCGGACCTGCTCACTCGTCGCTTCTGACCGGCCCCGCCGGCGGCAGCACGTAGCCGTGCTTCGTCATGCTCATGTCGGGTGCGAAGTCGCACGGCGTGCAGTCCGGCATGTACAGCTCCGGCGTGCGGCCGCTCACGGGGTTCTTGTAGTGCCACCACATCGGCAGGATCATCGGCCACTCCCACGTCTCGCCGGTGCCGCCGCGGAAGTGCTCCTGACGTACGCCGAGCGCCGTGATCGCGACGTCGGGCGGATACTTCGCCACCAGGTCCGCGCCGAAGTAGCCGAACGGCTTCTCGGGCGTGCCCGGCGCCGGCGCCGGACGCGGCCGCGCGGGCTGCGGCGCCTGCGGCGCGCGATACTTCGCCCCCGACCACCCGCTCTTCCAGTCCGGTGACGTGAAGTACGGCTCGTTGAGCGAGAGGCTCCACAGCCGCCAGACGCCCGCTTCGAGCACGAGCTGATCGAGATACATCGCGCCCGAGATGCCCGAGGCGCGATCCTTGGCCGTGCGCGGCTGAAAGAGATACGTGCGCAGGCTCGCCGACCGCCCGTCGGCGGCGACGAGAATCACCGGCTGCATCCGCCAGTGCCACGACACGCTGGTGCGGGTGTCGGTCGGGTCACCCCACTCGAGGTAGGTGGCCCGCGCGATGCGCTCGGCGCTCTTGTAGTAGCCGACGAACGGAATCTGCTTGGCGCCGCGCGTGCCGAAGATCGCGGCCATCGGCGGCCACTGGAAGTCGTCGGCGTACATCCCGTACGTCGTCGAGACGTGCTCGGCGCCGTCGTAGGCCGTGGCCATGCGGAGACGACGCCTGTCGTCCTCGAGGCGCGCCGTCATGTCGGCCGGCGGCGCGCGCCGCGCCGCCGCGGCAATCGTGCCGGTGAGCGGGGCCGTCGCGACGAACCGCATCCCCTCGGGCAGCGCCACCGTCTTGCCCGTGACGGGATTGGCTGACAGGAACGCGGGGATGACGCGATCGTGCCCGCCGTCGAGACGGCTCTTGCCCCAGCCGACGGCGTAGTCGGACCGCAGGATCGGGAAGAGGCGCATCTCGCGCACCTTCCAGATGCCGTCCTCCTTCACGAAGCGATTGTGGAAGACGTTCACTTCCCACTGCGCCTCGTTCTTGCTGGCCTCGCCCAGCATGCCCAGTTCGATGCCGCGGGCAAACGCCTCGCGGCCGCCCGGCGCAATGCTCACGACGGTGTCGAACTGCAGCCGATCGTTGAGCACGCCCTGGCTCAACCCCGCCGGCCCCATCCGTTCGAGCGCGGCGCGCACGCCCGCAGGTCCCCGGTGGGTCGTACCGCTCACTTCGTACACACCGTCAGTGGCAAAGAGATCCACCACGTCGTCCCACATCCGGCGATTGACGTAATGGCCGTAGGCCGCCTGGAGGTTGCGGACGTGAGTCTCTTCGTTCATCACCGCGATGCGCCGCTCGAGCTGCGCCAACGTGGCCGCGGCCTTCGGCGCCGGGCCCGGCGCCGGCGGAATCGGAACGCCGCTCTCGTCGGCGGTGAAGTGATACGGAATGATCGGCAGGTTCCCGCCCTTCCAGTTGGTCCAGCCGGTCTCGTAAGTGCCGGTGAACTGCGGGGAGAAGTGCAGCGAGCGGATCCTCCAGCCTCCGTTCTGCACCACGTACTCGTTCTCGAACATGCCGCCCGTGATGCCGGCGCCGCCCGTGCCGTCCGCCGTCAGGAAGAACCCGTACCAACGGCCTTTCGCGGCGCGCCCGTCGGGCGACAGATTCACCACCGGCCCGTCGATCAGTTGCGTGTGGATGGCACCGGGCGCCAGCCCCTGCCGGCCGCCACCTTGGTTGGTGAGAAACGCGGCGATCGCGCCTCGCCCGGTCACCGCGTCGTCGCCGATCGTCAGGCGGGCCTCGTCGGCAAAGAGCGCCGCCATCTCGTTCCACAACCCGTACTGCGAGTACTGGGCGTAGGTGCGCTGCAGTGTCTTGACGGCGCGCACCGCCTCGGCGCGCTCGACGTCGCGCGCCAGGACGTCCATCGGCGACTGCGCGGCGGCGCGCATCGGCGCCGCCAACAGGCTGCACGCCACGACCACGCGCCTCATCAGGATTCTCGTCATGCCTCGGTCCCTCGCGGCGAAAGAATCCACCGGATCTTCGCCCGGACCAATAGCTCGACCGAGGTAGCGCGCGCCCCCGGTTGCCTTCACGGTTCGAGCGGCGATCGGCCCCAGGCCGCGACAGCGCGGGCTCCCGCCCCGCTCACCCCTTTCCTGACAGCGGACCCGGCCGACCAGACCGACCCGGCCATCCGCGCCGCTCGCGCGTCTCTCTCCACGGTGAACTCACCAGCCATGGAGGGTAGAGATGCGAACTCATTCTTGGCTCCTGGGGGCGCTTGCGGCGGTCGCGGTGACGGCCGCCCCGGCGCCGACTCTGGCAGCTGACCTCGACAATCAGACAACCCTGACCTTCGCGGCACCGATCGAGGTGCCTGGGATGACGCTGCAGCCTGGCGCCTACGTGTTTGAAACGGCCGAGGGGCAAGGCGGTCGGTACACGGTCCGGATCCACAGCAGCGATCGGTCGAAGCTCATCACGACGACGGAAGCCGTTTCGATGAAGCGCGATGGTCCGTCCGACGTCGTTCAGTATCGGCCGACGATCCTGGATTCCGCGCCGACGGCACTGAAGGGGTGGTTCCGCGCCGGGAGCACGTCGGGGTACCAGCTCGTGTACTCCGCACGCGAGGCCGCGGCGATCGCGAACCGCACCACCGAGCGCGTCATCGCCAGCGTGACCGAGGACGGCAAGGGCGCTCAGCTCGTCGTCATCGACGGCTACGGCAAGAGCACGCCCTGGCAGGCCCCTGGACGCGACTCCTGATCAGTTCGCGGGCAACGCGTAGGCGAAGAGCGCGTTGCCCGCGGCAATCGCCACGAACTGCCTGCCGTTGACGGCATAACTCATGGCGGCGGCGTTCACCTGGCCGCCGACCGACGACCGCCACAGGAGCTTCCCCGTCTTGGCGTCGAGCGCCAGGAGGTACCCTTCGCGTCCCCCGCTGAACACCACGTCGCCCGCCGTGACGAGCGTGCCGCCCCACGTGATGTCGCTCATCTTGAATTCCCACACCTGGTCGAGCGTCTTCGGGTCGTAGGCGCGCACCACGCCATACGGTTCGGTGGCGTCGTTGTAGAACGGCACCAGCGTGGTCTGCCCCATCGCCGTCTGCTGTGCATTGGAGCTCATCACCCGCGGGAACTGCCCCGTGACCGACACGATGCCGGAGTTCTCCCACGTGGCGACGTAGAAGAGCCCCGTGCGCGGGCTGTAAGACGGCGGTGCCCAGTTGGTGCCGCCATGGACGTGCGGAAAGACGAGCGTGCCCTCGGGCGTCGGGAATTTCACGCGATTCGGGCGACCCTTGGCGTCGAAGCCGTCGAGCCAGTTGGTCTTCACGTACGGCTTTCCTTTCAGGAACTCGCCGGTAACGCGGTCGAGCACGTACATGATGCCGTTGCGGTTGGCCCAGAGCATGACCTTGCGCGGACGGCCCTGCCATTCGATGTCGGCCAGCACGGGGACCTGCGTGGCGTCGTAGTCCAGTTCGTCGTGCGGCGTGAACTGGTAGTGCCACTTCAGTGTGCCGGTGTCGGCGTCGAGCGCCACGACACTGTCGCTGTACAGGTTGTCGCCGCGCCGTGTCGAGCCGTCCCAGTCCGGTGCGGGATTGCCGGTGCCGAAGAACACCAGGTTCGTCTCGGGGTCGTAGGCGCCGGCGTTCCACACGCCCACACCGCCCACCTTCCACGAGTCGCCCGCCCAGGTCTCGTGCCCGGGTTCGCCGGGGCCTGGAATCGTGTAGAAGCGCCAGGCCTCCTTGCCGGTCTTCGCATCGAAGGCCGAGATGTGGCCGCGAATCGGACCGTCGCCGCCACCGGTACCGATGATCACCTTGTCTTTCACGACCGTCGGGCTCGACGTGATCGAGTACCGCTGGGCGGCGTTGGCCACCACGGTGTTCCACAGCGGCTTGCCGTTTTTGGCGTCGATGGCGATCAGGTGGGCGTCGATCGTGCCCATGTAGAGCGTGTCGCCCAGGATGGCGAGGCCGCGGTTCACGCGGCCGCAGCACGGGCGTCCCTCCGGCGCCGGCGTGTAGGGATACGTCCAGAACACGCGGCCCGTCGCGGCGTCGAGCGCCACGGCGGTGTTGGGCGCCTCCACCGTATACATCACGCCGTCGACGACGAGCGGCGTCGCTTCGAACTTCTCGAGCGACCGCGTCTGCCACACCCACTGCTGCTGCAGGTTCCGGGCGTTGTCCGCGGTGATCTGCGTGAGCGGGCTGTAACGCTGGTTCATCAGCGTGCCCGAGTACGACAGCCAGTTGTGCGGCTCACGGTCGCCGCGCAGGATGCGGTCGAACGACACCTGCGCCTGCAGCGGCGCGATCAGGGCAAGCACGAACAAGAGACGGAGGGCGCTGCGCATCACCGACCTCGCAACGACGACAGATAGCTGACCATGTCGGCAATCTCCTGCGGCGACAGCGTCCCGCGGTACGACGGCATCGGCGAGGGCACAAAGCCCTGTTCGCGCAGGTCGCCCTTGGCGAACGAGCGCAACTGCTCCTTCGAGTCGATCAGCTGCACGCTGAAGGTGTCGTGCCCGAGCAGGCGGCCGGTCACCGTGGTGCCGTCCTTCAGCACGACGCGGTAGGTACGGTTGGGCGGCGCCACATCCGCGCCCGGATCCACGAGCGCGCGCTCGAGCTCGGCCGCGCTGCGCCGGGTCCCGACATCCGTGAGGTCGGGGCCGAGCCGCGAGCCGCTGGCGCCGACGCGATGGCACGAGGTGCAGGCGGTGGCGCCGGGGCGCTCGAACACGGCCTTGCCGCGCACCGGATCGCCGGCGGCCAGGCTCCCGCGCGCGCCCGACGCCCGGTTGCGCAGGTAGGCGACGATCTTCTGCGCCTGCTCGACGGTCATCGGACTCGCCGGCATGGGCGTGTTGGGGATTCCCGTGCGGATGATCCGCACCAGATCCTCATCGGTCATCGGCCGACGGAACCGGCCCCGGCCCAGGTCGATGCCCGCGATCACGTCGCCGTCCGGCCCGTGACAATTGGCGCACGTGTTCCGGTAGGCGCGCTCACCGTCGAGCAGATCCGCAGCCGTCTCGTGCTGCGCCGCGGCCGTGCGCGGTGCGAAAAGTCCCAGGCCCATCGCCACGAGTGCGATTGCGAGCCGCCGTGTGAGGTTGGTCGCTCTCATCAAGCCATAGCCTACAGGCCGCCCGCCCGGAGGGCGGGCAATTAGATACTGTCCTGGCGAGGCGCAGCCTCTATTTTCATCGGCGGAGCCTCGCCAGGGATCGTAGCCTACCGCGGGGTGAACGATACTTGTGGACCGATGCCGTCACCGTCCGCCGCCCCCCAGCCCTCGAAGCCGGTCGATCTCGAAGTGAAAGACGCGCGCCTGATTTTCGAACCCGTCTGGGACGCGCTGGTCGAGGAGGTGGGCGTCGAGCACCTCCGCTTTCCGAAGGAGATGATCCTCCTCGGGGGCGCGCCAGGTGCCGGCAAAGGCACCCAGACGCGCTTCATCAGCGAGACGCGCGGCCTGACCTGCCCCCCCATCGTGGTGAGCGAGCTGCTCACGACGCCGGAGATGGAACGGCTCAAGGCGCAGGGCGTGATGGTGGGCGACAAGGAGGTGGTGGGCCTGCTGCTGCGCCGGCTGCTCGAGCCGATCTACCGCGACGGCGTGATCCTCGACGGCTTCCCGCGCACGCCGGTGCAGGTGGAGTGCCTGAAGTTGCTCGTGGAGAAGATCGGCGAGCTCTACGACCGCTTTGCCGACACGCCGCTGCGCAGCCAGTTCCGGCGGCCGACGATTCACGTCATGGTGCTCTTCGTCGGCGAAGCCACCAGCATCGCCCGCCAGCTCGGACGCGGCCGCGAGATCGCCGAGCACAACGCGAAGGTGGCTGAAACCGGTGTCGGCACCTCGATCGAACTGCGCGCCACGGATCTTTCCGAGGATCTGGTGCGGCGGCGCTACCTGGTGTTCAAGGAACAGACCTGGACCGCGCTCACCTCGCTGCGCGAGCTCTATCACTACCACTTCGTCAACGCCGAAGGGCCGATCGCCGAAGTGCAGGCGAACATCCTCGAGGAGCTGAAGTACCAGAGCTCGCTCGAGCTCGACCCGCGGACCTTCGAGATCCTCCATGTGCTGCCGCTCGCCGACGAGCTGGTCGTCGGCGCACGGCAGGAGCTGGTGAAACGCCTCGACGGCTATGCGCTCGAGCATCCCAAGCAGTTCGCCGAGATCGTGCGCATGATCTTCTCGAAGTTCATGCCGATCGTGGCGCGACACGCGATCTCGGGACGCGCCTACGTCAACTCCGAGGATCCGATCTTCAACGAGCCGCTTGCCATCCCGATGCTGATCGACATCTTCTCCGAGCGCGGCTACCACATCGCGGTGGACAAGCAGCTTCAGGAGATCCCGGAGCGCGTAGACCTGAACACCGGCATGATCGTCCGCCGCGCCAAGACGGTCTACCGGATTCACATTTTCTTCGAGGCGTCCAAGATCCGCCGAGGGTGACATGACTCCTGCCGCGCGCCTGCGTGCGCTCCTCGATCGTCCGGGCCTGCTCGTGATGCCTGGATGCCACGACGCGATGTCCGCGCGCCTCATCGAAGAAGCCGGGTTCGAGCTGGGCTTCATGAGCGGCTTCGCGGTGTCGGCCGCGCGGCTGGGGATGCCTGATACCGGGCTCATCTCCTACGCCGAGCTCGCCGATCAGGCGCAGAACATCTGCCGCGCCGTCTCGATTCCCCTCATCGGCGACGGCGACACCGGCTTCGGCAGCGCCCAGAACATCAAGCGCACCGTGGCCGGCTACGCGAGCGCCGGCTTTGCCGCCATCATGCTCGAGGACCAGGTGGCGCCGAAGCGCTGCGGGCACACCGAGGGGAAGTCCGTGGTGACGCGCGACGAGGCGCTCACGCGGATCCGCGCCGCCGTGGACGCGCGGAACGAGGGCGCCGACATCCTGATCATGGCGCGCACCGACGCGCGCGCGGTGGTCAGCCTCGACGAGGCCATTGCCCGCTGCCAGGCGTTCCGCGCGCTGGGCGCCGACATCACGTTCCTGGAAGCGCCGCTCGGCGTGGAGGAGATGCGGCGCTACTGTGGAGAGGTGGACGGCCCGAAGATGGCCAACCTGATCGAGGGCGGCAAGACGCCGCTCCTGCCGCACGCGGAGCTCGACGCCATCGGCTACAAGATTGCCGTGTATCCGCTGACGATGCTGAACGTGTCGATCGTGGCGATGCGCGCGGCGCTGACGCAGCTGGTGCGAGGCGAGCCCACCGCGGCGATGAGGTTCGAGGATCTGAAGAAGGCCGTGGGCTTCCCGGAGTACTACGCCGAGGAAGCGCGGTACAAAGCCTCGGCCGCGATCTGAGCGCCGTCCCGGCGCACGCGGGTCCCGACGGATTTCGCGCGCGCGGCCACCTCGGGCCGCAGCGTCTGCTCCAACGCCGCGGTCAGCGACTCCGCGGTCATGGCCCCTGGCGCGTGCGCGCTTCCGACTCCAAGGTCCACCACCCGGCGGGCGAAGTAGTGCTGGTCGTAGACCTGCGGCACGATCACCTGCGGCGTCCCGGCGAGCGTCGCCAGCGTCGTCGTGCCGGCGCCGCCGTGGTGCACGACCGCCGCCACTCGCGGGAAGAGCGCCTGGAAGTTCGCCTCGCCGACTGTCAGACAGTCGGCGGCGTGTGCCTCGCCCGACAGGTCCGACCAGCCGCTCGACACGATGCCGCGGCGCCCGAGCGCGCGAGCGGCCTCGACGCTTGCCGCGCCCGCGCCCTGGGCCACACGCGCGCTGCCGAAGCCGAAGAAGATCGGTGGCGCGCCGCCATCCAGAAACGCGTCCACGTCGCGTGGCAGCGGCTGCTCGTCCGGCACGATCCAGGCACCGGGCTGAAAGACGCTTTCGGTGTCGGGCTCCGGCCAGGGCGCCAGCGTCGGGTCGGCGGCGAGCCACGGGCGCGCGGTGAACATGTAGCTGCGTACGTCATCGACGGCGGCCAGCCCACGGGCGGTGCGATGCGCGTTGAGCGCGTCGCGAAACGTCGCGTTCGTGCGCGCGTCGCTGCGCGCCCACAGCTCGCGGTTGTCCGCATTCGCCGGTGCCGGCGTTTCTCCTGCCGCCGGCGGCAGCGGCGCCGGCGCATGTCGAAGCGATGGGAACACGATCGGCGCATACGCGGCGAAGACGTAGGGAATGCCCATCTTCTCCGCCACCGAACCGGCCGCGACCTGGAGGGCGGTGGCCGCCAGGATGACGTCGCAGCCTTCGGCGGCCGCCGTGATCGTCTCGAACTGCGTCGCCACCGTCGCGTCGATGATCTGACGCAGTTGGTCCGGCGACGGCGGTGACAGCGGCGTTTGCGAGGCCGGTGGCCTCGATGCCGCGAAGGCGCGCACCGACGGACCGATGGGCACCACTTCGAGACCGCAGCTCTCGATCCAGTCGCGGAAATCGGGCGGCACACAGAGCCGGGCCTCGTGGCCCAGCGCCCTCAGCTGCACCGCGAGCGCCACGAGCGGCGTCACGTCGCCGCGCGATCCGATCGTCGACAACAGGGCGCGCATCCGCTCAGCGGGGCGCGGGAGGCTTGGGCCGGCCCGGCGGCGCTGCGTCGGGCACCAGCAGGAAGTAGCGGTTGTTCTCGTCGCAGATGTACTCGATCAGCTCGTCGTCGGGCTGATACACGAGCGGCTGCGTCACCTTCCACGGCCGCGTGTAGGCCTTGGGATCATCGACGGTAATTTCGATGTCCATGTGGCCGAAATCCTTCCGCACGAAGCGCTCGGTCACCCGCAGGCTCTCGGTAGCGGGGTTTCCGTTGTTGTCGAGCCACACGTTGTCGTTGAACCCGGCGCTCTCGACCACGAACGCATCGCCCTCCCACTTGCCCACCGAGTAGCCGAGCCACGCCGGGCTCGGATCCTTCGGCAGCGACCGGCCGTCCGTGAAGATCTGCCGGTACGAGTGGATCGCCTCGTACAGGATGACCACCATGCCGGGCAGCTCGAGGATCTTGAACGGGTAGGGCACGAAGTTCGACCGCGGCACGCCGCCGACGATGCAGTTCGAGGTCGGGTCATCCTTCGCGAGGTTCGCCAGGCGCTCCTTGTAGAGCGCCTCCGCCCACGGCTGATAGGGCAGTTTCTCGCCGCGAGGCAGTCCCGACGTCACGTCGGCGATGAGCCGGGCCGGTACCGTCTTCCAGAGGCCGCCGAGCAGCGGCCGCCCGTCCGGTGAGCGCGGCGCCGGAGCGTCGAGGTTCGCTCTACCGTTGGGTAAGCGCGGGATGCCCGCGGTGGGAATCCGCAGCCATTGCGCGTGCAGCCCGGCCGTCGTGACGGCTGCCATCAGCAAGACGAGCAGTACGCGCCTCATGCTGCCTCCTGGCGCCGCATAGTATCTCGTCCCCGTTAAATCTCTCACGCTCGAGCCGCTTCGCCGCGCGCCGGTGGCAGACTAGGGGTTTCCTATACGGGAGGTGCTCGATGGCTGTTGCGACATCGACCTTGCTCGGCCGGCCCGTCTGGTACGAGCTGATGACCACCGACATGAAAGCGGCCGAGTCCTTCTACAAGACCGTTGTGGGGTGGAAGGCGAAGCCCTTCGCGGGCGCGGGCCAGCCTTACACCGAGCTCAATCGCGGCGGCGACGTGTCGATCGGCGGAATCCTGAACCGCCCCGCCGAGATGAAGGCGCCGCCGTTCTGGGCGATGTACGTCGCTGTACCGAAGCTCGAGGACGCCGTGGCTCAGATCACGAAGCGCGGGGGCAAGACGCACACCGAGGTGATCTCGATCAAGGACGTCGGACGCATGCAGCTGATGATGGACCCGCAGGGTGCGGCGTTCTACATCATCGAACCGGCCAGCTCCGAGCACCGGCCCGAGGCGGCGCCGGAAGTGGGCGACGCCTCGTGGCACGAGCTGATGACGACGGACGCTCGCGCCGCGCTGAAGTTCTACGAGGACGTGTTCCACTGGCAGCTCGACCAGACGATGGACATGGGTGAGATGGGCGAGTACCTGATGTTCAAGCGCCCGACCGGGCACGGCATGATCGGCGGCATCATGAACAAGCCGGCGAACATGGCCAACGTGCCGTCGAACTGGCAGATCTACTTCCGGGTGCCCGACGTGGATGCGGCCACCGAGCGTATCAAGGCCGCCGGCGGGAAGATCCTCAACGGGCCGATGGACGTCCCGGACGGCGACCGGATCGTGAACGCCGCTGATCCGCAGGGTGCCGCGTTCGGCCTGCACTCGAAGAAGTCCAAGTAACACCTCGACGGGGCTAGAATGCCGGCGTGCGCCTTCTAGCCCCCGTCGTTCTCCTCGCCGCCGCAACGCTGCTCTACGCAGAGGCGGACCTTCAGGTCCGCCTGAACGCGCAGGCTGCCACGGACAAGCAGCGCGACTTCTCCACCGCGGCGCTGACCGCGCCCCCCACGTCCCGCTGGCCCACCAACGGCGGCAACTTCGCCAACCAGCGCTGGTCGCCGCTGACCGCCATCAACCGCACCAACGTGGCGCAGCTCAAAGGCGTATGGCGCGCCCGGCTGCGCGGCTCCGGCATGCAGCCGCAGTATTCCGCCTTTGCCGCGCCGCTCGTCGACGACGGCGTCGCTTACGTGAGCACCGGCGCCAACGACGTCTTTGCGCTCTCGATCGACACCGGCGAGATCCTCTGGCAGTGGTGGTCGAACGTCGATCCGAACATCACCTCCGTCTGCTGCGGCTGGAACAACAAAGGCGTCGCGCTCAGCGACGACAAGGTCTTCCAGGGTCTGCTCGACGGCCGGCTGGTGGCGATCGACCGCGCGACGGGCAAGCTGGCGTGGTCCATTCAGGCGGAGCGCTGGCAGGAGCAGTTCTCGATCACCGCCGCACCGCTCTACGTGGACGGAATGGTGGTCATCGGCTTCGCCGGCGGCGACCGCGGCACCCGCAGCCGCCTGAAGGCGTACGACGCCAAGGACGGCCGCCTGCTCTGGACCTTCTACACGATCCCCGGCCCTGGCGAGCCCGGCCACGACACCTGGCCGAAAGACAACGACGCCTGGAAGTACGGCGGCGCCGCCATCTGGCAGACGCCGGCGTACGACCCCGACCTCGGGCTCCTCTTCTTCTCCACCGGCAACGCCGCGCCCGACTACAACGGCGCCAACCGGGCGGGCGACAACCTCTACGCCGCGTCCATGTTGGCCATCGAGGCCAGGACCGGCAAGTATCGCTGGCACTTCCAGCAGGTGCATCACGACATCTGGGACTACGACGCCGTCAATCCGGTCGTGCTGATGGACGTGCGCATGGGCGGCCGCGTCCGCAAGGCGGTCGTCGAGGTGGGCAAGACCGGCTGGGCGTACATCCTCGATCGCGAAACCGGCAAGCCGCTCATCGGCATCGACGAGAAGCCCGTGCCGCAGGAGCCGCGGCAGGCCACCGCGAAGACGCAGCCGTTCCCGCGCGGCGACGCCATCGTGCCGCAGTTCATCGAGATGGCGCCCGAGGGGCAGCGGCTGGTGAACGACGGGCGCATCTTCACGCCGTTCGTCGGCAACGACGCCGTGATCGTCGCGCCCGGCATCTGGGGCGGCGCCAGCTGGCCCCCGAGCAGCTACGACCCCGTGCAGCAGCGGCTGTTCGTGTGCGCGTCGTCCGTGATCAACGGCTACACCGGCGGCGGCGACCCGAAGGTCACGCCGCCGGTCATGGGCAACTCGTATCTGGGCGGCGGCACCACGTTCACGCGCGTGGCGCGGACCGGCATCATCGCCGCCGTGGATGTCACCACCAACAAGCTGGCGTGGCGCTTTCAGTGGCCCGAGCAGTGCTACAGCGGAACGCTGGCCACGGCTGGCGGGCTGCTGTTCGTCGGCCGCAATGACGGCCGCCTGACCGCGCTCGATTCCGCCAGCGGGAAGCAGCTGTGGGAGTTCCAGACCGGTGCGGGCATGCACGCCCCTGTCGCGACCTTCGAGCGCACTGTTGATGGGATCCGGAAGCAGTACGTGCTGGCGTATTCCGGCGGCAGCGCGCTCCTGGGCTCCGCGCGCGGCGACAGCCTGTGGCTGTTTGCAGTGGATGGGACGATGGGGCCGGCGCAGGCGGGGTCGCCCGTGCCGCGCAATGCCGTGACGATTTCAGAGGGCCGGGCTCCGGCGGCGCCCGCGGCCAGCCTCGCCGCCGCCAACGTCGAGAACGGCCGGAAGCTGTTCGTCCAGGCGTGCGCGGTGTGCCATGGCGAGGACGGCAAGAGCGGCCACGGCGCCGCGCCGTCACTCGCTACTGTGAAGGACCTGGACTTCGCGATGCGGACGGTAACGACGGGGCGCAACACCATGCCGGCGTTCCGCGACGCGTTCACCGCGGAGCAGATTCGCGACGTGAGCGCGTACGTCGCTCAGGTGCTGGCCGGCGCCTCTCCAAAGTAGCCGGGACAGGCTTCCGGTTACCGGACCAGCGCTGCGACCAACGCGACCAGCGCGGTCACAAGGGCGGCCACGCTGACAGGCAGGGCCCACGCCGCACCAGGCGAGATCGCCGCTCGCAGAGTCGTCGCCGCCTGCGCGACGTCCTGGCCTGTCGCGGGCGCAAAGAGCGACTGCTGCATCACGCGCTTGCCGGCGATCACGTCTTGAATGCCCGCCTCGAGATGCCGCTGGTGAATTGCGCGCGGCGCATCGCTACCCGGCTCGGCGGCTGCCGCCGCCGCGGCTTTCAGCACCGCATTGCGAATATCACCCCCGGTGACCTCGTATTGCTCGCCGAGGCTCCCGAGGTCCGCATCGCGGTGCAGCGGCGTGCGGGGGTGGATCTGCGCCCGCCAGATGCGCGCGCGCGCCCGGGCGTCCGGCACCTCGAACAGCACCTGCGTGCGCATGCGCCGCTCGAACGCGGGATCGAAGTTGGCCGCCAGGTTGGTGGCGAAAATGACGACGCCGCGAAAGGACTCCAACTCCTTCAGCAACACGTTGACGACGGCGTTGGCCTCGCGCGAGAAGCTCTGGTCCGGCGAGGTGGAGCGGCGCGCGGCGATGCTGTCGGCCTCGTCGAACAGCAGCACCGCGTTCTCCTCGCTCGCGATCTGAAACAGCTCGGCGACGTTCTTCGGCGTCTCCCCCACCCACATCGATTCCACTTCGGAATAGCGGACCGCGAGCAGCCGCCGCCCGAGCGCGTGCGCGATGGCTTCGGCGCAGATCGACTTGCCGGTCCCGGGCGGACCGGCGAAGTTGAACGCGAGCGCCTGACCGGTGGAATACCGCTCGCCGAGCCCCCACTGGCGGAAGATGAGATCGTGCTGCCGCACTTGCGTCAGCGCGTGATCGAGGGCGCGACGAGTCGCGTCGGGCAGGATGACGTCGTCGAACGTCAGTCGCGGCACGATCGATTGCGCCAGCGGGCGCGAGCCGGTCAGGCTCGAGAGGACGCGCAGCAGCGGATTGGCGGGCACGATCAACGGTATCAAGCGGCGCCCGTCGCGGCTACCTGAGCAGCATCACGCGGACATCGCCGCACAGGAAGATCGCGCCAGCGCGTTTTTCGCTTGACACCTTTTCTAGCGTCGCCCGACCAGCATCCGCGACCGACCCTACGTGTGTCGCTGAACGCGTTTAGACGATCGTTGAGACTCGTTCGGCGTTCGGACCACCATCGCCGTCATCGAGCGGTGCGATCTCGTCACGGCGCGCCACGCTGCTCGCCGAAATATGAGGGCTTACGATCGCGCATGACTCCACCGCTTCTCAGCGCGCCCAAGCCAGCGCAGGCACCGCTCACGCCGGCGACCCCGATCGATCAGCTCGGCGAAGCGATCGCCGACATCGCCGCCGGCCTGCACGCCGCTACCTATCAGCTGCTCGTTCTGCTTCGCGAGTTCGACGCGCGAGCCGGCTGGAACACCGGCTTCATGTCGTGCGCCCACTGGCTGAGCTGGCGTACCGGCATCGACATGGGCGCGGCGCGCGAGAAAGTGCGCGTCGCCAGGGTCCTGCCGGACCTGCCGCTCCTCAGCGGCGCTCTGGAGCGCGGCGAGGTCTCGTACGCCAAGGTTCGCGCGATCACCCGCATCGCCACGCCCGCTAGCGAAGCTCGGCTCCTCGAGGTCGCCTATCACGGCACGGCCGCGCAGGTGGAACGACTGGTGCGCGCCTGGCGCTGGTGCGACCGGGCCGAAGAGAACCGCAAGCACCTCTCCCGCTCGGTCACCAGCTACGTGGACGACGACGGCATGGTGATCCTGCGCGCGCGGCTCACGCCCGAGCAGGGCGCCGTGGTACAGCGAGCGCTCGAGGCGGCAGCGGACCGGCTGTATCAGGAGAGCCGGCAGGCAGCGCCGCCGGAGCGCCTCGAGGAAGAGGTCTCGTCGGCCCAGCGACGGGCTGACGCGTTGGCCATGATGGCCGAATGCGCGTTGAACGCGGACCTCGATCGAGGCTCGGTCGCAGATCGATACCAGGTCGTGCTCCACGTCGAGACGGCCGCGGCCCAGGACTCACCCGAACCGCCTCCAGCCATGGAACTCGCGGACGGCGGGATCGGCGTTTCCGCGGAAACGTCGCGACGGCTCACCTGCGACGCGTCGGTGATCGTCCTGCATGAGGACGGCGACGGCTCGGTCCTCGACATCGGCCGCAAGACACGCACGGTTCCGGCGTCTATCCGACGGGCTCTGACGGCGCGCGACAGGCGCTGCCGCTTCCCCGGCTGCACGGCCCGCCGCTGCGATGCTCATCACCTCGTCCACTGGGCGGACGGCGGTGCCACCGCGCTCGACAATCTCGTCCTGGTCTGCCGCCGTCATCACCGGCTCGTGCATAAGGGCGGCTTTGGCGTGGAGCGGAACGACGACGGTGACGTGATGTTCCGGCGGCCTGACGGCAGGCGCGTCGAAGTGTCACCGGCGCTGAGATGGAGCGGCGCACACGCAGTCCCCGAGGGCGTCAGCGCCCGATCGTTGCGCTGCTGGGGCGGCACGCCGATGAACGTCGGCTACGCCATCGACGTGCTGCGGACGGGTCCGAGCGCCGCTACCTGACGAGGGGGCGGCGATTGGCCCGTGCGACCACCATCACGCCCAGCACCACGGCGATGGCGCCATACACAGCCCATCTGATCTGGCCGGTCATGAAGCTGCCGGGCAGGACGTTGACCCCCTGCAGGAACCAGATGGCTCCCATGAGCATCATGAGCGCGCCAACGATGTTGAACACGATCTTCATCGGTTTCCTCCCGTGCGACAGCATACGCCTCGGGCAGCCGGCCGCGGCGAAGTAGTACAGTGGCCGCGGCCGTCACATCGAGGAGAGCCATGGTGCGCGTCAGAGGAATCAAGGCTGGGCTGCTGGCGGCTGCTGCCGCCTGGGTGCTCGCGAGTCCGGTGGCCGGCGGACAGGGCGCGCCGCAGGGAAAGGGGCTCGTGATCGACACCGGCGCCTTTACGCCCTTCGTCGAGAACATGGACCGGTCGCTGGCCTTCTACCACGACGTGTTCGACATGGAGGTGCCGCCCCTGCCCGCCACGGGCGTGCGGCCGTACAACAGCCCCAACCCGGGGCTCTTCGCCTTCTTCGATATCCCGGGCGCCCGGGAGCGGCACCAGCCGGCGCGGGTCAACGGCATCCGCACCGCGGTCGAGGCGATGGAGATCCAGCAGGTCGAGCACAAGACGGTGCCGCTGCGCATCCAGGATCCCGGCAACGCGACGCTGGTCCTGATGGTGCGAGACCTGAACGCGACGCTCACGCGCGTCACCCGGGCCGGCTACCCCGTCGTCACAACGGGTGGCGCGCCGGTGACGCTCGACGACGGCACCCGCGCGATCATCGTCCGTGACGTGGACAACCGCTTCATCGAGATCCGGCAGCCGCCGTCGATTCCGGCCTCGGCGCCGGCCCACAACATCGTGGACCTCCGCGTCATGCTGACGGTGGCGGACCTGCCGCGGACCACACAGGTGTATCGCGACGTCTTCGGGTTCACGGTTGAGGGCGAGCGGACGGCGTTCTCCCCGGATCGTCCGACGCGGTTGTTGAGCGGCCTCGAGAACGCGCAGGCGCGCTGGGCCCGCGCCAAGGCGCGCGACTCGGAGCTGTGGCTGGAGTTCATCGAGTTCAAGGGGGTCGAGCGCAGGCCGCTGAAGATGAAGATCCAGGACCGCGGCGCCGCGCGGCTGCAGCTCCGCGCCGAGAACATCGGCGCCATCGTGGAGGCGGCCAGCCGCGCCGGGCTCACCATCGCCACGCAGGGCGGCAAGGCCACGCCGATTCCGCCCAATTTCCTCGGGGCGCTCGTGGCCGATCCGAACAACTTCTTCGTGTCGCTCTTCGAGCCGTGCAACGGCTGCGCGCCCGCGCGGCGGCCCTAGCTATTTGCTGGACGTCGCCGCGGCGGCCTCGCGATCACGCTTGCGCCCGAAGCTCAGGGCGTTCGCCATCGCGTAGTTCCCTTCCTGGCACGAGTACTCGAACATCTGGTACGTCTCGTCCCGGTTCAGCGGCAGCTGCACGGTCCACGGCTTCGCGTACACCTTCGGGTCGTCGATGGTCACGCGGTAGTCGATGACGTCGGGACTGACGGGCGTGAACCGCTCCGTCACCTTCATCGACGCGCTCTGCGGAATGCCACGCAGGCGGCCCGTCGCGGCGCTCGTCCCGATCGATCCCTTGTCGTTGTAGTTGGTGCTCTCGACGACCAGCGTATTCCCTTCCCACCGGCCGCGCGGCTCGCCGTTCCACTGCTGAATGGCTCCACCCAGCTTCGGCCGGCCGTCGATCGGGATGATGCGCGTCTCGTGAATCATCTCGAACACGATCACCACGTAGCCGGGCGTCTGGATGATCTGATAGCCGTTGTTGTAGCCGGCCGGAAAGAACGCGGCGGGATAGCCCCGCGTGATGCAGCGCACCCACGGCGTCTCGTGCTCGGGCGCGTCGGGGATGTGCGCCAGGTCGTAATCGCGCTTCTCTTCGGCCCACTTGAGCACCGGCACGCGGCCGTCGGGCGGCTCGACGACCATCGCCTTGCGCCGCTCGCTGACCTTGTGCGAGTGGTCGGCAAACTCGGGCGCCGGGTTGATACCCGCCACGGCGGGCTGAGGCGCCGCGGGCGCCGGCGCGGGATTCGCCGCCGGGGCCTCGAACGGCGTGCTGTCGAAGTTGAGCCACGTTCCCTGGATGTCGGGCTGGCCGTCCGCCGTCCGTCCGGGTTGCCACGGCTTCGACTGGGCCGAGAGGCCCGCGACGAACACGAGGGTGACGAGCGCCGTGATCGCTACGCGACAAGACGTCATAGCGTGCTCCTTACTGAATCTTCTTCAGCCCTTCGGTCAGCTCGATGTAGGTGCCCCACGGATCGGTGATGAAGGCGATCGACGCGCCGAGATCCGGCACGTCGCGGACGTTGGCCGGCTTGATGCCCATCGCTTCCACCTTCTTGAGGAACTCCGGGAGGCCCGTGATCTCGAAACCGACGTGATCCACGACGCGCCCCTGCGTCCCCGCCACGCCGGCCGGTGCCTGGTTGAAGTTGAGCGAGACACCCGGCAGCGTCGCCGACTGAAACGTGGCGCCCGGAGCCGCAGTGTTGGCCCTGGCGCCGAACACCTTCACGTACCACTCCTGCATGGCTTTGTTGTCGGGCCCGGCGAAGTGCACGTGGTGAAGGGTGACAGGCGCCGGCTGCGCCTTCACTTCCACGATCTCCACTTTCAGATCGTCCGGCCCCATCACAAAGGCGATGCGAATATCACGCCCGGCCTGGGTGGCGAGGTCGTCCGCCACCACCCACGGCGCGGGCGCTTCCTCCTTGGTCACCATCCGGTAGCCGTTCGCCTTGATCCTGTCCACCGCCACGCGGAGGTCTGGCACCGAGAAGCCGAGATGATCGACCGAGCTCCCCTTCGAGCCGGCCGTCGGCTTCTGTTGGCGCAGGAACACCAGCACGTTCGGGAACTTGACCATCTGGCGGCCGGCCACGGTGATGGGCGTGCCGCCGAGCGCGTCGCCGAAGAACTTGAGGTTCGCCGGAACGTCGGTGACGTTGAGGTGATGGTGTCCGTAGGCCACCGCCGCGTCCTTGGCCGCCAGCAGCTGCGCCTGGCTCGACGAGGCCCCCACCAGCAGACACAGCGCGACAACCGTCCCGGTCAATGTGAGATTCATGGGCAGCATCCTACCGCAACCGCTGCGACGACTTCTCGTTTTCGAGGCAGATCTCGTCGATGAGCTCGGTGTCGAGTGTAATCTTCTGCGGCATGTTCACGGTCCAGGGCCGCGTGTACGCCTTGCGGTCGTCAACGGTGATCTGCACCTCGAGCGTGCCGTAGGTGGGCCGCCGGAACCGCTCGGTCATGGTGGCGGCCGCGGTGAGCGGACTGCCGGCCATGTCGAGCCACAGGCCATCCCGGAAGCCGTTCGTGCGCACCACCAGCGTGTCGCCCTCCCACGCCGCGGTCGAGTAGCCGTTCCACGACGGGTTGGGGTCCACGGGCAGCGGCCGGCCGTCGATGAAGATCTGCCGGTACATGGCGTTCACTTCGTTGAGCAGCACCAGCAGTCGCGGCGTGTGCACGGCTTTCGTCATGTGCGGCAGCCCGTAGGGCCGCGGCGGATTGTCGGGCAGGCAGCGGGCGTGCGGATCGTCCTTGCTGTTGTCGGCGGTCCGCTGTTTGGCGGCCGCCGCTGCCCACGGCTGATACGGCAGCCCCCCCGGCATGTCGGCGCCCATGTTCAAGGCGAGCGGCGACCCGCCAATCTCGTTTCCGCACTCGATGAACTTGCTCATCTCTTTCGAGCACTCGAACTTGCGGGCCGACTGCCAGATGCCCGAGAAGTCGGGCTTCCCGTCCGGGAGGCGCGGCGGCGGCGCCAGCAGGTTCGGCGTGCCGTCGGCCGTGCGCGGCACGTCCGGCGTCG
>DASRPM010000306.1:0-4132 GCA_035646375.1 Vicinamibacterales bacterium
GCCTCGCCGGCGTCGCGCGCCGACGGCGTGATGATGGTCTTCTCGCCGACCAGGATCTGGCGTCCATCTCTGACCGCCGCGCGCACGTCGTCCTCGCAGACGAACGCCGCCGGCGTCTCGGACGGGGCCGGGCCGCTCGCAGCCGCGTCGGCGGGCAGGGCCCCGGCCGGTGCGGGGCCCGCCGCCGGGCGGTAGCCCCGTGCCGTCAGGAACTGATCGACCCGTGCCGTGAGCGCCTCGACGGAAATCGACGGAGGAGCAGGCCGCCCCGGCGCCTTTGGCAGCGCGGGGGCACCCACGGTCGAGGGCGTCGTGGCCGGCGCCGCCGCCGGACGCGGCGCGGCCGCCGCCACGGGCGGCCGGATTCCCCACGCCAGCCGCTTCAGGTTGAGGAGGTGGCGGGGCGAGATGTTGTCCGAGGTGATGTTGCCGCCCCAGCCGCCACAGCCCAGCGTCATCGCCGGGTCGAGCCCCGTGGTGAGCCCGATCGATCCGTGCGTCGTGGGCGTGTTGACGCAGATGCGAAAGGCCGGCTTCTTCAGGCCGAACTGCAGGATCACGTCGTCGTTCTGCGAGTGAATCGACATGGTGTGGCCCATGCCGCCGTACCGCAGGATCTGGATGCAGCGCTCGCACCCCTCGCGCCAGTCCTGCACTTCGTACCAGGACAGCACGGGGCACAGCTTCTCGATCGACAGGGGATAGTCGCGCCCCACGCCGGAGAGCGGGGCGATGAGGGCGCGCGTGCCCTCCGGTACCGTGATGCCGATCTTGTCGGCAATGGCTTTGGCGGTCTTGCCCACGAGCGCGGGGTTGGGGAGCCGCTGCGGCGTCACGAGCGCCGCCGCCAGCTTCTCCATCTCCTGCGCGTTGAGGAAGTAGGCGCCCTCGGCCTGAAACCGGCGCCGTGCTTCTTCGGCCACCGGGATGTCCACCACCACCGAGTTCGGCGACGAGCACAGCACGCCGTTGTCGAAGGTCTTGCCGAGCACGATGTCGCGCGCCGCCAGCCCGAGGTCGGCGCTGCGCTCGATGTAGCACGGCGCGTTGCCGGGCCCCACGCCGTACGCCGGCTTGCCGGCGCTGTAGGCCGCGCGCACCAGCCCCATGCCGCCGGTGGCGAGAATCACCGCCACGTCCCGATGACGCATCAGCTCCTGCGTGCCTTCGAGCGTGACGGTCGTCATCCAGCCGATGCTGCCGGCGGGCGCCCCCGCCGCGGTGGCGGCCTCGCCCATGATCTCCGCGACGCGAGTGATGCAGCGCGCCGCGGACGGATGCGGACTGAGCACGATGGGGCAGCGCGCCTTCAGCGCGATCAGGATCTTGTAGATGGCCGTGGACGTCGGGTTGGTGGAAGGCACGACGGCCGCGACAACGCCGAACGGCTCGGCGATCTCGACGATCTTCTTCTCCTCGATCCGGTTGACGACGCCGACCGTCCGCATCGGCCGGATGAACTCGAACACGCGCTGCGACGCGAACAGATTCTTCTGGACCTTGTCGGCTTCGACGCCGTAGCCGGTTTCCTCGACCGCCAACTTCGCGAGGGCGCCGGCGTGCGGCGTGACGGCGGTGGCCATCGCGGTCACGATGGCGTCGATCCGCTCCTGAGACAGTTCGGCGAGCAGAGGCCGGGCTTCCTTGGCGGTCCGGGCCAGCGCGCGCGCGTTCGAGATCGAGGTGAGGTCGGTGTCGGCGGCGGCCGACGGATCCTTGGCGGCCATGAGGGCCTACCGCCCCGCGAAGCGGGGCAAAGTAGACACTGGCCGCCGTAACGAGGTGGAGCGCATGTTCATTGGCGGAGCCTCGTTACGGCCTACTTGGGCAGCAGCCGCTCCACTTCCGCGTGCGGTCGTGGGATGACGTGCACGGAAATCAGCTCACCCACCCGGCGGGCGGCGGCGGCGCCAGCGTCGGTGGCGGCCTTCACGGCGCCGACATCACCGCGCACGAGCACGGTCACATACCCCGCGCCGATGTATTCCTTGCCAACGAGCACGACGTTGGCGGCCTTGACCATCGCGTCGGCGGCTTCCACCGATCCGATCAACCCGCGCGTCTCGACCATACCCAACGCTTCAGACGCCATCGGGTCCGCACTGTAGCAGACTTGCACAGTATCATTCCAGCGATGCGAAGGCTCACCAGTGTGGCGCTCGTGGCCTGCGCGTGCGTCATGGCGGCGGCCTGCGGCCGCCAGGAAGACACGGCAACGCCCGTCGCGGCGATCGCGGCGTCGCTCGGCGTGTCGCGCGCCGAGGCGGGCGCACCTCTCACCGTCACCTACACCTTCAGCGTGCCGGCAGGCGCCTCGGCGCTGCCCGCCGACCGATGGGTGTTCGTGCACGCGCTCGACGAGTCCAAGGAGCTGCTCTGGACCGACGACCACGCGCCGCCCACGCCGACGCAGTCCTGGCCCGCCGGCGAGCCGGTCACCTACACGCGGACGATGTTCGTGCCACGCAACACGACACCCGGTCAAATACGGTTGGAAGCCGGCGTCTTCTCGCGATCGTCGGGCGAGCGCCTGCCGCTCGCGGGGCAGGACCGCGGCATGCGGTCGTATGAAGTGGCCACGGTGGCGGTGACACCGGCGGCCAACCCTGTCGTCGCGGAAGCGGGGTGGCACGACGCAGAAAGCGGCGAGGCCCCCGGACGGGAGTGGCGGTGGTCGCGCCGCGAAAGCCACCTCTCCTTTGCCAATCCGAAGGCGCCGGTCACCTTATATCTACAGTTCGACCAACCAGTCGCATCCCTTCCAGCGTCTCAAGCGGTGGAAGTCAGAGGACCCTCGGGCGTTCTGGCCACTTTGACCGTGCCGGCCGGGGCGTCCCAGGTGGCGAAGGTCCAGCTGACGGCGGATCAGCTGGGCGCCGCCGACCGGGTGGACGTGACGGTGGCGGTGAGCTCGACCTTTGTCCCCGCGGCAACGCCGCAGCTGAAGAGCACGGACACCCGGGAGCTAGGCGTCCGACTTCTGAATGCGTTCGTAGAACCAAAGGGAACCTCGTAGCTGTCCGCCCGGAGGCGGGCAGGGAAAAAGGCGTCTGGCGAGGCGATGCCTCGCGGCTCTGATGACCCGTAAGCCACGAGCCGACAAGGACTCTGGGGATTCAGCCATCAGGACGTGGTGTCCTGTTTTTGTGCAAAACTGTCATCATGGAATTCCGGTGTAGGCTCGGGACGCCAGGCGGCGAGGTCATTGAAGGCGTCTATATCGCCGACAGTGAAGCCCGTCTGCGCCGGGATTTCGAAGAAAAGGGTCTCTTCGTCCTTTCGCTGCAGAGCCGGGCGGGCCTGGCCGGCCTGGTGTCGCTCAGCCCGAAACGCCAGGGTAAGGTTGGCACCCAGGAGTTTCTGGTCTTCAACCAAGAATTGGCCACCCTGCTCAAGGCCGGGATGCCCCTGGTCCAGTCGCTGGACATCCTCCGGCAGCGCGTGGCCAACCCCACGTTCCGGGCGGTCCTCGACAGCGTTCACGACAAGGTGAAAGCCGGATCGGCATTGTCGGACGCGTTCGCGGAGCACGGCGCGCTGTTTCCCTCGGTCTACTCGGCGTCGCTCCTGGCCGGGGAGCGCAGCGGCAACCTCGAGGCGGTCATCCGCCGCTACGTCGCCTACGAGAAGATCGTCGGCGCCGTCCGCCGGCGCACCATCTCCGCCCTCATCTACCCGGCCATCCTGGTCACGATGATGATCGTGCTCGTCGGCATCATCGTGGTGAAAGTGGTGCCGTCGTTCTCGGAGTTCTACGCCAACTTCGACCGCCAGCTGCCGCTCCAGACGCGCGCCATCATCGCGGTCTCCGACATCGTCACCGCGAACCTCTGGCTGATCCTGCTGCTCGTCGCGGGCGGCATCGTCGGCCTGCTGACGTGGTCGAAGCGGCCCGGCCATCAGGTGAAGATCGACAAGGCGATCCTGCGCATCCCCTGGCTCGGCTCGGCGGCCCGCAAGTTCGCCACGTCGCAGGCGGCGCGCACGCTGGCGACGCTCCTGGGCGGCGGCATTCCGCTCGTGCAGGCGCTCGACATCTCGGCGCGATCGCTCTCCAACCGCTACGTGGCCGAGGAGCTCGCGGCCACGCAGCAGCGCGTCCAGGAAGGGCAAAGCTTCGCGGTGGCGCTGA
>DASRPM010000307.1:0-6140 GCA_035646375.1 Vicinamibacterales bacterium
TGCCAAAGTGCTCTACACGCTGCTTCGTGAGCGCGGCGGCCCAGGGCCGAAACTCGTTCGGCGACAGGTCGGCCGTGACGTTGTGCTGAAAACCACCGGCGTTCGGCTGCCATAGCCCTGAAAGATCCACTTTCCCGTCCATGGTGCGCCGCGTCGGCGCGGCCAGGTCGGGCTTTCCGTCAGGCAGTCGCGGAATTCCTGGCGTCGGATAATTGAGCCATTGGCCCGTTGTTGGGGCCAACGTCAGGAGTGCAACGGCCGCTGCCACGCTAAGTATGGTCAGCCGCCGAACTACCGGATCCCCTTCCCGATCACCCGTGTTTTCTGGGTTCATCGCAGCATGGAGTGGCGCCGATCTTGGTGTCCGGCTAACGCAAACACCGCTCAGCCGCGAGCGGCCTCTCTATTGAATGACCCACGCTGCGAAATTGCGCCATCCGGCCGTCTGCGGGAGGACGATTAGAAAAACTGTACTCCACAGCACTATGACAATCGCGCCCCAGAGCGACACAGGATGGATGCGACGCTCCCAAGCGTGGCCTGCGCCAGAAACACGAGAACCCAGGTGACCGACGCAAGGGAGTGAGCGAGATCAATCGGGGTCAGCGGGAGTGGAACCGTCCGGGCGGAAGCGTTCACATAGAACCATCGGTCAGCTGCACTCCTGCTCTTCGGGCTCGCTGACACCGGAGCCTCGAGCGCAATCACGGCCTGAGTATAGGCTCGGCGTGGCAAGGCCGCGCGCGAAACTATGCGGGGAGTCGTTGCGTCAGAGCTGACGTCGTCCGAAGGAATAGACCGCGAAGGCCAGCGCGGCTGCCGTGAACCCCAGCGCCCACCACACCATGAGCGCCGACGGCACCGAGCCGCCCGCGAACGGTCCGGCGTTGCCAAGGCTCCGCACGATATCCGGCTGCAGGTAGTAGGCCGCGAGACGCCACATGCTGTCGGCCGGGCTGAACAGGCTCACCGTGACACCGATCGCGCGCGCCGACTGAATCCCACCGATCGTGCCAAGCTGCTCGACCCACCCGCCGATCCAGGCCGCGCCGTAGACCCCGATGGTCATGATGCCGTTGGTGACCGTGCCGAGCCTGGTGCCTCCGGCAATCGAGATCGTGTGCATCACCACCAGCTCCAGCAGCATCAGTGGGATCGCGATCCAGACATTGAGCTGCTGGTAGCCGGCAATCCACCGTGTGGCGCCCAGCACTCCGGCCGCCAGCGCCAGGAAGTAGAGGACGATCACGGTGCCGAATCCGAGCCACTTCCCCAGGACGATGTCCGCACGGCGCACGGGCTTCGACGCCAGCGTCTGCATCACGCCCGAGTCGATCTCGCCCGACAGCGCGTCCACCGGCAGCAGGGACGCCAGCAGCACGGACAGGAAGTTGGCGGCGTAGAGCCCGAACAGCGACAGGATCACCAGGTTGATCTGGCGCTGCAAGAACGACGGCGGGTTCTGCTCCAGGTCGCGCGCGACGAAAAAGGACACCGTCCAGAACACGGCCAGGAACACTGCCCCGCACGCGGCCGCCGCGCTCAGAATCTTGCGCCTGCGGGCGTCGTGCAGCGTGAGGTGCGCGATGGTCAGCAACGCGGGCATGTTCATCCCGGGCGCTGGTCGTCACCCATCACGTCCACGAACCACTCCTCGAGCGACTTCCGCCGCCCGCGCAGCTCGAAGAGCTGCACGTTCTGCCCAACGAGCCACCGGGACACGTCTGGCAGAACGGCGTCGCCGGCGACGCGCAGCAATACGCGGTCCTCGCCCGGGCGCCCGACGATAGTGCCGAATCGCGCCAGCCCCTCCAAGACGGGCGGATCGAGCGGCACGGCGCGAATCTCGACTTCGAACGACGACGGCGCCGCGCCCAGCGTGAGCTGGTGCACGACGCGTCCCTGCTTCACGAACGCGACGCGGTCGCAGGTGGCTTCCACCTCGCCGAGAAGGTGCGAGTTCAGAAACACCGACACGCCGTTCGACCGCAGCTCGCCCAGGATGTCGCGCACGAGCAGCCGGCCCAGCGGGTCCAGTCCGGACGTCGGCTCGTCCAGGAACACGAGCCGCGGATCGTTGACGAGCGCCTGGGCCAGACCGGCTCGCTGCAGCATCCCTTTGCTGTAGCCGCGCAACGGACGGTCGGCCGCATCGAGCAGATCGACCCGCACCAGGAGCCGGTCGATCCGCGTCTCGAGCGCCTCGCCGCGCAGGCCGTGCAGCCGGCCGTGGAACCGGACCAGCTCGCGGGCGGTCAGCGAGTCGTGAAAGCGGCAGTGCTCGGGAAGAAAGCCGACTCGCGCACGTGCCTCGCGGCTGCCAATCGGCGCGCCCAGCACTTCGCCCTCGCCCTCGTCGGGCGTGACGAGCGCGAGCAGCATCTTGATGGACGTGGTCTTGCCGGCGCCATTCGGCCCGAGGAAGCCGAAGACTTCCCCCGCGCCGACGGTGAGCGACAGGTCATCGACCGCGAGCGTCTCGCCAAACGACTTGCGGAGCCCGCGGGCGTCGATGACGCGCTCGATCACTGGAGGGAGTTGGCCATCGCCAGCACATCGGTGAGGCGCATCGTGGAGCGAATGCCGTAGACACGCCCGGCCTTGGACCACAGCAGCAGATTCCAGTTGCCTTTCTCCACGCGGGTCTCGGGATCGATGATCGGCCCCTCGATCTCCACACCCTGGCTGCCGCCCACGGCCACCTGGCGGAACCGCGTGGCCATCGGCGGGACGGGCACCACGAGCGTCGTGTTCCAGTCCACCTTCTTCGCGAACTCGCGCGCATCCGTCGCCGGCAGGCCCATCATTCGCAGTCCGATTTCGCCGAGCTGCGCCAGATCCACGCCGGCCGGCATCAGCACCTGGGGAATCGGGCCCTGCATCAGGCCGGCGCGGCGTTCGCCCTGAGTGAACTCGGTCATGACCATCGGCAAGAGAGTAATCATCGCGGTTTCGCCATCGAGCTCTTCGGGCACGTCCACGTCGCGAAGGCCCAGGGCGTCGAGCAGCTGCCGCAGCCGGGCGGTGTCCGCCGTCACGCGCACCACGTTACGGCCGCTCACTTTGATCTCGGTCAGGACCGCGCCCTCGGGGAGCACCGTCGGCATCTGCGCCTGGAAACCTGCCGCGGCGCTCGCCGCCTCGCGCGACACCACCGACACGGGGGCGTTCTGTTCGATCACCTGCACCCGATCGCCGATGAGATTCCGGATATCGAGGCCGGCCGTGCGTTCCAGCGCCTGGCCCGGATCGACCGGAATCGCCATGAAGTGCACCTCGCGGAAGAGCGCAAGGAACGACGCGGCCCTGGCGCGCACCTCGGGCAACGTCAGCGCGAAGCCGATGCCGGCCGCCACCGCTACACCAGCGGCAAGCTTCGCCAACGGACGGCGGGCGCGGTGCGGGCGGCCCATCGGCTGCTGCCGCAGCCGCGCGTGCAGGCGCTCGGCGAACTCGGGGTCGGGATCGCGTCGAAGCGCGTCGAGGTTGGGTTCAGCCATGGCTCACCATCGCTCACGGAGCGCCTGAACGGCGCGATACACGATCGTCCCCACGTTCGATTCGCTCAGCCCGGTGGCGCGGGCGATGTCGCGGTTGCTCATCTCGGCGCCGTACTTGAGCGCGATCAGATCGCGATCCCGATCCGAGAGCGTCCGCAGCAGCACGGCCAGCCGCGCGGCGTCCGATCGGTGCGCGGTCTCATCCTCGGGCGTCCCGGCCGCCGCGGCGACCAGCGCGGCCTCGTCGAGCGGTACGACCGGCGCCTTCGCGCGGTAGTGATCCACCGCGGCGTTGCGCGCTATCGTGAAGAGCCAGGTTGAAAACGCGCCCTTGTCCCGCCGGTAGCGGTCGCGCCCGCGCCACGCCTTCTCGAACGTGATCGACGTCAGGTCCTCGGCGTCGGCCGCGTTGCCGCAGCGGTAGCGGAAGAAGTTGAAGACGCGTGGCAGCTGCTCGGCATACACCTCGTCCCAATCGATCTCGTCCCTCGAGATCCACCGGACGAGCAACGCACCCTCGGCGGCCATGCACTGGAAATATACGGGGGGCGCCGGTTTGTGTCACAGGAGCCGGCGATGAAGGAACCCGAGTTGGCCCTTAGCCTTCAGCCTCTGGCCTTTAGCCAAAGCCAGACACGGGTAGTACCCAAAGGCAAGAGGCCAAAGCCAATAAGTATCAGAACGCCCGGCTCTGGCAGCCGTCCACGACGATCGACGTCCCGCTGATCCAGCTCGCGCGGGCACTGGCCAGAAACGCCACCACGTCGCCCACTTCCTCGGGCCGGCCGAAGCGGCCCATCGGGATCTCGCGCTTCACGAACTCGGCCATTGCCGCCGGGGTTTCCTGCTGACGCTTCCACCACGTGCCGCCCTCGAACGAGATCGACCCCGGCGACACGCTGTTCACCCGGATATTCGACGGCGCGAGCTGCTGAGCCAGCGATTTGGCGAGGCTGATCTCCGCCGCCTTCACCACGTTGTAGGTCATGCGGCCGCCGGCCTCGCGGCCGTAGATCGACGCGATGATGATGATGGCGCCGCCGCCGCGCTGCTCCATGTAGGGCACCGCCAGGCGCGAGGCGCGGATCGAGGGGAACAGGTTCTGCTCGAGCGCCTGGTGCCACACGTCGTCGCCGGTGCCGATCAGGTCGGTGCCCATCGACGATCCGACGTTGTTCACCAGGATGTCGATGCCGCCGAACTGCTCGACGGCAGCGTCGATCACGGCGCGCACGCCCGCGCTCGTGCTGACATCCGCCTCCACGGCGTGCAGCCGCGCTGGCGGCGTGGCCGTCTCGGCAATGAGGTGCACGGCCGCATCCAGCCCGGGCCGCGAACGGGCGCACAGCACGACGTGGCAACCCTCGGCGGCAAGCGCGCGCGCGCTTGCAAGCCCGAGCCCGCGGCTCGAGCCGGTAACAACGGCAATCTTGCCCGACAGGCTCAGGTCCATCGCTTGCATGATAACGGAGCGAGGTACAAGCCGATGAGATGGGAAGGTCGCGCCGAGAGTGGCAACGTCGAGGATCGCCGCGGGATGGGCCGTGGCGGCATGCGGATGGGCCTGCCGGTTGGCGGCGGCATCGGCGGCGTCGTGCTGCTGCTCCTCGTCTCCGCGCTCACGGGCCAGAACCCGCTCGATCTCATCGGCGGGTCGACGGATCAGGGCAGCTACTCCGAGCCCGACCCGAACGCGCCGGCCGCCACCGATCCGCAGTCTCGCTTCATGCGCGTGGTGCTGAAGGACACGGAAGACACGTGGACCAGCGTCTTCCGCAGCAGCGGCCAGCAATACGAAGCGCCCACGCTCGTGCTCTTCTCGGACGCCACCGACACGGCGTGCGGTCTGGGCCAGTCCGCGATGGGGCCCTTCTACTGCCCCCCCGACCGCAAGGTGTATCTCGACACCTCCTTCTTCGAGGAGCTCGATCAGCGCTTCGGCGCCCCGGGAGACTTCGCGCAGGCCTACGTCATCGCTCACGAGATCGGGCACCACGTGCAGAACCTGCTGGGACTCTCGGAGCGCGTGCAGAGCGCGCGGCAGCGCGTCAGCCGCGAGGAGGGCAACGCCCTGTCGGTGCGCCTGGAGCTGCAGGCTGATTGCTACGCCGGCGTGTGGGGCCATTACGCGGCGCAGCGCGATCTGCTCGAGCCCGGCGATGCGGACGAAGGGATGCGCGCCGCGGCGGCGATCGGCGACGACCGGCTGCAGCGCCAGGGCCAGGGCCGCGTGGTCCCGGAGTCGTTCACGCACGGCTCGTCCGAGCAGCGCATGTCGTGGCTGCGGCGCGGCCTCGAGAGTGGTCAGATCGACAGCTGCGACACGTTTCGGGAATAAGAGCCGGCTGATCCGATAGAATACCGGGCTGCAACCTCGTGGCCGATGCGGAGCGTTGAATCCGGGCGGCACCTCAGGGGTCACTCGACAGGGGTTCAACTCGATGCAAATCGGCGTGCCAGCCGAAATCTATCCGGGCGAAGCGCGTGTGGCCGCCACCCCGGAAACCGTGAAGAAGCTCGCCGGGGGCGGCCGTCACACCGTGATCGTCCAGGCCGGCGCCGGTGAGCGCGCCGCCATCCGCGACAGCGACTACGAAGCCGCCGGCGCTCGTATCGTGCCCTCCGCCGCCGACGCCTACC
>DASRPM010000308.1:0-2481 GCA_035646375.1 Vicinamibacterales bacterium
GTCCGATAGCCCGCCGAAACCGGGCAGCGTCCTGAGCCACGGCGAGGCGACCCACGCCGCCGCCGCGACAAGACCAACCAGCGCCACACGCCGCTCCGGCACCGACATGGGCCCGAGCCTGTCGTGCTCGGCGCGCAGCAGTTCCCGCGCGGCGCCGATGTCCGGAATCTCGAACCGATGCGTGACGCTGACCAACAGCCACCACGAGAGCGGCAACAGGATCAGGACACAGGGCATGCCGAACGGCAGCCACTCGGCAAAGCCGATCCGAAGCCCGAGGTTCTGCTGCAGGAAGGCAGCCGCCAGCGCATTGGTCGGCGTGCCGATCAGCGTGCCGAGGCCGCCGATGGTCGCGGCGTAGGCGACGCCCAGCACCACGGCCGTGGAGAAGTGACGTCGATCGACGCTGGTGGCTTCGTGATCCGGCACCACCAGCGCGGCAAGTGATGCCGCGACGGGCAGCATCATCAGCGTCGTAGACGTGTTCGACACCCACATGCTGACGAAGGCCGTGGCCGTCATCACGGCCAGCACCAGCGCGCGGGCGCTCGAGCCCGCCCGGTTCATGATCACGTAGGCGATACGGCGGTGAAGATTCCAGCGCTCGAGCGCGAGAGCGAGAAAACACCCGCCCAGGATGAGGAAGATCGTCGAGCTGCCGTAGCCGTGCCCAGCCGTCTCGACATCGGCGATCCCGAGCAGCGGACCGGCCGCGAGCGGCAACATCGAGGTTGCCGGGATCGGAAGAGCCTCGGTCGCCCACCAGACCGCCATGAGCGCGGCAAGCGCGGCAGCGTGCCACGCGGTTTCCGTGAATCCCTCGGGGGGCGGCAGCCACAGGAGCAACGCGAAAAGCGCCGCACCGACCCACAAACCTGTCCGCTGCGGGGCGCTGCGCCCGGCCTGCGTGCCCATGTCCCCCGACCTCCCAGGACCCAAGCGAGCGCAAGGGCTGCGCAAGCCCACCGACACACGGCATCATGCCACATGGTCCATGCGGGCCCGGCCGGAGCCGATGCCATGTCGCTGCGCAACCGCACGCTCTTCATTACCGGTGCAAGCCGCGGGATCGGTCTTGCGATCGCGCTGCGTGCCGCCCGCGACGGCGCCAACGTGATCGTGGCCGCAAAGACCGTCGAGCCACATCCCAAGCTTCCCGGAACGATCCACACGGCGGCACGCGCGATCGAGGAGGCCGGGGGCCGGGCATTGCCGCTCGTCGTCGACGTCCGCGCAGAGGACGAGGTCGCAGCGGCCGTCGAGAAGGCGGCCGCTACCTTCGGCGGGATCGACATCCTGGTCAACAACGCGAGCGCGATCAGCCTGACGGGGACGCTCCAGACCCCCGTACGAATCTACGATCGGATGATGACGGTCAACACGCGCGGCACCTTCGTCGTAAGCCAAGCCTGCCTGCCGCACCTCAAGCGCGCGGAGAATCCGCATATCCTCAACCTCTCGCCGCCGCTCAACATGGACCCGCGCTGGTTCGCGCCGCACGTCGCGTACACCATGGCGAAGTACGGCATGAGTCTGTGTGTGCTCGGCATGGCGCGCGAGTTCGCGGGGGACGGCATCGCCGTCAACGCTCTCTGGCCGCGCACGGCCATCGCGACCGCCGCGATCGAATTCGCCATCGGCAACGAGGCACTGCTCAAGTTCTGTCGCAAACCCGAGATCGTCGCGGATGCGGCGCACGTGATCCTGAGCGGAAGGAGCCGCGACTGCACGGGTCAGTTCCTGATCGACGACGAGGTCCTTGCCGCGGCTGGCGTCACCGACTTCGATCGCTACAAGGTCGACCCCGGCGCCCCGCTTGCGCTCGACTTCTTCCTCGACGACCAGGGGCCATATATAAAGCGCGTGGTGAAGCTACCTGGCTCCGACCACGGTTGAGAACCAAGGGAAGGGAATGACGGGCACCATCGTGGTGGTGGGCGCGAGCCACGCCGCCGTTCAGGCGATCGACACCCTGCATCGCGAGGGTCATGACGGCCCGATTATCCTGGTCGGCGACGAGAGCGAACCACCATACAACCGGCCGCCGCTGTCGAAGAAGTACTTCACCGGCGAACTCGCGCGCGAGCGGCTGCGGCTGCGGAGCGGTCAGTTCTATCAGCAGGGCGCCACTTCGATGCGCCTCGGCCTGCGCGCGACGGCCATCGATCGCGCGGCGCAGCGGCTCCGGCTCTCCGACGGTGGCGAGCTCGCGTGGGACAAGCTGCTGCTTTGCGTCGGCAGCCGCGCGCGGCGGCTCGACGTTGCCGGCGCGGATCTCCCGGGCATCCACTACCTGCGGACCATCGCCGACGTCGATGCGATCCGCGCGGGCCTCGAGGGCGCACGCAGGCTGGTGGTCGTCGGCGCGGGTTACATCGGGCTCGAGGCCGCGGCCTCGGCCCGCCACCTCGGGCTCGAAGTCACCGTGCTCGAAGCCGCGGACCGGCCGATGCAGCGCGTGGTCTGTCCTGCGCTCTCGGA
>DASRPM010000309.1:0-6906 GCA_035646375.1 Vicinamibacterales bacterium
ATTGAAGTCGCCGTCGCGATCGCGAAGGCGATCGAGATTGCCGAACCGCTCATCGACGAGCGGGCGCACACGCTCCTCGTGCACGTCCCGCAGACGGGACTCCTGGTCGATGCGGACTCGGGCCGCCTCAGTCAGGTGTTCGCGAACCTCCTGACGAATTCCGCCCGTTACACGGCGCCGGGCGGACGGATTGACATTCGCGCGGGACTCGACCATCAGGACGTCTACATCGATGTGGTCGATTCCGGCATCGGACTCAGTCCAGAGTTCCTCCCCAAGGTATTCGACCTGTTCGTGCAGGGCGCTCGATCCGCGGACCGCTCTCAGGGCGGCCTGGGCCTCGGGCTCGCGCTCGTCCAGAATCTGGTGAAGTTGCATGGCGGATCGGTGAGCGCGCACAGTGAAGGACTCGGCGAGGGCAGCCGCTTCAGGGTCCGGCTCCCGCTCACTGAACGCGCCTCGGGAGCGTCGCCCGAAGACGACCGCGCACTCTCGGCGGGCGCGTCCATGGCCGGGGTGTCGTCGCGCCGCATCCTGCTGGTTGACGACAACGCGGACGCCGTGGACATGCTCCGAGAAATGCTGGTCGCGTTGGGCTTTGAGGTCCTGGTCGCCTACGACGGCCCCCAGGCGCTGCTCGCGCTCGAGAGTTTCGACGCGGACGTCGCTGTGGTGGATATCGACCTTCCCCTCATGGACGGATACGAGCTGGCTCAGCGGATCCGCACCGGCCCACGGCAGCGAGTGCCCCGCCTGATCGCGATGACTGGCTATGGCCAGGCCGCCGACCGGGTGCGCACTCACGACGCCGGATTCGGCGACCACCTCGTGAAGCCAGTGGATGTGACGGCGCTCATCGACTCATTCCGAGGATTCACGATGTCCGGCGGACCGGGGGCCGACACGCACCGCGCGATGTGACCGAGCCCTCTCCCGAAACGACAGTGCCCGTGAACAGCGCATTACCGCCGGTGGTACACGTGGAACGTGACCGTCGCGTTCAGCCCGAGTCATTTCAGTCATCGGTGCCCAGCCGCTGATTCACGCCTGCTCCTGCAGGACGGCGGCGACGATTTCCTGCGCGCGCGCCCAGACCCCGCGCCTTTGCCAACGTTCGACCGTCACTCGCTCCGATCCGTTCAGATCGTCACGAAAGGTCGCGCACAGCTGCGCAGCCAACCGGCGATCGAAACAGCACACATTGCTCTCTTCGTTGTGCGCGAAGGAGCGGTTGTCGAAGTTCGTGGTACCGACCGTCACCCACCAGCCATCCACCACCATGGTTTTCTGGTGCAGCATGGTGCGATTGAATTCATGAATTTCGATGCCCGCGGCCAGCAGCCGGCCGAACAGCCTGACGCTGTTGTGTCGTGCCAGCCAGTTGTCGTTCCGGATGCCAGACACCATGATGCGCACATCCACGCCTCGCTGCTTGGCGTCAATCAGCGTCTCGATCGCCACCGGATCCGGAACGAAGTACGGATTGGCTATGTAGATGAACTCGCGCGCGCAGACGATCGCCAGGTAATACATGGTGCGTACGTTGGAGGCGCCCGTCTCTGGCGAGCTGAGAAGCGTCTGCACCGCCAGCGGGCCGCGACGGTCGATGACCGGATAGTACGCATCCCCGGACAGGAGCTCACCGGTCGTCTGTTGCCAGTTGTGCGCGAATCCGGTCTGCAACGGGACGACCGCTGGTCCCTCGAGACGAACCTGCATGTCGCGCCACTCGCCGGGCCCCCTGGCATTGCCCCGCCAGTGATCGGCGATGCCCGCGCCGCCGGTGAAGGCGACGTCGCCGTCGATGATCAACGATTTCCGATGCGTGCGGTTGTTGAATCGGCCGAGCGTGTACCAGCGGATCGGGTTGTACCAGGCGACCTGGCACCCACCGGCCTCGAGCACGTCGAGAATCTCCGAGCCGATGCTCGCCGACCCGATCGCGTCGAGCAGGATCTTGACGGGGCAACCGGCCTTGGCCCGGTCGGCGAGCGCCTCGGCAAACGTGGCGCCAATCTCGCCCGCCCAGTAGATGTAGGCCTCGATCGTGATCGAGTGCTCAGCGCCCCTGATGGCGGCAAGCATCGACGGGTAGAAGGCGTCGCCGTTGTTGAGCAGTTCGAGGGTGTTGCCCTCGAGGAACGGACTTCCGCTCGCGCCTGCCACCGTACCGACGAACTCGGGCGAGTCGATCGAGAATTCGTGATCGAGTCCAAATCGCGGCGGCGGCGCCGGCGGCGCCGTGAGGTAGCTCACCAGAGCCATCGCTCCCGCGCCAATCGCCCAACTCCACTCGGCGTTGCCGATCGCCCAGACGCTCACGATCGCCCACGGCCACCAGGACCAGAGAAGACGCCGGGCGCGCGTCCAGAACGTCAGGACGCCCTTCGGCAGTCGAGAACGACGTCGGACGGTCGGACGCCGATACCCCCTGCGCGTCCGTCGCAGGGACCACGCGTGAGGGCGGCTTCTGGCTCGGGGGCCTTTTCGCGTAGCCGCAAGAATATGCGAGATTCGAGCGAGAGGCGGTCAGGATGGCGTGCTTGGGCTGGCGGCTTCTGCGTTACGGAGTCGTGGCTGCAGTGGAGGGTTTCACGCCTGCGCCCGCGATCAGCTTTCTGATCAGTTCGGCCGTGCCCGTGTGGACAGGCGGGGGGCCGCCGGCGCGGCCACGGCCACCGACGCCGAGCGCGACGTCCACGGGCGTGCGGCCGTTCTTCTCCTTGGCGTCGAGCGTGGCGCCGGCCCCGGCAAGCGCGGCCACGACGGTGTCGAGGCCGGCCTGCGCGGCGTAGTGCAGCGCGGTCATGCCGTTGTTCGTGGACGCGTTGACGTTCACCTTCTGCGCCAGCAGCAGCTTCACGCCCTCGAGCAGATCCGCTTCGGTGCCGTAGTCCTTGGCAAAGACGCCGAGGCCGCGCCCCACGCCAGACCCGAGCATCAGCACCGTGGTGCCGTTGGGCTGCGCCAGCGTCGGGTCGGCCCCGGCCGCCAGCAGCACGCGCATCGCGGCGGCGTCGCCGTTTCTGGCGGCGCGCATCAGCGGCGTGGTGCCGGCCCCGAGCTGCGGCTCTCCCGGCGTGTGGTTGCGCTGCAGCGCCGCCGACTTCAGCTTGGCGTCCACCTTGCCGCCCTTGGCAATCACCAGCCGGATGATGTCGAGCGGCGTCGCCGTGTCCTTCACCTTGCGCGGCGGCATGCCGTACACCTCGCCGAGCGAGCTCATGTCCACCGCGGCGTAGAGCGCGGCCATGTCGGCCGTGTCGGCCAGATTGGGATCCGCGCCGCGGTCGAGCAGCACCTTGGCCGTGTCGTAGTGCGAGTTCCAGATCGCGCGCACGAGCGGCGTGGTGCCGTCCGGATCGACGGCGTTGATCTGCGCCCCGGCGTCGAGCAGCGCCCGCGTGGCATCGGGGGCACCGTCGCGCGCCGCGTACATCAATGCCGTCCAGTTGCCGCGCGGCAGGATGGTGAGCACGCCCTCGAGTCCGAACCGGTCCTTGGGGAACTTCAGCGGGCTCGACCGGGCGTCGACCTCGGCGCCGCGCCCGACCAGCGCCTTCACGACCGACGCGTGGTTCTCGGACGCCGCCCACATCAGCGCCGTCTCGCCCAGCTGGGTTTCGCGCGCGTTGACGTCCGCCCCCTTGTCGAGGAGCGCCGTCACCACCGCGGCGCTGCCGCTGCGCGCCGCCGTCATCAGCACGGTCTGACCGCGCGACACGACCTGGTTCGCATCGGCGCCGGCCCCCAGGAGCAGCGCCGTCATCTTGGCGTTGCCGTTGACGGCGGCCAGCGACAGCGGCGTGACGCCATACCGGTTGGCCGCTTTCGCGTTCGCGCCGGCCTGCACCAGACGGGTGGAGAGATCGAGGTCGTCGCCCCGCACCGCCCAGTGCAGCGGCGTCGTGCCATCGGCATCGGCTGCCATCACCTCGGCGCGCTGCTTCAGGAGCGCCAGCGCGGCCTGCCGGTCGCCGGCCTGGATGGCGGCCGACAGCTTCGCCACGCTGCCGGCACCAGAGAGGGAAACGGAGGCGAGAGCCAGCGCGCCCAAAGCCGGCCAAAGCCCAAAGCCCAGAGCCGAGAGCCGACGCGTCTTACGCAAAAAAGTCCTCCACGCGCCCGTCGCTGTCGCCGAACGTCTCCAGCTTGCTGCCGTACTGGTTGGCAATCGCCAGCCACAGGTTGCCGACCGGCGTCTGCTTCTTCAGCTGCACGTGACGGTTCCCTTTGCCTACGCCGCCGCCCACCGCCACGCACGGCAGCGGATCGCTGGCGTGGCCGTTCGGGTTGCCCATGCCGCCGCCGTAGATGATGAGCGAGTGGTCGAGCACCGAGCCATCGCCGTCGGGCAGCGACCGCAGCTTCTCGAGGAAGCGCGCGAAGAGGGTCATGTGGTACGTGTTGACCTTCACGTTCTGCGCGATCTTCTGGGCGTCGTTGCCGTGATGCGACACGGTGTGGTGCTGCTCGGTGACGCCGATGTTCGGGTAGGTGCGCTGGCTCAGCTCGCGCGACAGCATGAACGTGAACACGCGCGTCACATCGGCCTGATACGCCACGGCCAGCAGGTCGTACATCAGGTTGGTGTGCTCCTCGAACGTGTCGGGCACGCCCACCGGCGTGTCGAGCGTCACGTTGGTGGCGTTGCGCGACTCGGTGCGCTGGATCCGGCGCTCGATCTCCCGCAGGTTGTCCAGATACTCGCCGACGCGCTGGCGGTCGCGCGTGCCCAGCCCGCGCTGCAGCTGCCGCGCCTCGGCCGAAATCGAGTCGAGCATGCTGCGCTCGTCGCGGATGCGCGCGGCCCGCTGCGCCGGGCTCCCCGCCGGACCGAACATGCGCTCGAAGACGACGCGCGGGTTGATGTCCATCGGCAGCGGCGACGACGGCGCGCTCCATGACACCGTGTTCAGGTAGACGCAGTTGAAGCCGGGCGAGCAGGCGCCGACGTAGCCGGTGAAGTCCTCGGTGGCCACTTCCATCGACGGGAACGGCGTGTCCTGGCCGATCTGCTGCGCCACGACCTGATCGATCGTCGTGTTGGCGAGCACGTCCTCGGCCTCGGTGCGCTTTGGCCACACGCCGGTCAGGAAGCCGGCCGCGCTCACGGCGTGGTCGCCCACCTGGCTGCCCGGATGCGAGCGCGTCAGGTTCGTGACCACGACCACCTGTTCCTTGAAGCCCTCGATCGGCTTGAGGATCGGCTTGAAGTCGAACCCGGCGCCCACGCGCTCCGGGATCCACTGCTCCATGATGGCGCCGTTCGGCACGTAGATCGCCCCGAAGCGGGTGCGCGGCCGCGCCTGCGCGCGGGCGAGCGCGGTGAAGGCCGGCACCATGGCGTCGAGCAGCGGCAGCGAGACGGCCACACCCATGCCTCGCAGGAACGTGCGCCGGGGCAGGAACTTCTTGGTGACGAACATAGCGCTCCTCTGTTGGGGCCGCCTGAAGCGACCCCTACTTCCGTGCCGTACGGGTCGTCTCGGCGTCGGTCGGGCCTGGCGTCGTGCGCATCCGGAACGGGACGCTGCGGACGATGCCGAGCACGATCGACGAGAACTTGTAGTCGTTGGCCGCCGCCGCGCGCATCACGGCGCGCACGGCCGGCATGTCGCGCGCGTCCACGCCGCGGCCCACCGCGTAGGTCATCAGCTTCTCGGTCAGCGTGCCGACGAAGAGATCGGGGCGATCGACAATCGCGGCGCGCAGCGTGGCCACGCCGTTCACCGGCCTGCCGTCGGCCAGCTGCCCGGACGCGTCGATCGGGCCGCCGGGCTCCGAGGTGCGCCAGGCGCCGACGGCATCGAAGTTCTCGAGCGCGAACCCGACCGGATCCATCACCTTGTGGCAGCTCGCGCACACCGGATCGGCCCGGTGCTCGGCCAGCTGCTCCCGCAGCGTTCTCGGCTTCTCCCCTTCGGAGTTGCCCTTGAGCGTGGCCACGTCGGGCGGCGGCGGCGGCACCGGCAGACCGAGCAGGTTTTCGAGCACCCACTTGCCGCGCAGCACGGGCGACGTGCGCTCGGCGTGCGAGGTGACGGCCAGCATGCTGCCCTGCCCGAGGATGCCGCGCCGCGCGTCGTCGGTCACCGGGACACGGCGGAAGCGGCTGCCATAGATGTTGGGAATGCCGTAGTGGCGCGCCAGCCGCTCGTTCACGAAGGTATAGTCGGCACGCAGCAGGTCGAGCACGTTGCGGTCCTCGCGAACGATGCTGGAGAACAGCAGCTCGGTTTCGCGGCGGAAGGCCTGCCGGAGGTTGTCGTCGAAGTCCGGGAACTCGTCGGAGTTCGGCTGCACGCTGCGCACGTTGCGCAGGTGGAGCCACTGCCCCGCGAAGTTCGTGACCAGCGCCTCCGCGCGGGGATCCGCCAGCATGCGGCGCACCTGACGGTCGAGCACTGCGGGCTGCGTGAGCGTGCCCTGCGCGGCGGCGCGCAGCAGCGGCTCGTCCGGGATGCTGCTCCACAGGAAGAACGACAGCCGCGAGGCGAGCTCGAGCCCGCTGACCTGGCGCACACTCCCCGGCGCGGCACCGGCGGGATCGCGCTCGAGGCGGAACACGAAACGCGGGCTCGCGAGGATGCGTTGCAGCCCGCGCTGGATGCCCGCCTCGAAGGTGCCGCGGACGCGGGCCGCGTCGTAGAACTCGAGAATCGGCGCCAGCTCCGCCGCGCCCACCGGCTGCCGGTAGGCACGCCGCGCGATCCGACCGAGGATCTGCGCCGCGCACGCGCGTTCGGCCACCTTGGCGGCAGGATGGCAGGTGAAGATCGCGCGCCGGCTCGGCGTGTCGCCAGAGCCAGTGGGAGTGAAGGGACCCGTGATGGCCAGCGTCTGGATGTGCGGCTGGCCCGCCCAGTCGAAGTTGTCGGCGGAGCTGCGGAGGAACGGCTGCAC
>DASRPM010000310.1:0-51679 GCA_035646375.1 Vicinamibacterales bacterium
TTCGTCGTGCCGCCGCGCACGCACGTATTCGGCTACGGCCAGGCGGTGATGAGCGACGGTACCGGCGTGCACTTCGGCGCGTCCGAGCCGCGCCATGACGGCGCCGCGATTCCGGAACCCACGCCATAGGAGCCCTTAGCCTTTAGCCTCTTGCCTTTGGCTTCTGCTCTCAGGTGTTGTCCGCCTTCTCGCGGACCGAACGGCCCATGGCTCGAACGCTCGCCGCAAGCTGCGAATAGCCCTGTTCGAGCTCTGAGGCCTCCCGCTCCTCGACGAATCCGAGTCGCCGGGCCACATGGGCCAGGTAGTAGGCTTCGGTCGCCGAGCCGGACGCGATGTTGAGGAATTGAGCCATTCGCGGGTCGTGTGGCGCGCAGAACCCTCAACGATGTTTGCCGCCGGGAGACGGCGGCGCGTCTGATCTGAGCCTGAAGCGCATACCGCTCTGCGATGGGAAAGCTTGGGGAGACACGGTAGGTCTCCAGCACGAGCCGATCTGCCAAAACGAACACTTGAAGCTTTCGATAGTCACGAGACATGCCCGGCCGCTTCGCAACGTCCGTGCCCTGCCCAAAGGCTAAAGGCTAAAGGCCCCTACGACTGCGCGTGCAGCGTAAGTGTCGGAAGCTCGAGGCCTTCGACGGTCGCGCTCCAGGTGTCACCGGGCGCGATGAGGCGTGATTCTGTCAACGTCCCCGAGCTGATCACGCTGCCCGCGACGAGTGGTTCGGCGCTCGCGCGGCGTGAAATCGCGGTCGCCAGCTCCGCGACGCAGAGTGCGGGGCTGCGCAGCGAGTTGCGCCCGCCGCCCTGCTCGGCGGGCTCGCCGTTTCGCAGCAGCTGCACCTTGAACGCCGCCAGCGCCTCGGCAAGGGCGGGTGTGCTCGCTGCGTCCACCGCCATCGGCGCGCCGACAATCAGCGCGGCGTGCAGGCCGTAGGCCGCGATGAAGTCTGCGGGCTGGAACTTCCAGTCCTGGTAAACGCAGTCGATGATCTCGAAGCCGAGTGCGATCCACTCGACCGCGGCGAGCACCGTCGCCGGGTCGGTGGTGCCCGGTGCGATCGCCTGCCGCAACCGGAGCACGATCTCGGGCTCGATCTTCGGCGCCACGAACGGCGCGATCGACAGCGTGGCCTCGTTGTTCGGCGCATGCCGCACCGTGTCGTCGAACATGTCGGCCCAGACCAGCGTGTCCAGCTTCAGCGCGCGCCAGACCGCTTTGTTGGCGTAGCCGACCTTGCGGCCGACGACCGTGCGGCCCTCGGCCTGCCGCCGCCGCGACAGCTCGCGCTCCACCGCATAGGCGGCATCGAGATCGAACGCGTCACCGCGCGCCGACGGCGGCATGACATCGGCGCGCCGCGCCTGGCGCGCCTGCTGCAGCTCGTCGGCGAGAGTGTTGTGCATTCGGACGTGGGGGCCGGCTTTAGCCGGCCCTGGGCCGCCTGAAGGCGGCCCCCACATAGACTATTTGGCGAGTACTGCGCCGGACATTGACGCTTCGCGCGCACGCTCGGCCAGGCGCGCGTTCCGCAACCCGAAGGCGATGCCGGCCGCGACGAGGGCCATCACGGCGCTGCTGTAGAAGGCCACCGTCCAGCCGCCGGACTGCTCGAACAGCAGTGCGCCGACCCAGCCGCCCATGATCGCGGCCGTTCCCTTCGCCGTGTACAGCACCGCGTAGTTCGACGTGGCGTGGCGCGTGCCGAAGTAGTCCGCGGAGGTCGCCGGAAACAGCGAGTAGATCTCGCCCCAGGTGAAGTAGACCATCACCAGCGTGAATGCGAAGAGCGCCGCAGACTGCTGGCCGACGGCCACCACCAGGTAGAGGAAGAAGGCCTGCAGCGTGAACGCGACGATCATGGTGTTCTCGCGTCCCAGTCGATCCGAGGCCCAGCCCCAGAAGATGCGGCTGGCGCCGTTGGCGAGCGGGCTGAGCGTCGCCGCCAGCGTCAGCGCGGCGGCGGAGAGGCCCCAGGACCTCGCCATCGGTCCGGCATTGGCGGTTACGAGCAGGCCTCCAGTGGCCATCAGCACGAAGGAGACGTAGAGCACGTAGAACTGCGGCGTGCGAAGCATTTCCAGCGTGGTGAACTGCCGCTTCCCGAGCTGCTGCGCCGCGGCGCCGGCGGCCGGCTTTGCGCTCGCGGCCTCGGCCGCGGGGTGGCGGAGGAACTGGGCCACGACCAGAATGACCAGGCCCTGCAGCACGCCCGTGGCCACGAACGTGGCGCGGTGGCCGCTCGACTCGAGCATCGAGGAGATGAAGGGGATGAAGAGCGCGGTGCCGCCGCCGAATCCGGCCGCCATGATGCCCGAGGCCAGGCCGCGCCCCTCCTTGAACCACTTCAGCGCCGAGCCGATCGACCCGCTGTAGACGAAGGCGGCGCCGGTGCCGGCCAGGCAATACAGCACATATAGCTGCGGCAGCGACGTGGCGTAACCCATGCCGGCCCAGCCAAGGCCGCACAGCACGCCGGCCGCGCTGATGAAGCCGCGCGGGCCCAGGCGATCGATCAGCCAGCCGTCGAGCGGCTGGACCCACGTCTGGAAGAGGATGAAGAGCGTGAAGGCGAACTGGATGTCGGACAGCTTCCAGCCCGTGGCGCCCTGCAGCGGCTGAACGAACAGCGTCCAGGCGTATTGCAGGTTCGCGATCATGATCATCGCGATCAGCGAGGCGCCCAACTGGAACCAGCGATTGTTGATATTCACCGCACTCCCACCTCCGTTCGCGGCGCGCGCTGCGTGGCGCGCGCGTCGTCGAGGAATCGCGCGCAAGCATACATGGCCCGCGTCGCCGGCATCGATACCCCTAAACGGCTACCCAGTTCGACCACCGCGCCGACCACCGCTTCGAGCTCCATCGGGCGGCCAGCCTCGTAGTCCTGCAGCATGGACGTCTTGTGGGCGCCCACTTTCTCGGCGCCGGCCATGCGCTGGTCGATCGAGATCGACAGCTCGATCCCCAGCTTGCCGGCCACGGCTTCGGTTTCCGTCATGATCTCGCGCACGAGCGCCGCCGTCTCGGCGTGGCGGACCAGCTGCTCCAGGGTTCCGCCGGTGAGGGCGCTGATCGGGTTGAAGGCGACGTTGCCGAGCAGCTTCACCCAGATCTCGTGCCGAAAGCGCGTGGTGACGGGGCAGCGCAGCCCCGCGGCGATCAGCGCGTCGGCGATCGCCTTGGTCCGCTCGGAGCGGGCGCCGTTCGGCTCGCCGAGGCTCAACTTGTTGCCCTCGGTGTGGTGGATCACGCCGGGCTCGGCGATGTCGGTGGCAAAGTAGGCGAGTGATCCGACCACGCGTTCCGGCTCGATCGACGCGGCGATCACCCCGCCCGGATCAACGCGCTCCAGTCGCACGCCATCGAGCTCGCCACCATGGCCCTGGAAGTACCACCACGGGATGCCGTTCTGCGTGCTGACGACGACGGTGTTCGGCCCGAAGAGCTGACGGAGGCCCGGCGCGAGCGCGGTCAGGCCGTGCGCTTTGACGCCGAGAAACACGACGTCGGCGGTGCCGATGGTGGACAGGTCGCCGGTGACGGCTGGCCGCACCTCGAAGTCGCCGTCCGGGCTGACGACGCGCAGCCCGCGCTCTTGCATCGCCCGCAAATGCGGGCCGCGCGCGAACAGGACGACGTCGGCTCCCGCCTTGGCCAGCCGGGCGCCGATGTAGCCGCCGATGGCGCCGGCGCCGGCGATGACGAACCTCACGACCGCTGCCTCCCGCTCTCCTGGTCCGAGTGGCGGTTACTGCGCGTAGTGCTGCGCGACGATGCGGCGCTGGATCTTGCCGGTCGCCGTGCGCGGGATGGCGTCGGTGATGTGGATCTTTTTCGGCCGCTTGAAGTCGGCCAGGCGCTCCTTGCAGAAGGCGAGGAGGTCGGCCTCCGACACCGGCTCCTTTGGCTCTTTCAACTGCACGGCCGCCGCGACCTCTTCGCCCCAGGTGGGATGCGGCGTACCGAAGCAGACGGCCTCCGCCACCGACGGATGGCCGAGCAGCACCTCGTCGATCTCGCGCGGCGAAATCTTCTCGCCGCCGCGGTTGATCATCTCCTTCAGGCGCCCGGTCAACGTCAGGTAGCCGTTCTCGTCCAGCATGCCCTGATCGCCCGTGCGGAACCAGCTGCCTTCGAAGAAGGCCGTGGCGTTGGCCTCGGCATTGTTCTCGTAGCCGGTGATGACGTTCGGCCCAAAGATGCAGACCTCGCCGCGTTCGCCGGCCGGCAGCACCTGCCCGTCCGCGTTCCGGATCGTGATCTTGACGTCGGTGCCGATCCCCACCGACCCCGGCAGGTGCGGTGCCGGCGGCAGCGGGTTCGTGGACATCTGGTGCGCGGCCTCGGTCATGCCGTAGGCCTCGAGCACGGGCGCGCCGAAGGCAGCCTCGAGGTCGTGCATGACCTGGGGCGGCAGCGACGCGCTGCAGGAGCGGATGAAGCGCAGCTTCGAGGCGCCGGCGGGCCGCGGGGCACCCGGCTTGACGCGCGCGAGCAACAGCTGGTGGATGGTGGGCACCGCGGAGTACCAGGTGGCGCCCACGTCCTGCGCAACGCCCCAGAAGGACAGCGGGCTGAACTTGGTGGGCACCACCACCGTGCCGCCGGTCGCGAGCGTGGCGAGCGTCGAGGCCACGAGCCCGTGCACGTGGAACAGCGGCATGACGCACATCGCCACGTCGTCGGGCGAGAGCGCGTAGCCGCGCGCGACGTTGGCGGCCGAGATCGACAGGTTGGCGTGCGACAGCGGCACCCGCTTGGGCCGTCCGGTGCTGCCGCTCGTGTGGAGGACGAGCGCCGTCTCGTCGAGCGCGGGCGTGGCCACGGGTGCGCCCGACAGCCTTCCCGACGACGTGCCGGACAGCGTGACGGTGCCGTTGGCATCCATATCCACCGTCAGAATCGGCACGGTGCTGCCGGCCGCGCGCCGGGCGTCGTCGATGCCCTCGGGTGGCAACAGCAGCACCTTGGCGTTGGTGTCCTCGAGATAGAACTTGAACTCTTCTTCCTTGTAGGCGGGGTTCAAGGGCGCCGCGGTGCCCGCCATGGCAGCCGCCAGGAAGGTCACGACGTTCGGGACGCCGTTCGGCAGCGCCATTCCGATCCGGTCACCGCGTTTCACGCCGGCCGCCGCCAGCGCGGACGCCACGTCCTGCACCTGCTTGCGCAACCCGCCGTAGGTGATGCGGATGCCCTGTTCGGGCGCGATGAGGGCGGTCCGGTCGTCGGGCGCCGTCAGCAGGCCGAGGAGAGTCGTAGGTGTGGACTGTGGCTGGGTCATCGGTCGTCGTCCCCGCCCCGCGAAGCGGGGCCAATAGTTGCGGTAAGCGGACAATGATTGCCGAAATCAGGGATGGAGTCGACCGGGCGCACAGGGTCCGGAACGGCCTCTCGAGGCGCAATCCGCCGTTTCGCGATCCGAAATTACGGATCGCGCACATTCAAAACCCCGGATTCACCCGGCGCCGGCCGACTCGGGCGCGCGAAACCCGGGGCTTTTTGCGATCTCCCGCGGCGGCACGCCTCATGCTCCTTGGGTCGGCAACCGCCGACACCGCGCTCTGACAGGTTGGGGTGAAAGCGGACGTTGCCTCGGAGGGGCGGACTTTGCCGCGCGCGATTCCGTGCGCGGGCCACAGGGTCCGCCCCGACGTTTGTACGGCCAATTCTTCAGAAAGTCTTCAGGCGGCGCGAGAGTGCCGATCGCGTAGCATGCCGCCGGGCATGGATCCCTTTTTCACTCTGATCGAGACGACGGCCCTCAGCACCTGGCTGCGGGAGTCGCCGTCGCTCTGGGCGTTTCCGTTCGTGCTCATCCTCCACACCGTGGGGCTGGCGTTCCTCGTGGGCGCCAACGTGGCGCTCGACGTGCGCGTGCTCGGCCTGGCCCGCGGCGTGCCGCTGCGCACGCTGGAGCGCTACGGCGTCGTGATGTGGACCGGCTTCTGGATCAACGCCTTCTCGGGCGTGCTGCTCCTGGCGGCCTACCCGACCAAGGCCCTCACGAACCCGCTCTTCTACGTGAAGCTGGTGCTCATTGCCGTAGGCCTGGGCATCGCGGCCACGCTGAAGGTGCGGCTGCGCGCGCTGCCGGTGCCCGAGGCGCACGTGCTGCCGCCGCGGCTGCAGGCGCTGGCCGTCGCGTCGCTCCTGTGCTGGGGCCTCGGAATCACCGCCGGCCGGCTGCTCGCCTACACCTACTCCCGGCTGACCGTGGATCTGGTCGGATGACGCTCGATTCCGCGCTGCACGCGATCGAGCCGATCCTGCGCACCACGGCGCTGGGAGCGTGGATGCGGCAGTCGCAGTGGGCGTGGCCGGTGCTCGAGTCTCTGCACTTCATCGGCATGTCCGTGCTGATCGGCACGATCGGGCTCTTCGACCTGCGGCTGCTCGGCTTCGCGCGCGGCGTGCCCTACGCGGCGCTGCACCGGCTCATTCCGGTCGGGATCGCCGCCTACACGCTGAATCTGCTGACGGGCATCTGCTTTCTCTCGGGCGCGCCAGACCAATACCTGTTCAATCCCGCGTTCCGTTTCAAGGTGACCTTCATGGCCGTCGCGGGGTTGAACGTGCTGTTTTTCTACACGCGTGTCTTCCGGCGGCTGCAGCAGCTGCCGGCCGACAGTCCGCCGCCGCTTGGCGCGCGCCTGGCCGGCGCGGTGTCGCTGACGATGTGGGTTGGCGTGATGTCGGCGGGCCGGCTCTTGACATTTTTTCGGCCGCCGTACGTCTGAGCGGCGGCCGAAGGCGGCTTTAGGCCTTGGGCTCTAGGCTCTAGCCGGCTGAAGGCTCCAAGCTAAAGCCCTCCACGCCTAAAGCCCAGAGCCCAGAGCCTAAAGCCTTCGTGATCACGGTCCCACCCGCGCAGCCGCGGCCACGACCGGCGAGGCCGCGGGGGGCGGGCTCTCCGGGTCCGACTGCTTGAGCGCTGGCAGCGTCACCGAGAAGAAGCGGTAGAGCAGCCACGTATCGAGCAGCCCCACGCTGATCAGAATCAGCCACCGCGAGTTGCCCTGGATGATGGCCAGGTCGCGCACCAGCGCCGACAGGCCGAAGCCGACCACCCACGCATCGAAGCTCATGCAGACGCGCCGGAAGGTTTCAGGGCGGATGCGGTGAATGAGAACCGCCCCGATCGGCACGCCGATGAAGATGCTCGGGAGGATGTAGGGGATGAGGCCGAAGCTCTCGGCGCTGTAGAGCCCCGCATAGTAGTAGGCGATGGCCGTGAACGTAGACTCGGCCAGGCGAATGAACCCGAGAGCCGCACGGAAGTCCTTCTTCGTGAACCCCTGATTGCTGAGCACCACGGCGAGCGGCGGGCCCGAGATCGTCGTGACCGCGTAGAGCACACCGAGCGCGCCGCCAAAGACCACGAAGCCAGACTTCTCGGAGCGGACCGGGCGGCGGTAGCCGGCTGCCTGCAGCAGGATGAGCGGCAGCAGGACGACGAACGTCACGAACTTCAGCCACGCGGGGCTGACCTGCGACACGAGGACGGTGCCGAGCGCGACGCCGGGCGCCAGCGCGATGACGATCGGCAGCACGCGCTTCCACACGGTGGCCAGCGCGTCGCGGTTCACCCACAGCACGTACGCGTTGAGCACGACCTCGATCGGCACCAGGGCCGGGTTGAGCACCCGGTTGGTCATGAACAGCAGCGCCAGCGGCACGGTGATCGACGAGAACCCGTAGCCGAGCGCGCCGTTCACGATGGCGGCGGCGAGGGTTATGGCCGCGAGTGCAATCTGCTGGTCCGTCATGCAGTGTTCCTCAAAACGTGCTCCTAGAAAGCGAAAAGCCCGGTGCGGTGGTCCGCCCCCGGGCTTCGATTCGTTTCCCGTGTGTTGGTGGTTAGTTCAGTAGGCTTTCACACGGACGACGTCTCGGCGCGGAGGCATGAAATGCCTGCACAACAACAACACGCCGGACAGCCGAGGAAACGCATCGCTTTCGAAAATCCTACGCCCGGCCCCTGACCCTGTCAACGACAGACCTGAGACGGGCCGCCTGGAGCGGCCCGGAAACCGGTCCGGAATAGTGCAGCCGTGGGAATTGGCCCGGCATTATAGTGGTCCTTCTTAAGGGGATCCCATGCGTCGAGCCATTCTCCTGCTGTTGGCCGCGGTGTCGTCGGCCTGCTCCTCGGCTGAAGCGCCGCCCGGCCCGGCTTCATCGCCCGCCCCGGCCGCCGCGCCCGCGCTGGGACGCCTCTTCGTGACCAACGAGAGCGGGGGCGACATCAGCGTGGTGGACGTGGGCACGCAGCAGGTCGTGGCCACGATTCCGGTGGGCAAACGGCCGCGCGGCATCCGGCTGAGTCCGGACGGCACGCTGCTCTACGTCGCGCTCAGCGGATCGCCCATCGCGCCGCCCGGCGTGGACGAGAGCACCCTGCCGCCTGCGGACAAGAAGGCCGACGGCATCGGCGTGGTCAGCATCAGGGACCTCAAGCTGCTGCGGGTGCTGAAGGCAGGATCCGATCCCGAGCAGACGGCAGTGAGCAACGACGGCCAGCGTCTGTTCGTAGCGAACGAGGATACCGGCCTGGCCACCGCGATTGCGATCGCGGACGGCCGCGAGCTCGCCACGTTCAAGGTTGGCGGCGAGCCCGAAGGCGTGGATCTGCGGCCCGACGGCGGCGTTGTGTACGTGACGTCGGAAGAAGACGGGCATGTGGCCGTGATCGACGCGCCCAGTCTGAAGCTGGTGACCACGTTCAAGGTCGGACCGCGCCCGCGGTCCACCACCTTCCTGCCCGACAGCAGCCGCGCGTATGTCACGTCCGAGAACGGCGGCTCGGTGGCGGTGGTGGACGCCCAGAAGCATCGCGTGCTCGAGACCATCCAGCTCTCGGGCGAGCTGATTCGCCCCATGGGCGGCGCCGCCGCGCCGGACGGCACCCAGGTGTTCATCTCCACCGGCCGCGGCAAGAACGTCGTGGTGATCGACACCGCCACCAACAAGCCGGTGGCGTTCATCGAGGTGGGCGACCGTCCGTGGGGCATCGCCGCGTCGCGTGACGGCAAGACGCTCTTCACGGCCAACGGGCCGTCGAACGACGTGTCGATCGTCGATCTGGCCACGCGCACCGTCAAGGCCAAGGTGAAGGTGGGCAACCGCCCCTGGGGAGTCGTGTACGTGCCATGAGGCCCGCCGACAACGAATATCCGGAATACTTCCGCAAGTACGTGTCGCTCGTGCCCGAGGACGCAATCCTCGACGTTCTCGAATCCCAAATCGCGGTCATCGAGGCGTTGCCGGGCCAGACCGGCGCCAAGGAGACCTTCGCGTACGGGCCGGGCAAGTGGTCGGTGCGCGAGCTGCTTGGACACGTCGGCGACGGCGAGCGCGTATTCGCCTACCGTGCGCTGACGTTCAGCCGCTTCAACGCCGTGTCGCTGCCGGGCTTCGACGAGGTGACGTGGACGCCGCACGGGCATTTCGCCGCCGTGCCGCTCCGTGAGCTCGCCGACGAGTTCGTCGCCCTGCGCCGCGCCAACCTCCAGATGCTGCGGCGGCTCGAAGAGCCGCAGTGGCAGGCCGGCGGCCTGGGCGACAACCAGCCGATTACGGTCCGGGCCCTCGCCTACGTGATGGCGGGACACGTGCGCCATCACCTGCAGGTCCTGCGCGACCGCTACGGAATCGGGTAGATCTGACCCGAGCCTGCGATTCGCCCCGCCAATAACCGTCATAATGTGCGCCGCGCGTAGACTTCGCCATTCCGGCGCACTAAGATTTCGCCTCGCGGGAGGGCCTATGCACCGAATCTCTGTGACAGTACTGCTGGCGGCGGCGGTGCTGATCGGGACGGCGGGCGCCGCGTCGGCGCAGGTCGATCTCACGGGCATCTGGGCGCCCATCTTTCACGAGGACCAGATCGAACGCGTGCCCGGCCCCGAGGTCGGCGACTACGCCGGCCTGCCGATCACCGACGCGCAACGCCTTCGTGGCGAGACGTGGGACGCCTCGCTCCTGACGCTGCCCGAGCACCAGTGCAAGCCGCATCCGTCCACCTACGGGTTCCGCGGCGTCGGCAACCTGCGCATCACGCCGGTCTACAACGACGCGACGCAGCAGATGATCAAGCTCATCACCCACATCCAGTGGCAGGAGCAGGAGCGCGAGATCTGGATGGACGGCCGCCCGCATCCGCCCGATTTCGCGGCGCACACCTGGCAGGGCTTCTCCACCGGCGAGTGGGACAACAACGTGCTCGTCGTGAAGACGTCGCACCTCAAGGCCGGGTGGATCCGCCGCAACGGCATGGCGCTCAGCGACAAGGCCACCATGACCGAGCGCTTCATCCGCCACGGCAACTACATCACGCACATCTACATGATCGAGGACCCGTACTACTTGAGCGAGCCGCTTATCAAGACCAACGGCTTCCTTCTCACCGATCAGGTGACGATGGCGCCGTACCCCTGCAGCCCCGCCGTGGAAGTGCCCAGGGAAGCGGGCGAGGTGCCACATCACCTGCCGGGGCAGAACCCCTTCCTGAACGACCACGCGAAGAAGCACAACATTCCGGTCGAGGCCACCCGCGGCGGCGCGGAGACGGCGCTGCCCGAGTTCATGAAGAAGTTCGCGGGGGGAGCCAAGTAGTGGCTCCGCGACCCTTCGCCTGCATCGCCGGGCTCGTGGTGATGGCGATGACCGTGGCGGCCGGGCAGACTCCGGCCGTGCAGTCGATCCGCGTGCAGGGCAATGTCTGGATGCTCGTCGGCGGCGGTTCCGTCAACGCGGCGGTGCAGATCGGCGACGACGGGGTGCTCGTCGTGGACACGATGACCGAGGCGCTGGCCGAACCGATGGTCGCCGAGATCAAGCGTCTCGCCGGCGACAAGCCGATTCGCTGGATCATCAACACGCACGCGCACCCGGATCACACCGGCGGCAACGCGAAAGTCGCGGCGGCGGGCCGGTCGATCATCGCGGGCAATTTCGCGGGGCAGGCGGGGCAGGCCGCCGCCAACTTCGCGCAGATCATCGCTCACGAGAACGCCGGCAACCGTCTCGGCGAGGTGAAGCCGCCGCTGCCGGTGCACGCCACGCCGGCCGAGACGTTCTTCGGCGCCCAGCACGAGATCTTCTTCAACGACGAGGCGGTGCAGCTCATTCACGTGCCGCACGCGCACAGCGACGGCGACGTGATGGTGTTCTTCCGCAAGTCCGACGTGCTCGTGGCGGGCGATCTCTACCTCAACACCACGTTCCCGGTGATCAACGTCGCGCAGGGCGGGAGCATCAGCGGCATCCTGGCGGCGCTCAACCGGACGATCGACGTCACCGTGCCGCGCAAGAAGCAGGAGGGTGGCACCTTCGTGATTCCCGGCCACGGACGGCTGGCCGACGAGGCGGACGTGGTGGAATATCGCGACATGTCCACCATCATCCGCGACCGTTTCGCGGACGCCGCCAAGCGCAAGCAGACGCTGGCGCAGGTGAAAGCGGCCAGGCTGGTGCGTGACTACGAGGGACGCTACGGCGCGGGCCAGGGCTTCTGGACCACCGACGCGTTCGTCGAAGCGGTGTATAAGACCATCGGGGGACCGGTGGCGACCAAGGAGGGGCAGTAATGGCGGGGGTATTGTTCGGGGGCTCACGCCCCGCAGCGGCCGCGGGCGCACTGCTCGCGCTCGTACTGACGGCAGGAACGCAGGCGGTGGCGCAGGGCCGGCAAGGCCAGCCGCCGGTGGCGCCGGCCGCGCAGCCGCCGGCTACGCCGCGTGCCCGCGCGCCGATCGACCTCACCGGCTACTGGGTGGCAATCGTCAACGAGGACTGGCGCTGGCGCATGGTGACGCCGCCGAAGGGCGACGTCGCGAGCGTGCCGCTCAACCCCGAAGGGACCAAGGTGGCCAACGCGTGGGATCCGGCCAGCGACGGCTCGTGCCTGGCCTACGGAGCGGCGGGGCTGATGCGGATGCCGACGCGCCTGAACATCACGTGGCAGGACGACCGCACCATCAAGATCGAGACCGATGCCGGTCAGCAGACGCGCCTGCTGCGGTTCGATGCCGGCACGGCGCCCGCGCAGCGGTCGCTGCAGGGGCATTCGGTGGCGCAGTGGGAGCCGGCGCCGCAGCCCGGGCGCGGCGGCGGCCCGCCGCAGATCCCGAGGTTCGGCAACCTGCGGGTGACCACGACCAACCTGACCGCCGGCTGGCTGCGGAAGAACGGCGTTCCCTACAGCGAGAACGCCACGGTGACGGAATACTTCGACCGCTTCAAGGCGCCGAACAACGACGAGTGGCTCGTGGTGACGACGGTCGTGTCGGACGCGAAGTACCTGAACCAGGACTTCGTGACGAGCAGCCACTTCAAGAAGGAGCCGAACGGCGCGAAGTGGAGCCCGGCGCCGTGTAAGCCGGCTTAGGGCTTAAGGCTTAGGGCTTAGGGCCGTGCGTAGAGGGCGGTCTTCAGACCGCCCTGGGATATGAAACGCAGATCCTTTCTCCACGCTTCTTCGTTGGCAGCGGCAGGCGCGGCGCTCGCGCCTTCGCTCGCGTTCCCGCAGAGCACCCGTGCTGGTGGGCCGACGAACATCGTCGAGACGACGAGCGGCCGCGTGCGCGGCCTCTTCTTCCAGGGCGTCAACACGTTCCGCGGCATCCCGTACGGCGCGTCTACCGCGGGCGCCAACCGCTTCCTGCCGCCGCGAAGGCCGCAGGCGTGGACCGGCGTCCGCGACGTCAACGCTATCGGCCTGCGCGCGCCGCAGCTCGCCAACCCGCGCGTGCCCGAATGGTTCGTCTTCGACCGCAGCGAGCCGCAGGGCGAAGACTGTCTGGTGCTGAACGTCTTCACGCCGTCGGTTACCGACGGCCGCAAGCGCCCGGTGATGGTGTGGCTGCACGGCGGCGGGTTCGTGGCCGGGTCGTCGGGGTTCACGGTGTACGAAGGGCAGAACCTGGTGAACATGCGCGACGTCGTGCTCGTGCACCTGAACCACCGCCTGAATCTCTTCGGCTTCCTCTACCTCGGCGATCTTGCCGGTGAGCGCTACGCCGACGGCAACGCGGGCATGCTCGACATCGTGGCCGCGCTCGAGTGGATCCGCGACCACATCGCGAACTTCGGCGGTGATCCGAACAACGTCACGGTGTTCGGGCAGTCGGGCGGCGGCAGCAAGGTGAGCACGCTCTTCGGCATGCCAGCCGCCAAGGGGCTCTTCCATCGCGCCATCGCGATGAGCGGCACGCAGGTACGCAGCATCACGCGCGAGCAGGCCACGGCCACCGCGACGCGCGTGCTCGCCGCGCTCGACGTCGGCAAGGACCGCGTTGATGCCTTGCAGGCCGTGCCGATGCGGCGGCTCCGCGATCTGTTGAACGGCGCGGGCGGTCAGGGGTTCAACTGGGGGCCCGTGGTGGACGGCCGCACGCTGCCGGCGCACCCTTTCGATCCCGCCGCCAGCCCGCACGGCGCCGACGTCCCGCTGCTGATCGGATCGACCGAGACGGAAGTCACCTGGAACGAGTCGCAGATCTACGATCCGCTGACCGATGGAGAGCTGCGCGAGGACGTGGCGAAGGCGCTGCGCTGCGACGACGCCGGCGCGACCCGCGTGATTGCCGCCTACCGCAAGGGCCGGCCCCAGGCGAGCAACCTCGATCTGTATCTCGTCATCGCCACCGACGCCTCGAACTTCCGCACCGGTACCGACACTCAGGCCGATCGCAAGGCGGCGCAGCGGCGCGCGCCGGTCTACAAGTACTACTTCCAGTGGTACTCGCCCGTGCGCGGCGGCGCGCTGCGCGCCATGCACACGATGGACATCCCGTTCGTGTTCGAGAACTACGAGATGGCCGCGGCGGAGGTGGGGAGCGGGCCCGAGCTCAAGCCGCTCGGCGACCGCATGGCTGCGGCGTGGGTGGCGTTTGCGACGACCGGAAACCCCAACCATCCGCTCATCCCGAAGTGGCCGGCGTACGACACCGCCACCCGGGCGACGATGGTGATCAACAACGACTGGTCGGCGGTGAACGATCCGTACGGCGAGGAGAAGAAAGTCGTGGCGGCAGTCATGAGACCTGCCGCCACACGGTGAACGCTACGGAGTGGGGCCGCGGCGGCCGAGCTCGCGCGCGCTCTTACTTCTGCACCGCCTTCTGCACCGCCTTCGCAGTGTTCTGCACGGCCTCGCCCAGCGATTCCTCGTACGACGGGCCGGCCTGTCCGGGCAGCCCGACGAGAGCGCTGGCGGCATTCATGTTCACCGCCGACTGCATGAGATACGACGCGGCGCCGGCGCTCATGTCGATGCCGGTGCCCGCGACCGTCGCGCCAAGCCCTCGGGTCTGCATCTGGTAGAGGCCGGGATTGCCCAGCATGCTCACGCCACTGAGACCGTTCAGCCCGTAGCCGTAGCCGTAGCTGCCGAAGCGCGAGAAGAGCCCGGGCATCATCATGTTCACGTACATCCCGCCCGCGAACTTCGCGATGCCGACACCGCTCTTCAGATTGAAGCCCTCGCCGTCCTTGCCCTTGGCGTTGGTGGACATCTTCTGCTTGCCGTCGGGTTGAACCAGCTTGATCGCGAGGCTCGCCTCGGTGGTCTCGTTCGACATCGCCGCATTACCCGCCGCGCCCGCGATCGCGCCCGCGGCCCCGCCGCGTCCAGCCGTGGCCGCGCCCGTGGCGGCCTTCATCATTCCGCCGAAACGTCCCGGCTTCGAGGTCTTCAGCTCGGTCACGTCGGCGAGCACGATGTAGTCGTAGCCGAGTTCGGCCGCGCGCTTCTGCAGATCGGCGGGCGGCGCCGCGGCCATCGGCACCGCGTCGATCTTCTGCTCCTTCAGCTCGTCGATCAGATTCGCGCGCAGTCGGCGCGTGTCCACGGCCATGTTCGTCTTGTTGGTGAACTCGGGCACGCCCACCCGTACGACGCCCGGCGTCTTGGCCGGCGGCGCGGCGGGCGGCGCCGTGTCGGCCGCCACCAGCCTGGCTTCGCTGACGTCGCTCAGCGCCTTCGAGAGATCGAACGGGTTGCCCGCCGCGGTGAAGCCGGCGGGCGGCTCGAAGAGAGCCGCGTCGAGCGTCGTGATCTCGAGCTCGGTCACTTCCATGCTCGCGACGACCGGCTTCCCGTCTGCGCCCGTCATCGTCGTCGTGTACGCGATCGGGTATCCGAGCAGCTTCGCGTCGCCGCTCATGGTGGCCTTGATCTCGTCGGCGCATGTCTGCTGCGCCTGCGGCTGCGACGGCGGCTTCAGTGTTTCCTGCCCGGCGAGCGCGGGTGGCGGATCGATGTACCAGCCGTCGGTCTCGATGTGCTGCTTCGACGCGTCGCACGCGCCCGGCATGGGCTCGATGTCCATCACCGTCTTCACGCGACGGGCCTGGCGGCCGAAGGCAGTCTTGCGTTCGGTCGTATCCGTGATCGTGGTCGTGATGTTGACGACGCCCGGCGGTTTGGGCGGCGCGGCTGGCGGCATGCCCGCTATTGCCGGCATCGCCGGCATGGTGCCGTCGGTCGCAATCACCAGATACGTCTTCGCCGGCACGCTCACCTGGAGCATCCGCTTCTGATCGCTCTGATCGATCAGGATCATTTCCTGGAACTCGTAGCGTTTGCGCGGCCCCTTGACGAACATCACCGTGTCGGTCTTCTGATCGCCGGCGGTATAGACGGTGCGGAAGCGCGCGTCCGGCAGTGGCGGAGGCTCCACCTTCTTTACTTCGGCGGGAGCCGGCTTGGCCGGCGCAGGCGTTGCCGGCGGCGGTGCCCCGCGTCGCGGCGTCGCCGGGCGTGGTGTGGCGGGCGCGCCGCCTCGGCGCGGTGTCTGTTGCTGCGCGTCCGCCGTACTCACGGCGGCAGCGAACGTCAGAGCGGCACAGATGAGGGCGAGGAGACGCAGGCGGGGGGCGCCAAGGCTCTGCGATGTCATAAGGACCTCGTGGAACGCGAGTGAATGCGGGCGGATTATGGCTCAGATCTCCGCTACGTATGAAACGACGGCGCCCTCGAAAACGAACCCGTTTGGCGATCGGGCTGGACCAGGAAATAGGCGCGTTCGGTTCGAGCAGAGGATCTCCGGCTCCAGCTCAGCCATTTTCTGGCGGTCGCGGTCCCCGTCTCTACGAAGACCGTCGTTGACATCTACGACAAACTTCGTAGACACTCCTCCGCATGGCGGATCGCAAGAAGCCCACGGAAGCCGAGCTCGGCATCCTGCGCGTGCTGTGGACGCGCGGACCGAGCACCGTACGCGAAGTGGCCGAATCGATGGGACGCGAGGGCGCCTACACGACGGTGCTCAAGCTGCTGCAGATCATGACCGACAAGGGGCTGGTGGTCCGCGACGAGCGCGCCCGCACCCACGTCTATGAGCCGGCGGAATCCGAGGCCCACACGCAGAAGCAGCTCGTGACCGATCTGCTGGATCGCGTCTTCGACGGGTCGGCCGCCAAGCTGGTGCTGCAGGCGTTGTCGGCAGGGAAGGCCACCCCCGCCGAGCTCGCCGAGATCCGGAAGCTGCTCGACAAACACCGCGGAGGCCGCAAATGAATGACGCCATTCACCTCGTGGGCTGGACGCTCGTGCACTTCGCGTGGCAGGGGGCGCTCGTGGGCCTCGCGGCGGCCATCGCGCTGCACCTGCTGCGCCACGCGGCACCGCAATCGCGGTACGCCGTGGCATGCCTGGCGCTCGCGGCGATGCTCCTGCTGCCGGGTGCCACCGCGTGGCGGCTGCTGTCGGCTCCGGCCGGCGTCGAGCCGGTGGCGCCGGTGCGCCGCAGCGTGTTCCTCCGCGTCACGCCGACGGCGCCGCCGCAACACGACCGCCTCCTCATCGGGATACGCCAGCAGGTCGTGACACCGTCCACCGGCACGAACGCCTCCATGGGTCCGCTCGTCCTGCCGTCGCTCGTCGGGGTCTGGCTGGCCGGCGTGTGCCTGCTGCTCGCGCGGCTGGCGGGGGGCTGGTGGCGCGTCCGGCGGCTGCAGCAGTCGGCGCGCGCCCTGCCGGCATCACGGTGGCAGGAGGTGAGCGGCCGGCTGGCCCGGCACATCGGGCTCCGGCGGGTGGTCCGCGTGGTGGACGCGGCCTTCGTGGACGGCCCGGTGGTCGTCGGCTGGCTGCAGCCGGTCGTGCTCCTGCCGATCGCCGCGCTGGCGGGGCTGACGCCGGAGCAGGTGCGGGCGATTCTGGCGCACGAGCTCGCGCACGTCCGGCGGCACGACGCCGTGGTCAACTTCGCGCAGACGATCGCCGAGACGCTGCTCTTCTATCACCCCGCGGTGTGGTGGGTGTCGTCGCGCATCAGGACCGAGCGCGAGCACTGCTGCGACGACGTGGCGCTCGCGATCTCGGGAGACGCCTATGCCTATGCGTCGGCGCTCGCCGAGCTCGAAAGCTGGCGCGTCACGCAGCCGGCGCTCTCGCTGGCCGCCACCGGCGGGCCGCTGCTGCGCCGCGTTGCCCGCGTGCTCGCGCCGCCGGCGGTGCACGCGCCGCGCGGCGGCGTCACCTTCACGCTGGCGCTGGCCCTCGTGTTGATTGTCGGCGCCGGCGCGCTGCAGCTGCTCGTGGCGCGTCAGCCCGTGGCCCCCGCCGAGGTCGAGGGCGCCAGCGGCGCGGCGTGGCGCATGGTCTTCGATCATCCCTCGGGCCAGATGTCGATCCGCGGGTTCACGGCGCGCGACCTCGTTCGCTACGCGTATCAGCTGCCCACGTCACGGGTGGTCGGCGGGCCCGCGTGGCTCGACGCCGACTCGTTCGACCTGACGACGACCGTGGATCACGTGCCGAGCGCGGATGAAACGCCGGCCATCGTGCGCCAGCTGCTCGAGGAACGGTTCGCGCTGCGCGTGCACGAGGCGACGACCGAGGTGCCGGCGCTCGCGCTCGAAATCGCGCGGCCCGACGGCGCGCTTGGCCCCAACCTGCAGCCGGCCACCGGCGAGTGTTTCGATCAGAAGGCCTGGGTCGGGGCCGGTGCGCCGATCATCCCGGCACTGCCGTTCGGGCAGCGCACGGCGATGTGCGGCGTCTGGGATGGCGGCATCAGCTCCGACCGCGTGATGGGCACCACGATGGACGAGTTCGCCGCCAGGCTTCTGTATCAGCTCGCGCCATCGGCGCGGCTCGAGGTGGTGAACCGGACCGGGCTCGAAGGGCCGTACGACGTCTCGCTCGAGTACTTCAAGCCGGCGGCGATCGTGATGGCGCTGACGCCGTCGCTTGCCCCGGCGCTGCGCCTCGCGGGCTTCTTATCGGTACCCGAGGCGCTCGAATCGCAGCTCGGGCTGAAGCTGGTGCCGACCACGATCGACGCGCCGGCCATCGCGATCGACGAGATTCAGCGGCCGGTTCCCGAATTGGCACGCTTCTGAAGGCCAACCATTTCGCTGCCGCCGGTGTCTAATCGGGCAAACCGGCGCGGCGTGGGTGAACCTTTGCTCGTAACGTTCGTAACCCTAGCGAGGCTTCGCCCCGGAGATGCGCAGGCTCCTCCTCGCTAGGCAGTGCCTACTTGCCCGCCCTCCGGGCGGGCGGAATCGAGGTTGTATGAGAAGGTCCCTCCCGGCCGCTGCTCTGGCCGCTGCCATCTTTGCTGGCATCGTGAGGATGCCGGCCCTCGAGGCCCAAGGCCCCCCGGCGCCGCCCAACCCGCTGCCGTCGTTCGAAGTGGCGGCCGTCAAGCCGAACAAGTCCGGTCAAAACTTGATCCGCTTCGGAATGCTGCCGGGCGGCCGTTTCACGGCAGAGAACGTGCCGCTGCGTCAGCTCCTGCAGTTCGCCTTCCAGGTGCAGCCGTTCCAGGTAGAGGGCGTGCCGGGTTGGGGCACTTCCGAACGCTTCGATATTACGGCCAAGGCCGACGGCGACATCGCGCCGACACAGCCCGGTCAAGTCGGCCCGATCCAATACATGATGCGGTCGCTGCTCGCCGATCGGTTCGGGCTCGTGTACCACAACGAGACCAAGGAAATGCCGATGTACCACCTGGTCACGCGCCCGGGCGGCAACCTGGGTCCCAAGCTGACCAAGTCCACCACCGACTGCGCGGCCCTCTTCGCGGCGCGCCGCGGCGGCGGCCCCGGCGGGCCCGGTGGACCGCCACCCGGTCCGCCGGCGTTTGGAGAAAAGATGGTGTGCGGGTTCCGCGTCGGGCCGGGGACTCTTGCTGGCGGCAGCATTCCCCTCAGCCAGCTGGCGAACTTCCTGTCGCAGAACCTCAGCCGCACCGTGCTCGACAAGACCGGTCTCGAGGGCAACTACGACTTCGAGGTGACCTACACGCCGGATCAGATTCCCGCGCCACCGCCTGGCGGCGCGCCGCCCGGCGCCCCGGCGCTGCCGCCGATCGATCCGAACGGGCCGTCGCTCACCACGGCTTTGCAGGAACAGCTCGGGTTGAAGCTCGACGCCACGCGTGGGCCGGTGACGATGTTCGTCGTCGACAAGGTCTCTCAGCCGACGCCAGACTAGACGGCGCGAAACCCATCGCGTGAAGAAGAGGCATGACGAGAATGAACCCAGGGGCGTGGGCGTGGGCCCGGATATGAGCGTACGCAGGCTGTTCGTGTGCGCCGCCGTCGCGGCATGGGTCCTCGCGGCGCCAGCCTGGGCCGCCGAGTTGATCGGCCAGGTCACCTTCAACGGCCAGCCGGTTCCCGGTGCCACCGTCACGGCCACCAAGCCCGCGGGCGGCCAGGACGCCACCGAGATCAAGAAGGTGACGGCGTCGGACCCGCAGGGTGTCTACCGCTTCCCGGATCTCGCCGAGGGCGTCTGGACGGTCACCGTGCAGATGTTCGGCTTCACGCCCGTGTCCCGCGAGATCAAGATTCCGCCGGACGCGCCGCCGCCGCCGGTGGAACTCGCGCTGCTGCCGCTCGACGAGATCACTCGCGGACTGCCGAAGCAGGCGGCGGAGCCGCCGCTGGCCGCGGCGGCACGCCCGTCCGGCACGGCCACGCCGGCCACGCGGAACGGCAACGCCGCGTCGTCGAACGGCGGCGGCAACGCGCCGGCCGCGGCGCGCGGCCGCGGCGCCGGCCCAGGGCCGCAAGGCGGCTTCCAGCGCGCCGCCGCCAATCCCAACGCCGTGGCGGCGCCCGCCGCGGCCGCGGGCAGTCCGTTCCGCGATGACGGCGACGACGCCGGCGGTAACGCCGGCGGCAACGCCAACGCCGCGGCCGCGGCCGACGGTCTCCTGATCAACGGCAGCGTCAACAACGGCGCCGCCTCGCCGTTTGCGCAGGCGCGCGCGTTCGGCAACAACCGGCCCGGCGGCCGCGGCCTCTACAACGGCGGCGTCGGCCTGCTGACCAGCAACTCGGCGTTCGATTCGCGCCCGTTCACGTTCAACGGGCAGACGGCGCCCAAGCCGCAGTACAACGACGTGCACTTCGTCGCCAACTTCGGCGGCCCCATCCGCATCCCGCGGCTGATGCGGCGCGGCCCGAACTTCTTCGGCAACTATCAGCGCGTGCAGGACCACAACGCCACGACGCAGTCGGCGTTCATGCCGACCGCGCTCGAGCGGGGCGGCGACTTCTCGCAGAGCCGCAATGCGTTCGGGCAGCCGGTGCGCGTCGTCGATCCGGCCACCGGGCAGCCGTTTGCCGGCAACGTCATCCCGGCCGATCGCATCAGCCCACAGGCGGCGGCGCTGCTCGGCTACTACCCGCAGCCGAACGCCGACGGCGGCGGCTTCAACTACCAGGCGCTGCTGGCGGTGAAGACGCGATCGGATACCGGCACCACCCGCCTCCAGCACCAGTTCCGCAACGGACGCGAGCAGTTCCAGGGCGTGCTCTCGTACACGCGGAACACGGTCGAGGCGGCCAATCTGTTCTCGCTCGTGGACACGACCCAGAACACGAATCTCAATCTGGACGTGAACCACTCGCACCGCATCAACCAGTTCCTCTTCCTGCGGTCGCGCTATCAATTCGTCCGCGGCACCAACGACGTGACGCCGGCGTTTTCCAACGTCGCGAACGTCTCGGGGCTCGCCGGCATCCAAGGCAACAATCAGGCGCCGGCCAACTGGGGGCCGCCGACGCTGGCGTTCACGAGCATCGCCGGCTTGAGCACCGGACAGTACGCCGCCAACACCAACAAGACCCAGGGCGCCGGGTCGGAAATCTTCTGGTTCCGCGGCCGCCACAGCCTGACGATGGGCGGCGGCGCGCGCCGGCAGCTGTTCGACATCTTCAGCCAGCAGAACGCGCGCGGGAACTTCGGCTTCACCGGAGCGGCCACCGGGTTTGACGTCGCCGACTTCATGCTGGGCCTGCCGCAGACGAGCCAGATCGCCTTCGGCAACGCCGACAAGCTGTTCCGCCAGAACGTGATCGAGGCCTACGTCAACGACGACTACCGCGTGTCGCCCGTGCTGACGCTCAACCTCGGAATCCGCTGGGAGTACGAGTCGCCGATCACCGAAGCGCAGGGCCGCCTGGTGAACCTGGCGCTGCCGTCCACCTTCACGAGCGCCGAGGCCGTGGTGGCGTCCGACGGCCTGCTGCGGTCCGATCGCAGCGGCATCCAGCCGCGCGTCAGCATGGCGTGGCGGCCGATCCCGGGCTCGTCGCTGGTCGTGCGCGCCGGCTACGGCATCTACCGCAACCAGTCGGTGTATCAGTCGATCGCGCTGCTCATGGCGCAGCAGCCGCCGCTGTCCAATACCTCGACGGCGCAGACCTCCGCCGCGCTGCCGCTGACGCTGGCCACCGGGTTCCTGCAGCTGGCGGCGTCGCCGGTCAATACCTTCGCGGTGGACCCGGCGTTCCGAGTCGGCTCGGCGCACAACTGGCAGGCGTCGGTGCAGCGCGACCTGCCGTCGTCGCTCACCGTCATCGCCACCTATCTCGGCTCGCGCGGCACGCACCTGATGCAGCAGGTGCTGCCGAACACCTATCCGATCGGCGGCGTCAATCCCTGCGCGTCGTGCCCGTCAGGATTCGTCTACCTGACGTCGGACGGCACGTCCCAGCGCAACGCCGCGCAGCTGCAGCTGCGCCGCCGCCTGCGCAACGGCTTCACCGCGTCGGGGCAGTACACCCTCGCCAAGGCTACCGACGACGCCACGGCTTTTGGCGGCGCGAGCCTGGCGGGCTTTGCCATCGCGCAGAACTGGCTCGACCTCGACGCCGAGCGCGCGCCGTCGAACTTCGACCAGCGCCATCAGTTCACGGCGCAGGCGCAGTACACCACCGGCGCCGGACTCACGGGCGGCACACTGGTGGACGGTCTCAAGGGGCGGCTGCTCAAGGACTGGACGTTCGTCGCGCAGCTCACCGTTGGCAGCGGGCTGCCGCTCACACCTATGTACCTGGTGCCGGTGCCGGGAACCGGCTACGTGGGCAGCATCCGGGGGCGGCTCACCGGCGCGTCGACGGACGCGCCCGATGACTACTACCTGAACCCGCTCGCGTATGGGGCGCCCGCCGCCGGCGAGTGGGGCGACGCCGGCCGCAACTCGGCGCGCGGACCGCAGCAGTTCTCGCTCAACGCCGCCGTGGGCCGCACCTTCCGGTGGGGCGATCGCTTCAACATCGACTGGCGCATCGACGCCACCAACGTCCTCAACCGCCTGGTGTATACCAGCGTGAACACGATCGTCGGCAACCCGCAGTTCGGGCTGCCGAGCGCCATCAACCAGCCGCGCAGGATTCAAAGCAGCCTGAGGGTCCGCTTCTAATGACGCGCCGCATCCCCCATCTTGCCGTCGCCGCCGCGCTCGCCGCGTGTCTTGGCGTCATCACATCCGCCCAGCAACAGAGCCAGCAGCAACAGCCGCCGGCGCCCGATCAACCGATCTTCCGTTCGAGCACGCGCCTGATCGTGACCACGGTCAGCGTGAAGGACAAGGACGGGCGGCCCGTCGAAGGGCTCACCGCGCAGGACTTCGTCATCACCGAGGACGGACAGCCGCAGGACATCGCGTTCGTGGAGTTCCAGCGGCTCGCCACGGAGGCGGCTCCCACGCTGGAGGCGGCCGCGCCCGCCGCCGCTGCGCCCGCCGCCCCGGCGGCGCCCGAGGTGGCGTCCGTCACCAATGCCCAGTTTGCCCCGCCCGTGGCGGGGGACACGAAGTATCGCAACAAGCGCCTGCTGATCATCTATTTCGACCTGTCGGCGATGCCGATCGGAGATCAGCTGCGGGCCTACCAGGCGGCCACCAAATATGTGACGTCGCAGATGACCACGTCGGACTTGATGGCGGTCATGACCTACGAGGGCGGGGCGGTCCGGATCAAGCAGGACTTCACCGCCGATCGCGCCGTCATCCGCAACGTGATCGACGTGCTCGTGTACGGCGAGGACAAGGACGGCGACGGCGTGCGCGACGAGCCCGATCAGTCCTCGGCCTTCGGCCAGGGCGACGCCGAGTTCAACATCTTCAACACCGATCGTCAGCTGGCGGCGCTGCAGACCGCCGTCACCATGCTGCGGCCGTTCCCCGAGCAGAAGACGCTCATCTACTTCGGCAGCGGGCTGCGCCTCAACGGCAACGACAACACGGCGCAGCTTCGCGCCACGACCAACGCGGCGGTGCGCGCCAACGTCACGATCAATCCGGTGGACGCGCGCGGCCTGGTGGCGCTGTCGCCGCTCGGCGACGCCACGCAGCGGTCGCCCGGCGGCCAGGCCATGTTCACCGGCCAGATGGCGATGAACGTGTCGAATCAGTTCCAGCGCTCGCAGGACACGCTCTTTGCCCTGGCCAAGGACACCGGCGGGACGCCGACTTTCGACAACAACGACCTGTCGGCCGGCATCGTCTCGGCCGCGCAGGCGGTGACGAGCTACTACATCATCGGCTTCTACAGCACGCACGCGGCCTCCGACGGCAAATTCCGCCGGCTCAAAGTGACGCTGGCCAACGGACGCGAAGGGGAGCTGGCCTATCGCGCGGGCTACTTCGCGGACAAGGAGTGGGCGCGGCTGAACGGGGTGGAGCGCGAGCGGCAGCTCGAAGAAGCGCTGATGCTCGAGAACCCGGTGACGGACATCACGATTGCGATGGAGCTGAACTACTTCCAGCTCAATCGCGCCGAGTACTTCGTGCCGGTGCACGTGAAGATTCCCGGCAGCGAGCTCGCGCTGGCGCGGCGGCGCGGCGCCCAGCGCACGCTGCTGGACTTCATCGGCGAGGTGAAGGACAACTACGGCATCACCATCCAGAACGTCCGCGACAAGCTCGACATTCCGATCTCGGATCGCAACGCCACCGAACTGGCGGCGCGGCCGATTCAGTACGAAACCGGCTTCACGCTGCTGCCGGGGCAGTACGTGATCAAGTTCCTGGCGCGCGACGCGGAAGCCGGGCGCCTGGGCACGTATCAGACCTCGTTCACGATTCCGAATCTCAATCGCGAGGAGGTGCGCCTGCCCATCAGCTCGGTGGTGCTGAGCAGCCAGCGCGTGCCGTTCGGCGAGGAACTGCACACCGTGAAGAACTCGCTCAGCACCCAGGCGCAGGCCACCAACCCGCTGGTGTTCCAGGGCGAAAAGGTGGTGCCGAGCGTGACGCGCGTCTTCAGCACGGCCCGGGATCTCTACGTCTACCTGCAGGCCTACGAGCGGGGCGCCACCGAGACGCAGCCGCTGGTCGCGTTCGTCACCTTCTACAAGGGCGACGTGAAGGCGTTCGAGACGCAGCCCATGCAGGTGACCGAGGGGCTCGACGCGCGGTCCAAGGCCGTGCCGCTGCGCTTCAGCATTCCGCTCCAGGGCATTGCGCCCGGCCGCTACGACTGTCAGGTGACCGTCCTCGAACCGGGCGGCCGGAAGGCGGCGTTCTGGCGCGCGCCGGTCGTGCTGATTCCCTGAGCGCAATCTGACGGGAATCTGAACGCCTCGTCAGTAGACTTCTAGGCCGTTCGGCACTAGAATCGCCGACGCATTGACCGGGTCGGCGAGTCAGTCCTCACTTCGCTCCACGCGCATTCCTTCCGTAGCCCGACCCCGGGACTGAATCCTATGGATACGACGCATCTCCATCTGCTGTTGAACCATGTGCCGACGATCGGCTTCATCGTCGCCTTGAGCTTCTTCGTCGCCTCGTTCATCGCGAAGAGCGATCACATCAAGCAGGCCAGCCTGACGCTCATGGTCGGCATCGCCTTCATTACGATTCCCACCTACGCCACGGGCAACGCGGCGTGGAATGCCATCCAAACCATGGAGGACATGACCCAGTCCGCCGTGGAGACCCACGAGGGGGCCGCCTTCCTGGCGTTGGTGGCGATTCAGATCACAGGCGCCCTGGCGTTTCTGGGGCTCTGGTCGATGCGCCGCACGGGCGCGCTCTCCCACGCGGCCACCGCCGTGATCTTCATCTTCGGCACCGTGTCGTTCGCGCTGGTGGCGGGCGCCGCCAAGCTGGGCGGCGAGATCCGGCACACGGAGATCCGTCCGGAGCTGGAGAGCGTGACCGCCATCGGCCCGCTCGCGCGCACCATCGGCAACTACGTGCGCGACACGCCGTGGACGTGGGTAACGGCCGAGACGCTGCACTTCGTCGGGCTGACGCTCCTCATCGGCGTGCTGTCGGTGATCAACCTGCGGCTGCTCGGGTTCATGCCGGGGCTGCCGTCGAGGGTGCTGATACGGCTGCTGCCGTGGGGCATGATCGGCTACGGCATCAACACGTTGACCGGGATGCTGTTCTTCATCGCCGCGCCGCAGCAGTACTTCGACAACCCGTCGTTCTACTGGAAGCTGATTTTCCTGATGCTCGCCGGCGCCAACGTCCTCTACTTCACGTTCGATGCGGGCTGGCGCGTGGACACCGGGCGGCCCGCGCCGCAGCTCTCGAAGTTCCTGGCGGTGTCGGCGCTCTTCCTGTGGGTGGGCGTCATGTATTGGGGCAGCATGCTGCCGTTCATCGGCAACGCCTTCTAGGCGGAACGTCAGGACGAGGGGAACCGATGCAGTTGGCTTTTACCGTCGCGTTGGTGGTGCTGTGCGTCACGCTCGTGGCCGTGGCGCTTGGATTCTTCGTGCAGCGGAACGCCGAACGTCACGATTCCGAGGGGGGCCGCTGATCATGGCGTTCTTTGAGTGGCTGGAGACGCTGTTCTTCAGCCAGTGGGTTCGCGAGTCGGGATCGCTGATGGCGTTTCCCATGTTCCTCTTCTCGCACACGCTCGGCATGTCGATGGTGGCCGGCGGCTCGACGCTCATCAGCTTCGCGTTCCTCGGTTTGTGGCCCAAGGGAGGAGCCATCAAGCCGCTCGAGCGCCTTTACCCGATGATGTGGTTTGGCTTCGGCGTCAACGCGTTCACCGGCATCGGCCTGTTCTGCGCAGACGCCACGACGCGCGCCGTCAACCTCGATTTCTGGATCAAACTGGTGTTCGTGGCCGTCGGTGTGGTCGCCCTGGTGCGGATGCGCAAGGTGTTCCGCAACCCCGTGCTCGACAACGGCCCCGTTCCGCCGGGGGCCAAGACGCTGGCGTGGGTGTCGCTCGTGTGCTGGTTTGGCGCCATCGTCGCCGGCCGCCTGATCGCGTACGTCGGACCGGTGGCGGGAGTCTAAGAACCGGCGGTCAGGTAGGTCAGGTAGGTCGGGTGTGTCAGGTAGGGAAAGCTCTTACCTACCCGGCCCACCTGACCCACCAGACCCACCTGACCTAACCTCCAGCCCCTCAAGTTTCGGCTTTACCTCCTACCCCATTGGAGCTATAAGCTCACCACCGAGTTTTCGGATGCCGAAAGGCGAGGCGGCGCCTCGGACTGACGAGCAGGCGGGCTCCGCCTCGCCAGGCAGTGTCTACCGGCCCGCCCTCCGGGCGGGCGTCGGCATCGAATGGAGGCGGTCGTGCGCATGATCCCCCGGTTGTTCGCGTGGTTCCTCGGCGCCGCGATCGGTGCCGTCCTCCTTCCCTCCGCGGCCTTCGCGCAGGCTACGATCGCCGGTCTCGTCCGTGACACGTCGGGCGCGGTGCTGCCCGGCGTCACGGTGGAAGCGGCGAGCAGCGTGCTCATCGAGAAGGCGCGCACGGCCGTGACCGACAGCAGCGGCCGGTATCAGATCGTCGATCTGCGCGCCGGCAGCTATGTGGTCACCTTCACGCTGCCCGGTTTCTCGACGGTGAAGCGGGAGGGCATCGAGCTCACCGGCGTGGCCACGGCCTCGGTGAACGCCGACCTCCGCGTGGGCGCGATCGAAGAAACCGTCACCGTCACCGGCGAGACGCCGATCGTGGACGTCCAGAGCGTGCGCCGCCAGGCCACCATCAGCAGCGAAACGCTCGGCTCGATCCCCACCGCGCGCGGCTACAGCGGCGTGATGCTGCTGGTGCCGGCCATCCAGACGCAGGGCTCCTCGCCCGCCAACGTGCAGTCCACGCCGGGCATGGTGGTGTTCGGCACGCCGGGCGGCCGCAACGGTAACGAGGGCCGGCTGCAGGTGGACGGGCTCGGCGTGGGCGCGGCCCGCAACGGCGGTGGCGTGTCGGGCTACAACGCCGACATCGCCAACGCGCAGGAGATCATGTTCACCGTGTCGGCCGGCCTCGGCGAGGCCGAGGTGTCGGGGCCGACGCTGAGCGTCGTGCCGAAGACCGGCGGCAACAGCGTGCGCGGCTCCGTCTTCCTGGCTGGCGTGGGCGGGAGCATGGTCGACAGCAACTACACGCCGGAACTGCAGGCCGCCGGGCTGGGGACGCCGGGGCGCCTGTTGAAGCTGTGGGACTTCACCGGAGGCATCGGCGGCCCAATCAAGAAGGATCGCTTGTGGTACTTCCTGAACCTCCGCAATCAGGGAGCGCACTCGTCGGTGTCGGGCATGCTCGCGAACAAGAACGCCGGCGACCCCACGAAGTGGACCTACGCAGCCGACGCCACCCGCCAATCGCGCACGGCCGCAAGCTGGTCGGTCGCGAGCCTGCGGCTGACAGCGCAGGCCACCCCGCGCAACAAGTTCAACGTCTACTGGGACGAGCAGAAGCCGTGCACGGGCGCCACGTACGCGGCCAGCGTCGACGGCTGCCGCACGCAGCCCGAAGGCGGTGGGTACGTCTACGGCGGCTCGGCGACCGCCGCGCCCGAGACCGCCACCTACGAGAACCGCTTTCAGCGCGTGCAGCAGCTCACGTGGACGTCGCCGCTCACCAACCGCGTCCTGCTCACCGCCGGCTTCGGCGACTACCTCACGCGGTGGGGCGGCGACGAGATGCCGGGCAACCCGACGCGCAGCCTGGTACGCGTCACCGAGCAGTGCGCGCCGTCGTGCGCCGCCAATGGCGGCATCCCCAACCTCACCTACCGCTCGGCGAACTGGGCGTCACACTGGATGGGGCAGCACAACTGGAACGCGTCGGGCACCTACGTCACCGGCGCGCACAACATGAAGTTCGGGTATCAGGGCACCTTCTACGCCGACGACGAGCAGTACTTCACCAACGACGAGAAGGTGGCGTACCGCCTCAACAACGGCATCCCGAACCTGATCACGCTGACGCTGCACTCCAACCTGCGCAAGCTGCGCACCCGCTATCACGCGGTCTACGCGCAGGAACAGTGGTCGCTCGGCCGCATGACGCTGCAGGGCGCGGTGCGCTTCGATCACGCCTGGAGCTATTCGCCCGAGCAGATCGTCGGTCCGACGCGCTTCCTGCCGACGCCTATCGTGTTTCCGGTCACCGCGGGCGTCGTGGGCTACAACGACATCTCGCCGCGGCTCGGCCTCGCGTATGACGTGTTCGGCAACGGCAAGACGGCGCTCAAAGTGAACCTGGGCCGGTATCTCGACGCCGCCAGCAACAACAACGGCAACTACTCGATCACCAACCCGACGTCGCGCATGGCCGGCAGCACCGAGCTGGGGCGGCCTCCGGTGACGCGCGGCTGGACCGACAACGGAAATTACATTCCCGACTGCAATCTGAACAGTCCCGACGCCCAGGACAACCGGGCGGCGGGCGGGGACTTCTGCGGCGCCATCAGCGACCGCAACTTCGGCACCGCGACGCTGAGCCGCAACTTCGATCCGGAGGCGCTGAAGGGGTGGGGCGTGCGGCCGGCCGACTGGGAGTTCGGCGTCTCGATCCAGCAGGAGGTGCTGCCGCGCGTGTCGGTGGAGCTCGGGTACTTCCGCCGCTGGCTCGACAACTTCTTCGTGGACGACAACCTGGCGACGGTGCCCGCCGACTACACCCAGTTCAGCATCACCGCGCCCAGCGACCCGCGCCTGCCGGGCGGCGGCGGCCAGACGATCTCGAACCTCTACGACGTGGTGCCGGCCAAGTTCGGGCAGGTCAACGACTACTACACCAAGGCCGAGAACTTCGGCGAGTGGTACCAGCACTACAACGGGCTGCTGCTGAACGTCACCGCGCGGCCGGCCAGCGGACTCACCGTGCAGGGCGGCCTGCTCACGGGGCAGACCGTGCGCGACCTGTGCGGCATCCGCGACGTCAATCCGGAACTGAACTTCGTCACGCCCGCCAATGCCAGCGGTCCGGGCAACGTGTACGCGAGCCCGGTGTTCCCGTACTGCCACACGTCCACCGGGTTCACGACGCGCGTGACCGGTCTTGCGGCCTACACGGTGCCGAAGATCGACGTGCTCGTGAGCGGCACCTTCAGGAGCGAGCAGGGCGCGCCGCTGTCGGCCAATTTCACGGTGACCAACGCGATGGTGTCGGGGCAGCTCGGACGCAATCTCTCGGCGCCGGGCGGCAGCGTGGTGGTGAACCTGATCGAGCCGGGGACGCTCTATGGCGATCGGTTGAACGAGGTGGACTTCCGGATTGCCAAGATCGTCCGGCTGGGGCGCACGCGCACGAACGTCGGCGTGGACGTCTACAACCTGTTCAACGCCAACCCGGCGCTCACCTACAACCCCGCCTACAGCGCGCTGCTGCCGTTCCCGCGCCCGACGGGCGTGCTGACGCCGCGGTTTGCGAAGGTATCAGCGCAGATCGACTTCTGAGTCGGGTGGGTCGGGTGGGTCAGGTAGGTCGGCCCACCTGACCTACCTGGCCTACCTGACCAATCGTTACGCGGTACGAATGTAGAGGGAGGGCTTCAGACCGCCCTGCAGCTACGCCGTGCCGCCGCGGAACATCGCCGGCTTGATGGGCAGGCTGTACACGCGCTTGCCGGTGGCCGCGTAGACGGCGTTGGCGAGCGCCCCGGCCATGGCCGCGGTGCTCGGCTCGCCGATGCCGCCGGGGGCCTCGACGCTCGGCATGATGTGGACATCGGTCTGCGGCATCTCGGCGTGCCGGAGCGGCTGGTAGTCGCCGAAGTGGTTCTGCACCACGCGCCCCTTGTTGAGGGTGATCTCGCCCTTGAGCGCCGCGGTGAGCCCGTACGCGAGGCCGCCCTCCATCTGCGCCTTGATCGTGTCGGGGTGCACCACCCAGCCACAGTCCACGACGCACACGTTCTTGTGCACGCGGACGTTGCCGTTCGTCACCGACACCTCGCTCACGAGGCCGATGATCGAGCCGAAGCACTCGTGCACGGCGATGCCGCGGCCGCGGCCCGCCGGCACCGGCGACTTCCAGTTGGCCTTCTCGGCCACCATGTCGAGCACGGCGAGCTGGCGCGGATGCTTTTTCAGCAGCGCGCGGCGGAACTCGTAGGGATCCTTGCCGGCCGCCGCCGCCACTTCGTCGATGAACGCCTCGGTGACGTAGCCGTTCACGGAGCTCCCCACCGAGCGCCAGAACCCGTAGGGCACACCCGGATCGGCTTCGGTGTATTCCACGCGCAGATTGGGAATGTCGTAGGGCAGCGACGAGGCGCCCTCGACCGAGATCGGATCCACGCCGCCCATCTGCTTCAGCGAATCGGGGTTCAGCTTCTTCATCAGCGACGACTGGACGATCCGCTGCATCCAGGCGGTCGGATTGCCGGCGGCATCGACCGCCGCCCACATCCGCACGTAGGTGACGGGGCGGTAGAAGTCGTGCTGGATGTCGTCTTCGCGGCTCCACATCACCTTCACCGGCGCGCCGACGGCCTTCGACGTCTCCACGGCGTCGGTGACGAAGTCCGCCTCGCCGCGGCGGCCGAAACCGCCGCCGAGATACGTGGTGTGGACGAACACCTTGGGCTGGGGCAGCCCCGATGCCACCATGGCGGCCTGTTGCGTGGCCGTCTGTGACTGGGTCGGCGCCCACACGTCGCAGCGCTCCGCGGTGACGTGGGCCGTGCAGTTCATCGGCTCCATGCACGCGTGCGCGAGATACGGGGCCTCGAACACGCGCTCGATCTTCTTGGCGCCGCTCGCGAACGCGGTGTCGAAGTTGCCGTCGTTGCGCGCGCTCACACCCGGCTTTGCCGCCAGCTCCGCGTAGCGCTTCGTGATCTCGGCCGAGCTCAGGTTGGCCAGCGGGCCCTCGTTCCACGTGACCTGCAGCGCCTTGACGCCCTGCGACGCGGCCCAGTAGCCGTCGGCCACCACCGCGACGCCGGTGCTGATCTGCACGACGTGTTTCACGCCGGGCACCGCCTTCGCCTTGTCGGCGTCGAAGCTGGCCACTTTGCCGCCGAACACGGGGCAGCGCACCACACGCGCCACCAGCAGCCCGGGCCGTTTGACGTCGGCGCCGAACTCGGCCGACCCGTTCACCTTGGCCGGGATGTCGAGGCGCGGGACGTCGGTGCCGAGCAGCGTGAACGCCTTCGGGTCCTTGAGCGGGACGTTCTTCGGCACCGGCAGCGCCGCCGCCTTGTCCACCAGCGACCCGTAGGTGGCGCGGCGTCCGCTGGCGGTGTGCACCACGACGCCCTTCTGCGTGGAGCACGCGCTCTCGGCCACGCCCCAGTCCTTCGCGGCGGCCGAGACGAGCATCGCGCGCGTCGTGGCCCCGGCCTCGCGCAGCAGTTTCCACATGCCGCGCGTGCTGTTGCTGCCGGCCGTGAGCTGCTGACCGCCGAAGTTCGGGTTGCCGTAGCGCGCGTCGGCGGGCGCCCACTCGGTGGTGATGCTGGCCCACTCGATATCGAGCTCCTCGGCGAGCAGCATCGGCATCGCCGTCATCACGCCCTGGCCCATCTCGAGCATCGAGAGCATGATGCGGGCCTTGCCGTCGGCGGTGAGCTTCACCCACACGTTGGGCTCGAACACGCCCGCCGCCTCCGCCGCCGGCGCGAGGCCGGGCACGAAGCCGCCGAGCATCAGCCCGCCGCCGGCGGCAGCCGTGGTCTTGAGGAAGAGGCGCCGCGTGACTGTCATGTCGTGTCGCGTCATGGCGTCCTCCCCTTAACCGCGCGCCGCGCGCTGGATGGCGCGGTGAATGCGTTGATAGGTGCCGCAGCGGCAGATGTTGCCGGTCATCGCGGTGTCGATCTGCGCGTCGGTCGGCTTCGGCGTCTTGGCGAGGAGCGCGGCAGCCGCCATGATCTGCCCGGACTGGCAGTAGCCGCACTGCGGCACCTGCTCGGCCACCCACGCCTTCTGCAGCGCGTGGCTCGAGTCGGGCGACAGCCCTTCGATGGTCGTCACCTTCTTGCCGACGGCCGACTGCGCCGTGGTGATGCACGACCGGACGGCGACCCCGTCCACGTGCACCGTGCACGCGCCGCACTGGCCGAGCCCGCACCCGAACTTCGAGCCAGTGAGGCCCAGGTTCTCGCGCAGCACCCAGAGCAGCGGCATGTCGCCGCTCACGTCCACGTTGTGGCGTTTGCCGTTTACGTCGAGGGCAATCATGTTGCGTGCTCCTTGTAGGCTCCGGGCTTCGGGCCTCGGGCTTCAGCGGCTTCCGGTCCGCGCCATCGTAGCGCGGTCGGCGGTCCGGCGCTACTGCTGGCCCGGCGGTTGCTTCGCTCTCCGGTCAGCCCCCCCGGAGCTCGAAAATGCGGCCGAACACGACCCGATCGCTGGCGATTGTGGTGGGCGCGCTTTCGGTATTGGGATTGGTGCGTCCAGCTGCTGCCCAGAACTTCCCGCCGAACCCGCTCGCGGTCCGGATGCCGGACGACGCCGTCGGCGTGGACGTCAAGGCGCTCGTCGCGATCGTGACGCGGCTGGACATCCCGTTCGGCTTCGAGGAAGCGGGTGCGCTGAGCGAGCACGTGTCGATGCCGTCCAGTAGGCGCGGAGGATCTTCGAGGCCGCCGTTGGTCAGCGTGAAGCCGCGACCGGTGGACCTGCGCGGTGCCACGTTGCGCCAGGCGCTCGACGCCGTGGTCTCGGCCGATCGCCGCTATGAGTGGAGAGATGTGGGCGGCGTGGCCGTAGTGCGTCCACGCGCGGCGTGGCGCGACCCCGAGCACCCGCTGCTGCGTCAGGTCTCCACCATACGCCTTCACGGCACCGGAGGCGACGAGCTGCTCGCTGCGCTGAAACACCTGTCGCTCGACTCTGCCGGAGGCACGCTCTTCGAACTGCTCGTCGCGGCCGCGCGGGCGGACGGGCGCATGCAGTGGTCGCTCAGGTCCCAACCCGACACGATCCTCATGGATCGTGGGCGAGCGGTGACCGTTTCCCATCCGGTCCTTCGCCTCAGCAGCTCGGCCGGCTCGGGCGAATTCCCGCTCCCGTAGCAGAGGCCTGCCGCGCCGAAGCCCGAAGGGGAGGCGAGGCGAAGGCGGGTCGGCGGTCGTTGACACCGGCGCGCGATTGCCGGATGCTTGGCCCGCCCGCCTTCGCCTCGCCTCCGCCCTTCGGGCTCCGGCGCAGCTTCGGCGCGGCAGGCCCGTTTCCGTTTCATTTCCAGCCCACGCCGGAGCGTCCCATGAGCGCAAACTCCTCCTCGTCGAAGGATGTCCAGGTCACCAGCCTCTACACGGAATTCGCCACCGGCCAGATCAGCCGCCGCGATTTCATGAGCCGCGCGGCCGCGCTGGGCGTGGCTGGTGCCGCGGCCGCCACCGTCGGGTCGCTCGCGATCGGCACCGCCGACGCCGCCGGCCTTGCGCAGGCCGCCGTCGCCGCGTCGACGAAGATCCCGCTCGACGTCGCCGAGTGGAGCTACATGTGGGTGAACGTCAAGCGCGCCGAGACCGCGCGGGGCGCCTACGTCGGCGGCCAGCAGATGTACGTCGAGTACATGGTTCCCGCGCAGGTGAGGCGCCCCTTCCCCGTGGTGCTCGTACACGGCGGCGGCGGGCAGGGCACCGACTGGACGGAGACGCCGGACGGACGTCCCGGCTGGTTCCAGTACCTCGTGCAGGAGGGATATAAGGTGTACGTCGTCGATCGCCCGGGGCACGGGCGCTCGCCGCTGCATCCCGATCTGCACGGCGGCTTCCCGGCCAACCACATCACGCTCGAGAGCCTCGCCGGGCGGTTCACGCCGCCGGCCGCCAATCCGGCCCAGGTGCCGAACGAGTACCAGAAGAACCACACCCAGTGGCCCGGGCGGGGCAACGTGGGCTCGCCGGATCTCGATCAGCTCGTGGCCGGGTTGGGCGGCAGCTACGTGCAGACGCCTCCGCCGCCGGGTGCGGCCGCCGGCCGTCAGGGCGGCGCGCCTGCTGCTCGCGCGGGCGGCGCGGGCGGACGTGGCAACGCGCCGGCGGGTCCGCCGCAGCCCGCGAACGCCGGACCCGCGGGGGCGCTCAACGCGCAGCACCTCGCGTGGCGTCAGGCCGGCGCCGATCTGCTCGACAAGATCGGGCCCGCGATCATCATGACGCACTCGGCCGGCGGCCCCTTCGGCCTGCTCGTCGCCGAGGCGCGCCCCGCGCTGGTCAGGGCGACGGTGATCATCGAAGGCGCCGGCTCGGGCTTCGCGGGCGGCAACCGCTGGGGCATGTCGAGCGTGCCGGTCACCTACGATCCGCCGGTCGCGGACGCGGCCGAGATCAAGACGACCTACGTCGCCAACCCCGAGCCGGGTGTCGCGGGCTACTTCCTGCAGGTCGAGCCGGCGCGCAAGCTGCCGAATCTGAAGAACACGAAGGTGGTCTTCGTGACGGCCGACTCGTCGTTCGCGTCGCCCGGCAATCCGGGCGGCGTGGCGTTCCTCAAGCAGGCCGGCGTGCAGGCCGAGGAGATTCGTCTCGGCGCGCTCGGCATCAAGGGCAACGGCCACATGATGATGGCCGAGAAGAACAACCGCGAGGTGCTGCAGCCGCTCATCGACTGGATGAACAAGAACGTCACCGGCAGCAACAACCAGGCGCCGGCGCCGCGCCGTCAGGCGGGCGACTCGCTGGCGCTCAAGCTCGCCGACTTCAGCAGCTTCTGGATCGGGACCGAGCACAAGACGATGCCGTACGGCACCATCGAGGTGGCGCCGATGTTCGTGCAGAAGATCGAGCCGGCGCAGCCGCGGTACCCGCTGCCGGTGCTGCTCGTGCACGGCGGCGGCGGCCAGATGGTCCACTACATGGGCCTTGGCGGCATGTCGGGCTGGGCGCACCACTTCGTGCAGGCTGGCTACACGGTGTATCTCGTAGATCGACCCGGGCACGGCCGCTCGGTGTATCACCCCGACGCGCTGGGCGAGGTGGGTCCGCTCGTCACCTACGACCTGTTGACGCGCGACACGGTGACGTCCGCGCGCACGCCCAACAAGCAGTGGCCGGGCACCACCGGCGACGTGGGCGATCCGCTGGTGGATCAGCTCGTGGCGGCCGCCAACTCCACGCCACGCAACGGCCAGCTCGCGCAGGATCTGTGGCGGCGCTACGGCGCGCAGCTCGTCGATCGCATCGGGCCGTGCGTCATCCTCACGCATTCCGCCGGCGGTCCGTTCGGGTGGCTCGTGGCCAACGAACGCCCGAACCTCGTGAAGGCCGTGGCCTCGTTCGAGGGCGCCACGGCGCCGCTCGTGGGCCAGGGCGGGGCCGCGGGCACGCCGCTGCCGGGGCTGAAGAACATGCCGGTGATGTACCTGCTGGCCGATCGTGGCGGCCGCCAGGGTGGGCCGATCATCGAGGCGCTCACGGCGTCGGGCGCCAAGGCGGAGCTCATCGAGCTCAAGGCGCGCGGCATCCTCGGCAACAGTCACTTCGCGATGTTCGAGAACAACCGGCGCCAGGTGTTCGAGGTGATCAGGGGCTGGATCGAAAAGGCGGCTCCCTCGCCGACATCGACCGCCCGCGTGTAGAGGGCGGTCTTTAGACCGCCCTGACCGCATGAGGCGTGTTCTTCTGTTCGTCGTCGCGATTGCGCTCACCGCCACCGCGGTCGCGCAGCGCTACACGCCCGGCCGCACGCCGTGGGGCGACCCGGACCTGCAGGGCGACTACACCAACTCCAACGAGTACGCGACGCCGCTCGAGCGGCCCGATCGCTTCGCGGGCAAGCGTCTGCAGGACTTCACGCCCGACGAGCTCGAAGTGATTCGGGCGGGCGCCGAGAAAGAGGCCATCGACGGCCTTGCGCCCGGGCCACGCGGTCCCGACTACTGGTGGCTCGAGAACCTCGACCTGAAGCGGCGCCGTCAGCCGTGGCTGGTCGTCGATCCGCCCGACGGCCGCATCCCGCCGCTGACCGCCAACGGCCGCCGCCGCGCGCAGGCCGCCGGGCGCCCGAAGAGCAGCTTCCTCGGCGGCCCGTTCAACGGCCCCGACGATCTGGGACCGCTCGAGCGCTGCATCTCGCGCGGCGTGCCAGGCTCGATGATCCCGGTGATGTACGGCAACAACTACCAGATCTTCCAGACGCCCGGCTTCGTGGTCGTGACCTACGAAATCATTCACGAGGCGCGCGTGATTCCGCTCGATGGCCGGCGTCATGTCGGTGCCGGCGTACGCTCCTACATGGGCGACGCGCGCGGACACTGGGAGGGGAGCACGCTGGTGGTCGAGACGACCAACTTCAACGCCGCGAGCGCGTATCGCGGCGCCGATCCGCGGACGCTTCGCATCGTCGAGCGGTTCACGAAGGTCTCGCCGGACGCGATCGACTGGACCGCGACGATCGAGGATCCCGAAACCTGGGAGCGGCCGTGGACCATCGCCATGCCGCTCACGCACGACCCGCGGCCGGTGATGCCCTTCGAGTGCCACGAAGGCAACTACGGCCTGGTCAACATCCTCAAGGCGGCTCGCGCCGCGGACGCTCGCTGAGGCGGGTCTGAAGACCCGCTGCTACGTACGCCTAGCGCGCGGCCCGCGCGCCCAGCACGACGCCCGCGACCTGATGGTAGTTGCCTTCGTGACAGGCGTACTCGAAGAGCGGCTCCTGGCGCCCGCGTAGCGGCATCATCGCCGTCCAGGGGCGGGTCCACGTGGTGGGGTCGGTCACCGTGATCACGTGCTCGATCCGATCGGACGCCGTGCGCGTGAACCGCTCCACGACGTGCAGGTTGTCGGTGGCGCCCATGAAGAAGCTCTTGGGCGAGAAGTTGGTGGTCTCGACCACGAGCGTGTTGCCGTCCCAGCGTCCGCGCGAGTCGCCGTTCCACTGGCGGATGCCGCTTCGCAGGTGCGGCCGGCCGTCGATCGGGATGACGCGTGCTTCATGCCCTGCTTCGGCGCTGATGACCACGTAGCCGGGCGCCTGCACGATCTCGTAGTAGCTCAGGTCGCCGGCGCCGTAGCGCCCGCCCAGCCGCGGCACGCCCCACGAGATGCACCGGAAGGCGTTGCCCGTGTCGGCGGCGCCCGCCGGCTGTGCGAAAGCGGCGGCCGCCGCCTGCTGCCGCGCGCGGCCCGCGTCCGTTGCCGGCGGGAGGCGTCCATCCGCCGGATCGACGACGAGCGACGTCCGGTTGTCGAACTCGAGGTCCACCATCTCGGCGGCGCTGTGCGTCGCGTTCGGGTTGCGATAGGTGGCCGGATTCGCCAGCACGGCCTGGTACACACCGTCACCGACGGCGAAGTCGCTGTTACCGCTGCGGAACAGGCGGTCGGCGCGCCGCCGGAACTCGGCCACTTCGGCGTCCGTGAGACGGGCGCGGCCTTCGAGCGCCTTGGGTCGCTCGAGCGGGGTGGCCGTGTTGCTCAGCCACACGCCCTGCAGGTCGGGCTGGCCGTCGGCGGTGCGAGGCGGCGTATACGTCCGCGCGGGCGTTTGCGCGGTGGCCGCCGTCACGGTGAGGACGGTGCAGGCGCTGAAAAGCCATAGAGCCTTTGACGTCATGGGCGGACGCTACTGCCGGCCTACGCGGCTCGTCAAGGTCGATCTGGTGCGCTCGACGGTTGGTGATATCGTTGAGCGTTTTCTCCTCGAGCTTCGTTTTCCGGGCGACTCACCTATGCCTTCTGAACGCCCTCAGCCGGCACAACCATCCCCACGGGTTCCCGTGTGCGGCATCGGTGCGTCGGCCGGCGGCATCGAAGCCCTGCAACAGTTCTTCACCTCGGTGCGTGACGACCTGGGGTTGGCCTACGTGGTGGTCGTGCACCTCGCCCCCGATCACAAGAGCGAGCTGCCCGCGATCATCGCGCGGTGGACGACCATGCCGGTGGTGCAGGTAGCCGACCACGAAACGGCGAAGCTCTCGCCCAACCATGTCTACGTCATCGCGCCGGATCGCAAGCTGGAGATCACCGACTCCTCCGTGGGCGCGTCGAAGTTCGAGCAGCCGCGCGGGCACCGTGCGGTGATCGATCTGTTCTTCCGCTCATTGGCGCAGATCCACGGGGACGGCTTCGCGGTCATCCTGTCCGGCACGGGATCCGACGGCGCAATGGGGGCCAAAGCGGTCAAGGGCAGCGGCGGTCTTGTCCTCGTGCAGGATCCAGATGAGGCGGCGCACGGCGACATGCCGGGAGCTGTGATTGCCACCGGCATTGCCGATGTCGTCCTGCCGGTGCGCGAGCTGACGGCGCGGCTGGCCGAGCTCGCGCGCGACAGGGAGCGCATCCACCCGCTCGTCCGCGCCGCCGAGAACGTGGACCAAGTTTCCGACGGCGAGGAAAAAGCGCTGAAGGATGTCCTCGAGCTGCTGCGGAAGCGCACCGGCCACGACTTTGCCAAGTACAAGCGGACCACCGTGGTGCGCCGTCTGTCGCGGCGGATGCAACTGACCCAGCAGCTGTCGATTCAGGATTACTGGCGGTTCCTCCGCACCCACCCGAAGGAAACGGACGCGCTCTTCAACGACCTGCTGATCTCGGTGACCACGTTCTTTCGCGACGCCGAGACCTGGGCGGCGCTGCAGGAACAGGTGATCGGGCCGCTCGTGGACCAGATGCAGGGAGAGGAACAGATTCGTGTCTGGGTCCCTGGCTGCGCCACCGGTGAAGAAGCCTATACGGTGGCGATCCTGTTTCAGGAAGAGTTCGAGCGGCGCGGCCTGCGCCCGAATCTCATCATCTTCGCGTCGGATGTCGACGAGGCCGCGCTGAGCACCGCCCGCGACGGCGTCTACCCGCGGGCGATCGGCGCGGACGTATCCGAATTGCGACTCGCGCGCTATTTCCGCGTGGAGGACGACCACTATCGCGTGGTGCCGGAGCTGCGCGACTGCGTGGTCTTTGCGGCGCACAGCCTGCTGCGCGATCCGCCGTTTTCGCGCCTCCACCTGATTTCGTGCCGCAATCTGCTCATCTATCTCGATCGCGAGCTGCAGGAACAGGTGATGACCATCTTCCGCTACGCCTGCCGGGACAAGGCCTATCTGCTGCTCGGCGCCTCGGAATCCGCGGCCGATGAGCTGTTTCAATCCGTCGACAAGAAGCACTGCATCTATGCGACCCGCGCCCGGGCGGACGGGTCGCGTCCGCCGCTGCCCGAGATCCTCGCGGCGCCTGGCGATCGCGCCTTGCGCTCGGCGCGCGAGGCCAGGTTCCTCGCGAAAACAACTCCCGCCGAGATTCATCTCGCGGCGCTCGAGGCAGTGGCGCCGCCGTCCGTTGTCATCGACGAGCGGTGGAACGTGCTGCATCTCTCACCCTCGGCGTCGCGATTCTTTCAGCAGAGCGGCGGACCGCCGGCGCGCCGTGTGACCGAGCTCGTCAGACCCGAGCTGCGGGACGAGCTTCACGTCCTCGTGCATCGCGCCTTCGAATCGCCGGGACCTCACGTATCACCGTTCGTGTCCGTGGCGTTCGATGGTGAGATGCATCGCGTCGCGCTGGTGGCAGAACAGCGGGTGGCCACCGAGAGCGGTCGCCGGGACGCGCTGATCACCCTTCTGGACCTTGGCGAGTTCAGGCGAGAGACGCCGGCCAGCGACCAGGAGCCCACCGGTGAGGTGGTTCGCAACCTGCGGGAGGAGCTGCGTCAGGCCGAACGGCGCATCGACAGCGTCAGGGAAGACCATTTCCTGACCACTGAGGACCTGCGCGCCGCCAACGAGGAGCTGCAGAGTCTCAACGAGGAATATCGTTCGACGACCGAGGAGCTGGAAACCAGCAAGGAGGAGCTGCAGAGCATCAACGAGGAGCTGCAGACCCTCAACCACGAGCTGAAAACGAAGCTCGAAGAGATTTCACGCGCCCACAGCGATCTCGAGAACCTGATGGCCGCCACCGACGTGGCGACGCTCTTCCTGAGTCCCGAGCTGCGGATCAAGAAATTCACCCCGCAGCTCAGCGACCTCTTCAACATCAAGACGCGGGATTACGACCGTCCGATCGGCGACCTGACGCATACCCTCGACTACAACACCCTCGAAGAGGACGCGCACGCGGTGCTGGAGACGCAGACCACGATCGAACGCGCGGCGATGAGCGAGGTCGGCCGTGCCTACATCGTGCGCCTCAGCCCGTATCGCACCGGCAGCGCCGGGGACAACGACGGCGTGGTGGTGACCTTCATCGACGTGACCGCCATCAAGAAGGTCGAACGCGCGCTTCGCGCCAGCGAAGGGCAGCTGGCGGCCGAGCTGAACATCATGCGCGGGCTGCACCTGATGACCATGGCGGTCGCCACGGCCTCGACGGTGGGCGATGCGCTGTCGAATGTCCTGACGTCCGCCATCAGCCTGCTGGGCGCCGATTGCGGCCGGGTGCAGCTGTTCGACCGGGCGTCGCGGCGCCTGAGCGCCACGATGCAGCAGGGCTTCGAGCGCTCGCAGCTCGAGCACGTGGAACAGATCGATGCCCGCGAGACGTCGCCGTGCGCCATCGCGCTCCGGACGCGCAGCACGAAAGAAGTCAGCGACGTGCTGCACGACCCGGACTTCGCCTCGATGTGGGATCTGGTCGCGCGTGCCGGGTATCGCGCCGTCCAATGCACGCCGCTGTGCAGCCGGGAGGGCGATCTCGTCGGCATGGTCTCGGTGTACTTCCGCGAGCCGCACGAGTTTTCCGAGCGCGAGAAGCAGCTCGCTGATCTGGTCGGCCAGCAGGCCGCCGATCTCGTGGTCCGCAACGCCCAGCAGGACGAGCTGACGAAGTTGAACGACGAGCTGCGGGAGCGCACCGAGGCCCTCGAAGCGAGCCAGGAGGAGCTGATCAACCAGGACAGTCATCGCGAGGAGTTCCTGGCCAGCCTGGGCCATGAACTGCGAAATCCGATGTCGGCGATTCTGAGCAGCCTGTCGTTGCTCCGAACCGCCAACGGGCCCGACGAGCGCTCGGGCAAGGCGCTGGCGGTGCTGCGGCGCCAGACGGCGCACATGACGAAGCTGATCGACGATCTGCTCGACATCACGCGGGTCAGGCACGGAAAGATCCGCCTCGCGCGTCAGCCGCTCGAGCTCAACCAGTGGCTGCCCCCGGTGCTCGAAGGCGCGCGGGCGCAGGTCGAGGCCAAGGGGCTGGCGCTCGACACCGACATCCCCGACGAACCGATCCGGGTCAACGCCGACCCGGAGCGGCTGGCGCAGGTTCTCGAAAACCTTCTACGGAATGCCGTGACCAACACCAAGGCCGGGTCGGTGCGCGTCGCCGTGCAGGCGGATGGCCGCGAGGCTCGTATCGCCGTGCGTGATACCGGGGTGGGGATCGATCCGAAGGACGCCGAAGGGTTGTTTACAGCCTACCGCCAGGGCAAGGAATCGAGCGGGGCTGGAGGTCTGGGCCTGGGGCTGGCGGTCGCGAAGGCGCTCGTCGAAGCCCACGGCGGGAGGATCGCGGTTCACAGTGAAGGGCGGGGAGCGGGGAGCGAATTCAGTTTTTCGATCCCGTTGTCATCGTCCACGCCAGCCGCCACCTCTGAAGAAGAGCGTCCGAACCTGCCGTCGCACCGCATCGTCGTCGTGGACGACCAGCCGGATGTCGCGGACTCCCTCGCGGCGCAGCTCGAGGAGCTCGGGCAGAAGGTCCAGGTGGCGTACAGCGCCGAGGAAGGGCTGGAGCAGGTGCGCCGCAACAATCCGCAGCTGGCATTCATCGACCTGTCGATGCCGGAAACGACCGGCGTCGAACTGGCCCGGCGGCTTCGGACGGAGTCCTCGGCCGAGCGCCTGATGCTCGTGGCGATGACCGGTCACGGTACCGCTTATCTGGCGGCCCGCACCAAGTCGTTCGATCGGTCGCTCCTGAAGCCGATCACGACCGAGAACCTGATCGAGGTGCTCGCCGCGCTGAGCCCCAACGGCGACGACAACTAGATGCGCCCGGTGTACGGCATCTCCCGCGCGCTGGTGACAGCAGCTGCCATGGCAGCTGCCAGCACGCTCGTGGTGGCGCAAACGGCTCATTTCGAAACCCTCCACGTACGCGGCCTGGTGTCGATGGTCACCAACGGCAGCAGCAACGTCCTGCTGCAGTCGGGACCGCAAGGGATGCTGCTGGTCGACACGCTGTTGGAGCCGGACGGAGCGCGGCTGGTCGACGTGGTGCGGAGCCGGGGCGGGTCGAAACCGATCCGCTACGTCGTCAACACGCACGCCGACCCGGATTTCACCGGCGGCAACGCCGCGGTCGCCGCGGCGGGGTCGCAGCTCGTGGCCGGCAACTTCGCCGGGCAAGTGGGGCAGCGCGCGGTGGACGGCGCCGTCCCGCAGGCGTTCGTGGTCGCTCACGAGAACGTCCTGAAGGCGATGAGCGCGCCCACCGGTGGCCGTCCCGCGGCGCCCTTCGGCGCCTGGCCCACCGACACGTTCTTTCAGGCCGAGCGGACCATGTACTTCAACGGTGAAGGCATCCAGCTCGTGCACGTGCCGCATGCCAGCACCGACGGCGACGTGCTCGTGTTCTTCCGCAGCTCCGACGTGATTGCGGCCGGCGACATCTACAGCACCACCGCCTATCCGCGCATCGACGTGGCGCGCGGCGGGCACGTCAACGGGGTGATCGAGGGCTTGAACCGGTTGATCGATCTCGCGATCTCGGAGCAGTTCACCGAAGGCGGCACGCGCATCGTGCCCGGCCGGGGCCGCATCAGCGACGAGTTCGACGTCGTCGAGTACCGCGACATGGTCACGATCGTGCGCGACCGGGTCCAGGCGATGATCGCGAAGGGGCAGACGCTCGAGCAGATCACGGCCTCACGGCCGACCCTGGATTGGGACCCCCGCTACGGATCGACGTCGGGACCGTGGACGACCGCCCGGTTCGTCGAGGCGGTCTATCGCAGCCTCACCGCAAAGGAGGGACGCTAGTGTCCCGACCGACACTCGCCATGCGCCGGGCACTGCTGATCACCGCGTTCGTGTGCGTGGCGCTGGCCGGCCTGCCCCGCGCGGCCGCGGCGCAGTTCGACATCACCGGCAGCTACAACGCCCTCTTCCACGAGGATCAGCCCGAGCGCATTCCGGGACCGTCGATCGGCGACTATCTGGGCCTGCCGATCAACGAGAGCGCCCGTGCGTTCGCCGACGCCTGGGACGCCTCGCGGCTCACGGTGCCCGAGCACCAGTGCCGCGCCCATTCCTCTCCCTACATCATGCGTGGCCCGCTCAACATGCGGATCTGGGACGAGCGCGACGCCGAGACGGAGCAGGTCGTCGCGATCCACGTCGACATCAGCAACTTCCAGCAGCGCCGCACGGTGTGGATGGACGGCCGGCCGCATCCGTCGCGCTTTGCCGAGCACACCTGGATGGGTTTTTCGACCGGGACGTGGGACGGCGAAACGCTGGTCGTCACGACGACGCACATCAAGCAGATGTGGCACCGGCGCAACGGCCTGCCCCAGAGCGATCAGGTGACGCTCACCGAACGGTTCTCGCTGCACGGGCCGGTGTTGACCTACATCACGATTGCCGACGACCCGGTCTACCTGACGGAGCCGCTGGTGAAGAGCACCAACATGCTGCGCAACCCGCGCCCGCTGGCGCCGCAGCAGCTGCTCTATCCGTGTACGGCGGTCGTCGAGATCGCCAGCCAGCCACGCGGCGCCGTGCCGCATTACCTGCCCGGTCAGAACACCTTCCTGAAGGAGTTCGCGGCGGCGCAGAGGCTGCCCGAGGCGGCGACCCGCGGCGGCGCTGCCACCATGTATCCGGAGTTCGCCTCCACGCTGCGGAAGTAGCGGGCGGGCTTCAGCAATGTAGCGGGCGGGCTTCAGCCCGCCCGGCCGCAGGCGGTCTGAAGAACGCCCTCTACATCAGGCCGGCGGCAGCTCCGAGAAATCGCTGCTGAAGATGATGCCGTCGATCATCCAGGCGTTGTTCAGCTCACGGAAGATCCACACGAACTTGCCGCGGTCGCGGCGACGCGGCCCTTGCGCGGGCGCGAGCGTGAGCCGGTAGTCGCCCATCGCCACCGCAAGCGTGCCCGAGCCCTTGATCTCGTTCGGCTGCAGTGAGAGTTCGGTGGCGCCTTCGCCAAAGCGGCTCGTGTAGTACTGCTCCACGAAGCGCCGGCCGCGCGACAGTGATTTGTTGGGCGGCATCACCACTGCCTCGGGTGTGTAGAGCGCTGCTGCCTTCGCGGCGTCCTTGGCGTTGAACGCCTCGGTCAGCTGCTGGATGACCGCTTTGATTTTGTCCTGATCGGCGGCGTCGAAAGCAGGACCGCTGCTGTCGGAGCACGCCGCAGCGAGGACAGTGGCGAAGCACAGAGCCGCCATGCGCATGGGTGACCCTCCGTGAGCGACCGATGGCCCGATTATCGCGCCGACAGCGTCTCGTGCACCACCCGGCCGTCCACGACCGTCAGGACCGATCGGAGCCCCCGAATCTTGTCGTCGGGCACCCGCATTGGGTTGAAGTAGTCGTCGCTGAGCACGACGAGGTCGCCCAGCTTGCCCGTCTCGATCGTCCCGAGATCGCGCTCTTCTTTCAGGAACCACCCGTTCTCGGCGGTGTAGAGCCGCAGCGCTTCCATGCGCGTGAGCTGCTGGCCGGCGTTGATCAGCATGCCGTCGGAGCTGCGGCCCGTCACCATGTAGGAAATGATGTTCCACGGGTTGAGCGTGGAGATCTGCGCCGAATCCGACCCGGCGCCCACCTTGATGCCGCTGTCCACGATCGTGCGCAGCGGCGGGCCGCCGCGGCCGCCGGCCAGGTACTGGAACGGATGGACGGCAATGGCAGCGCCCACCGCCTTCAGCCGGTTGATGCCCGCGGCGTCGATCGAACCGACGTGCGCGAGCGACCATCGCAGGTCCTTGATCGGCGTCGTCTTGTTCACCGTCTCGAACGTGCTGATGGTCAGCTCGTTCTCGGCCGGCGACAGGCTGTGCTGCTGGAAGGCCCAGCCGGCGTTGGCGATCGCCTGCAGCGCCGCCGTGTAGTTGGTGGGCGGGGCCTGGCCGAAGAGCGGCCACTGCGTGGCGAACTCGCCGATGCCCGACACCTTCACCATGCCGTCGCCGAAGTCGCCGAAGGTGTTGCGCAGCCGCTGCGACAGCACCGGCACGTCCGGCCGCGCGTCCATCGTCAGGAAGTAGATCCGCAGCCGCGTCGTCATCCGGCCCTGGCGCGCGAGCGCCAGCACCGCGTCGTACATGCGGAACTGGTTGGCGCTGGCGAGCGTGTCGGCCTCGAACGAACCCTGGAGGTCGGGCGTGCCCGGCAGGTTGAAGGCGCCCATGTCGGCGTTGGTGGTCACGCCCACGCTGGCCGAATACGCCATGGCCTCGGCCGTGCCACGTGTCCGGTCCTCGAACGTCTGCACGGCCCGCAGCGCGTTGAGCGCCGCCATCGACGGCGCGTTGGCCGCGATCTGGCCGGTGTCGCTCACCGCGACGCCCTTCGACGCGAAGAAGGCGCGGCCGGGCGTGTTGGTGGCGGCCGGTCCCGTGAAGCCCTGGAACACCAGCACGGGATGGTTCGCCGTGGCGGCGTCGAGCTCGGCGAGGGTCGGCAGCCGCTTCTCCGAGAACTGCACCGGATTCCATCCGCCCATCGACGTGATGAACTGACCGGCGGGCACCTTCTGCGCCCGCGTGCGGAGGACCGCCTGCACGTCGGCAATCGAGGTCGCGCTCTCGAGCGGCGTGTGGTGGCCGGGCCGGATGCCCAGGAGGACGATGTGATTGTGGTTGTCGATGATGCCCGGCACCACGGTGCGGCCGTTCAGGTTGATCGTGCGCGTGCAGGCGCTCAGGCGCTGGCCGCCGCGCGGGCCGACGGCGGTGAACCGGCCGTCCTGGATGGTGACCTCGCGAACGGTCCGCCCGCGGGCGTCCATCGTCACGATGTTGCCGTTGGTCAGGCGGAGATCGCGCGAGCCCACGCACGGGTCCGTGGCGGTCTGGCCGGAAAGCGTGGGGGCGAGGAAGGCCGCGCCGAAGGCGGCGAATCCGAGCGCTCCCAGGAATGCCGCGAAGCGTGTGCTCATGGAGACAGATTGTAGGCGGAGTAGGCGGAGTGGGCGGAGTGGCGGAGTAAACTGACCGGCCATGAAAGCACTGCTGGTTACTCTCGCGTTTCTGGCGGTCGCGACGAGCCTGTCCGCGCAGAGTCCGCCAGCCAAACCGCCGCTGCCCGACATGCAGGCGGTGGCCGCGGCGCTGGGCGTCACCTGCGAGTATTGCCACGCGCCGCGCGGCGAGGCGCCGAAGCTGACGGCGAACGGGAAACCGCGGCTCGACGTCGGACGCGAGATGATCGCCATGACGGCGTCGCTCAACGCCACGGTCCAGGCGGCGGCGGGAAAGACCGTTCGAGAAGCGGCGGCGGTCACGTGCGCCACCTGTCACCGGGGCGTCGCGATTCCCCGGCCGCTCACCGACATTCTGCTCTTGACCAGCGTGCGCGAAGGCGCCGCCACCGCCGTCACGCAGTATCGCGACCTGCGAAGCCAGTACTACGGGCGCGGCACCTACGACTTCGGGGAGGAGACGCTGCTCGCCGTGGCGCGCCGCCTCGCAAACGCGCGGCCGGAAGTGGCCATCCCGCTCGCCGAGCTGAACCTCGAGTTCTTTCCCAGGTCGGTGAACTCGCTCGTCGTGAAGGCCATCGCGCAAGGCGGGCGCGACGACGAGGGCGCCGTCGCCACACTGAAGAAGGCGCTGGAGATCGAGCCCGAGAACGGCGAGATCAAGGGGCGGTTGTATCAGATCGAGGAAATGCTCGCGCGTCGAAAGAGGCTCGCGAGCCCGAACTGACGATCTTCAGGGGCGATGATGAGTAGGGTCGGCGTTCGGCTCGTCTTGCTCCTGGCGATTGGCGCCACGATCGGCTGCGACCGTGTGACCAAGCACGTTGCCGCCACCACGCTCTCTGAAGCACCGAGTCGATCATTCCTGGCCGATACGTTTCGTCTCGAGTACGCGGAGAATACCGGCGCCTTCTTGAGTCTCGGTTCAGACTGGCCACCTGCGGTCCGAACCGTCGTCTTCGGCGTTGGGAACGCGTCCCTCTTAGTGGCTTTGGCGGTATTCGCCGTGCGGGGGCGCTGGCGTGGACGGGCTCTCCTCGGCGTGGCTCTGTTCGTCGCTGGTGGCGCCTCCAATCTCCTGGATCGGATCACTTATGGAATGGTGATCGATTTCATGAGCGTGGGGATCGGCTCTCTGCGCACAGGAATTTTCAACGTCGCCGATATGGCCATCATGCTCGGCGCCGGCATGCTCGTGCTCGAAGGCTATCGAGCCGCGCCGCGCCCGCGTCCGGGCCGAGAGAGCGGCGGCAGGTAGGAACCGGTTCCCGCGGGAGGCGCCGGTGCCGCTTCGACCTTGTGCCGCAGCGTGCCGATGCCGTCGATCGTCGCCGTGATCTCGTCGCCCGCGACGAGCCACACCTGCTCGCCACGCACCGACGTGCCCATGCCGACGCCGCCCGAGGTCCCGGCGCCGATGACGTCGCCCGGCATCAGCGTGACGAGCGACGAGGCGTACTCGATCACTTCGCCGACCGAATGGATCATGTCGGAGGCATCGGCCTGCTGCCGCTGGTCGGCGCCGACGAGCAGCGTCTGCTTCAGCTTTGCCATCGGGTCGCCGTAGAACTCCTTCGGGACGATGAAGGGGCCCATCGGCCCGAACGTGTCCTGACCCTTCATGACGAACCAGTCGACCCCGGCGGAAAAGCCGCCGGGCGGGCGGCCGCCGCGGTCCGAGATGTCGAGCATCACGGTGTAGCCGAAGATGTGGTCCTGCGCCCGCGGCGCGGGAACGTAACGGGCCGGCTTGCCGATGATCGTCGCCAGCTCCACTTCCCAGTCGAGCTCGGTCCGGCCGTACGGAATCAGGATCGTCTCACCAGTTCCGATCACCGACGACGGTGCCTTCAGGAACATGTAAGGGACGCCTCGATTGGCCTTCCGCTCGGCGATTGCCTTCGCGCGCTGCTCGGCCGGGGCGTTCTCGGCGATGTGGCTGTAGAAATTGACCGCGGTGTTCATGATCATCCGCGGGCGCGGAATCGGGGCGAGCGTGCGCACCTGCGCCAGCTCGCGGACGTACGGCGGCCGCGTACCGGTCAGCGCGTTGCTCTGCGCGATCTCGTTCACGATGGCGTAGAGGCGCCCCTTCAGGCCGCTCTCGTAGTCGGCGATCAGGTCCACCATGTCGGCAGGCATCGGCCGGCGCGGGAACTTCTTCGTGCTCTCCATCGCGGCGTTCGCCGCCGCGAGATCGACGACGAAGCGATCGCGCAGCACGAGGCCGACCGACCGGGAGGTGCCGGCCTGGAAGGTCCCGAGCTTGAACGGCTCCGTGCTCTTGGCAGCCGTGCCCACCTGCCCGTACGCGACGAGCGGGTACCCCAAAAGGGCGATCAGACCGCAGACGACTGCGCGTGCCATGTGTCCTCCGTTCGAATGAACCGGCCCCCTTTTTGCGCCAGGGTCGCCGGAAAGTCAACTCATGCATCCAGGCTGGACGTTCTCCGGGTCCGGCCGACGCCCGCCCGGAGGGCGGGCCATTGGATACTGCCTCTAGCGCGGCGGAGCCTGTCCGCTTGCTTGCCGATCCAAGGCGGAGCCGCGCTAGACTTTCCACCATGCTCCACGAGCCCCGACGCCGGGAGTTTCTGCGGGCGCTGTCGGCGGGCGCCGTCGCGCTGGCCGGCTCGCCGCTGTTCGCCGGCGCCGACACGGTTTCGGAGGTCACGCGCCTGGCCAGCGGGGTGTCGCTCGTTCGCGGACCCGGCGGCGGCAACATCGTGGTGGCCGAGGCCGCCGATGCGCTGCTGCTCGTCAACGGCGACCAGCGGGCCACGGGCCAGCCCGTCCTCGACCAGATTCGCGCGCGCTTCGGTGGCCGGCCGGTGACGATGCTCGTCAATACCGACTGGCATCCCGCGCACAGCGGGCTGAACGAGCCGCTGCGGAAGGCGGGTGCGACCGTCGTGGCGCACGAATACACGAAGCAGTATCTGCAGCGCGCCGGTCTCAAGGCGGGGCTCCCGACCAGGACCTTCTACACCACCGAGACGCTGACGTTCGGGGGGCAGACCGTCGAGTGCCAGCACCTCGGACAGGCGCATACCGACGGCGACATCTCCGTCTTCTTCCGCGGCGCCAATGTGCTCGCCGCCGGCGACCTGCTGTGCCCCGGGCGGTACCCCATCCCCGACGTCGCCTCCGGCGGGTGGCTGGGCGGCATGGTCACGGCTACCAAGACGCTGCTCGACCTCGTCAACGAGCAGACGCAGGTCGTGCCGGGCACGGGCGCCGTGCAGACGCGCGCGGCGCTCGACGCGCAGCACCGGATGCTCGCCGCCGTGCGCGAGAAGTTCGTGAAGATGATGCGGCAGGGGATGAGCGCCGACGACATGCTGGCCGGAGGCATCACGCAGGAGTTCGACGCGCAGTGGGGCGATCCGAAGGAGTTCATCCACGCCGCGTACAAGGGCATGTGGCTGCACGTGCGTGAACTGGGCGGAATCGTGTGAGAGTGCAGGCGAAGCACATCGTCGTGGGGCTGGTGGGGTGCGCTGCGGCGTGCGTCGCCGCGATGGCGTCGGTGCGCGCGATGCCCCAACGTGACGCGGCACCGGCCGCGACGGCGGCACGGCCGGCGCCGGCCGTGCCAGGCGCGCCGTCCCGGGCGCTGGTCGACACCTACTGCGTCGGGTGTCACAACGCGCGCGCGAAAGTCGGCGGCCTCGCCCTCGACGGGGTGGACCTGTCGCGCCCCGCCGAGCACGCCGAGGTCTGGGAGAAGGCGATTCGCAAGCTGCGCGGCGGGCTGATGCCGCCGCCCGGAGGGAAGCGTCCGGCCGCCGCGGATGTCGAGGCGTTCGTGACCTCGCTCGAGCGCGCGCTCGATGCGGCCGCCGATGCGCATCCCGATCCGGGCCGCGTGCCGCTGCATCGGCTCAACCGCGCGGAGTACGCCAACGCCATCGACGATCTGCTTGGCGTGCAGGTTGACGCCGCGGCGCTGCTGCCGAAGGACGACGAGGCCGACGGCTTCGACAACGTGGCGAGCGTGCTCACCGTCTCGCCATCGTTTCTCGACCAGTACATCTCGGCGGCGCGAGCCGTGACACTGCGCGCCCTCGGCGCGCCGGCGCCGCGCCCGGGAAGCGTCACCTACCGGCCGGCCGCGGATCAGAGCGCGCGTGTCGACGGGCTGCCGCTCGGCACGCGCGGCGGCCTGCTGGCCGAACACGCGTTCCCCGCCGACGGCGATTACACGCTGCACATCGGCGGCCTCGCCATCGCCGGCTACGTGCGCGGCATGGAGTATCGCCACACCCTGATCGTCACCGTCGACGGGAAGAAGGTGTTCGAGAACCAGCTGGGCGGCGAGGACGACATCCGCGCCATCGACCAGCAGCAGGCCAGCGCCGTGGCGGCGATCAACGGCCGCTTCCAGAACATCCCGGTGAAAGTCACCGCCGGCCCGCACAAAGTCGGCGTGGCCTTCGTGGCCCGGACCTTTGCCGAGTCGGACGACGTGCTGCACGCCTTCCGGCCCGGCGCCGGCGAGGACCGCGTGCCGCGCATCGCCAGCGTCGAGATTCGCGGGCCGTTCACGCCGACCGGCATGAGCGACACCCCGAGCCGTCGCCGCGTGCTCGTGTGCCGGCCGGCGACCGCGGCGGACGAAGCGCCGTGCGCCACCCGGATCCTGTCGTCGATGGCGCGCCGTGCTTTCAGGCGGCCGGTGACCGCGGCGGATCTCGAGGCGCCGATGGCCTTCTACCGGCAGGGACGCGCGGAAGGGGACTTCGAAGCCGGCATCCGCGCCGCGTTGCCGGCCATTCTGGCCAGCCCGAAGTTCCTGTATCGCGCCGAGCGCGCTCCGGCCGGCGCCGCGGCCGGCACCGTGCACCGCATCACCGGCCTCGACCTCGCGTCGCGGCTCTCCTTCTTCCTCACGGCCCGGCCTCCGGACGACGAGCTCCTGGCGCTGGCCGAGCAGGGCCGCCTGACCGAGGCGCCGCTCGTCGAGGCGCAGACCCGGCGGCTGCTCGCCGGCGCGCAGTCGGCATCGCTCGTGACCCAGTTCGCCGCGCAGTGGCTCAAGCTGCGCGCGCTCGACGACATCGATCCCGACGCCAACATCTTCCCGAACTTCGACGCGGCCCTGCGCGAGGCGTTCGAGCGCGAGATCGAGCTGTTCGTCGGCGCGATCTTCCGCGAAGACCGCAGCG
>DASRPM010000311.1:0-25381 GCA_035646375.1 Vicinamibacterales bacterium
CCGCCGAGACGACGCCGTTCCAGCCGGAGGCGAGCGCCGTCACGGTCACGCGCACGCTCGTCCGGGCAAACGCGATCACGCTGGCCACCGTGCGGGCGATCATCGCGGCGACGGAGGTGATGGCGGCAGCGATGCCGTGAGCGACGGCGAGCGTGGCGGAACGCACACGCATGGCGCCGTGGGCGATGGCGCGGCCGGTGCCGTACACCGCGGCGCGCACCGTCAGCACGACCGTCATCGCTGCGCGGGCGATCATCGCGGCGACGGAGGCGATGACGGCAGCGATGCCGCGAGCGGCCGCGAGCGTCGAGGAACGAATCAGCAAGGCGCCGTACGCGATGGCGCGGCCGATGCCGGTCACCCCCGCGCGCACGGCGAGCACGACGGCCGTCACCGCCGAGACGACGCCGTTCCAGCCGGAGACGAGCGCCGTCGCGGTCACGCGCACGCTCGTCCGGGCGAACGCGATCACGCTGGCCACCGCGCGGGCGATCGTCGCGGCGACGAAGGCGATGGCGGCAGCGATGCCGTGAGCGACGGCGAGCGTCGCGGAACGAATCAGCATGGCGCCGTGGGCGATGGCGCGGCCGGTGCCGTACACTGCGGCGCGCACCGTCAGCACGACCGTCATCACTGCGCGGGCGGCGAGGCGAACCGTGCCGACGACCAGGTTGCGCGCGCCGCGGCCGCTCGCGATGAGGGCAAAGCCCACCAGCGACACGCCGGCGGTGATGGCGTGCCAGATGCCCGACAGCGTGAGTCGGATCAGCCACCAGACTCGCAGCGTGAACCACGCCACCACGACGAACGGAAAAAGCAGCGCCGTGCGAATGGCCCGGACAGCCGACGCGGCACGGTGGCGGAACGTGACGGGCAGCCGCGGCGCTTCGCGCGGAAGTCTGAGCGAGGCCGGCGGGTGGAGCTCCGGTTCGGGGTAGGCCTCTACCAGTTCGAGCAGCGGCGCCCCTTCCGACCCGAATGCATCGAGGCCGTTGCCGGGCTCGTTCACGAATTCGTTTGAACCCCGGCGTGCTGTGGGCACGGGAACCTCATTGGAAACGTTCCGCCGAGTTGAGGTGAGGATTATGGCGAGTTACGGCGGCATGCCGTCAACGTCCAGCTCGTCTGTTGAGCCCAGGCTCATCTGGTGGCGGGGCCCCGCGATGCCATATGCTCCTCGCGGTCACGGGGGCCCGCACACGCGAGCCCGAACCGGAGGCGCATGAAGACTCTGAGAACCGTTGCTCTCGTGTTGGCCGCGGCTGCCGCCGCGGCGTCGCTGGCCGCGCAGGCGCCGGCGTCCCCCGACGCCAAGGCTCCGGCGGACAAGCCGGCGCTCCGGCTCACCGACGCGGGCAAGGCCGCCCTGACGTCGCAGATGCACGAGGCGGTCAAGAAAGGCGACGCGCCGGCGATCGTGGAGATCCTCGTGGACCGCGACGGCGTGCTCTACCAAGGCGCCTCGGGTCTTCCGATGAACACGATCTTCAACATCGCGTCGATGACCAAGCCGGTGACGTCGGTGGCCATCATGATGCTGGCCGAGCAGGGCAAGCTGAAGATCGACGATCCGGTGTCGAAGCATCTCGATGGCTACGACAAGCTGCAGGTCATCTCGAAGTTCAACGCCGCTGATGCGACCTACGAGACACGCCCGGCGAAGACGGTGATGACCATCCGGCATCTGCTGGCGCACACGTCCGGCATCGGCTATTCGTTCACCAACCCGATCGAGTTCGCCCTGGTCAACAAGACGCAGAAGGGCGAGTGGGAACTGCCGCTGCTCGACGATCCGGGCACGAAGTTCCACTACTCGGCGAGCACGCGCGTGCTTGGGTTCATCGTGGAGAAGGTGACCGGGTCTCCGCTCGAGCCGTGGTATCAGGAGCACATCTTCACGCCGCTCGGGATGGTGGACACCTCGTGGGCCGTTGCGGCCGGAAAGCAGTCGCGCCTGGCGCCGCAGTTCACGCGCGCCAACGGCAAGCTGGAGCCGCTGCCGGTGGCGACGGTCCCTGCCACGCCGACGCCGCCCTTCCGCGGCGACGGCGGCCTCTACTCCACGGCCGAGGACTATTCGAAGTTCGTTCGCATGCTGCTCAACGACGGCACGCTCGGCCGGGCCAGAATCCTCAGCCCCGCGTCGGTCAAGCAGATGGGGCAGAACGCGATGGGCTCGATCTTCGTCGAGCTGCAGCCCGACGCGAACAAGCAGCGCACCAAGCCGTTTCCGCTCGGGGCCGGCAAGGACAAGTTCGGGCTCGGGTTTCAGATCGCGGCGGACGATCCGGCAACGAAGGGCTTCCGCAGCCCGGGAAGCATGAGCTGGGCCGGCATCTTCAACACCGAGTTCTGGGTCGATCCGGTCAAGAAGGTCGGCGCCGTGCACATGATGCAGCTGCTGCCGTTCTACGACGACGGCGCCATCCGCGCGCTGCGGGGATTCGAACAAACGGCATACCGAGAGCTCAAATAGCGCTGGATCGACGTTTGCAGCCCGCTGAGTCGCGCTCGATGGAGGGCGACTTATGTGCAACGCTCGACGTGTGTCGGTCATCCTGGCTGCGGTGTTGGTGCTCTCGACGGGGCTCTCCGCGGCGTTGCAGCAGCCGGCTCGCCGGGCGGCCGCCCCTGCCGCGACGAGGGATCCGTTCATCGGCGTCTGGAAGCTCAGCGCGGAGAAGTCGAAGTACGAGGCTGGCGGGGCGCCGAAGAGCTTCACACGCACCTACGAGGATCGTGGCGGCGGGACGATCTTCATGACGACGGACGTCACCATCCCGCAGGGCAGCACCCGTGCCTATCTCGTCTACCGGCGTGACGGCAAGCCGTACCCGGAGGCGGCGCTGGGCGCGGAGTCGATCCGCATGGTCAGCGTAAAGGCGGTCGATCCGCGAACCGAAGACGTCTACTTCATCATCGATGGCAAGACGTCGGAGAAACCGAGCACGATCACGATCTCCCGCGACGGCACGACGATGACGCAGATCGTCAACGGGACCAATTCGAAGGGGCAGCCGTTCACCAACACCGTCATTTACGACCGCCAACCGTAGACCCGCGCGAGGGTGCGTCAGGCGGGGCCACGCTGCCGGTCCGTGCTATAACCGCCGTGCCGGCGGGGGTTTCCGCCCGGAGGACCTGGCATGCGCGATCGGTTCACGCGGCTCGGCGCGATCGCGGCTCTTGTCGCCGCCGGGCTCGCCTTCGCGCCCCTTCATGCCGCGGACGCCGACTTCGGGCTGATTGATGCCGTTCGCGCACAAGACGCCGCACAGGTGCGCGCCCTTCTGACCAAGGCCGTGGACGTGAACGTGAGGGCGGACGACGGATCGACGCCGCTCCTGTGGGCCGCGCACTGGAACGACGTCGCGGTGGCTGCCTCGCTGGTTCGCGCCGGCGCCGACGCGAACGCCGCCAACCAGTTCGGCATGACACCGCTGTCGCGCGCCTGCACCAACGCCAGCGCCGGGATGGTGGAACTGCTCCTGAACGCCGGGGCCAACCCGAACACCGTGATTGCGACCGGCGAGTCGCCGCTGATGTCGTGCGCCGCCGCCGGTGCCACCGCCGCCGTGAAGATGCTGCTCGCGCGCGGCGCCGCGGTGGACGCGGCCGAACCGTCGCAGCACCAGACCGCGCTGATGTGGGCCGCGGCCGAAGGGCACACCGACGCCGCCGGCGTGTTGATCGAGGCCGGCGCCGATCTGCGTGCGCGGACGAAGAAGGGCTTCACGGCGCTCCACTTCGCCGCGCGCGAGGGCGACAGCGCCACCGTGGCGCGGATCGTCGCCGCCGGCGTGGACGTCAATCTCCGATCGCTGCCCGACTCGCCGGAGCCGGGCCGCGGGGTTGGCTACCAGTCCACGCTCTCGGCCGGCAGCACGCCGCTGCTCGTCGCCACGGTGCGTGGCCACGTCCCGCTGGCGCTCTATCTGCTCGAGCATGGCGCCGATCCCAACGCGGGCGATGCCGGCTTCACCCCGCTCCACTGGGCGGCGGGTACGTGGGAAGGCGGCGTGTCGAATCCGGTCTATGGCTTCAGCGATCCGATGAGCGGCATCCCCAACCGCAAGGCCCGGCTGCAATTGATCGACGCGCTGCTGGCGCATGGCGCGAACCCGAACGGACGCATGACGAAGCGGCCGTTCATCGGTGGTGGGTACGAGGATGCCGCCGGGGCCACGCCGTTCGTGCTGGCCAGCGCCGCCGCCGACGTCGAGATCATGCAACGGCTGCTGGCGGCCGGCGCCGATCCCACGCTCGTCACCGACACCAAAGCGACGGCGGTGATGGCGGCGGCGGGGCTCAATCGGAGCGTCGGCGAGAGCGCCCTGCAGGAAACGCAGGTGCTCGAGGCGGTGAAACTGCTCTTCGACCTCGGCGCCGATGCGCGCGGGGAAACCATCGACGGCGAGAACGCCCTGTTCGGCGCCGCCTATCGCGGCTGGAACACCCTGCTCGCGCTGCTGATCGAGAAGGGCGCAAGGGTCAACGCGGTGAGCAAGGCGGGAATCACTCCGTGGCTCGCCGCGTCCGGCTACGGCGACCGCCTGGGTGGCGTGCTCTACAACACCGAAGGCGCGAAGATTCTTCTCTCGCATGGGGCCGACCCCAAGCTTGGCAAGCCGTGCCAGGCACAGATCAAGTGCCGATAGTCCACTGAGCCACCGGTGCGGAGAACCCTTGCGGCGTGCGCCGGGCTAGTCTGGCTGGTGGCGGCCTCCACCGGCACCTCGAGCGCCGTGCGCGCGCAGGCGCCGCCGGTGCCCGCGACGCCCGCCGCGAGTCTGGTGGCCACCTACTGCGTGAGCTGCCACAACGACCGCGCCAAGGTGGGTGGGTTCTCGCTGGCCGCCGCGGATGCCGGGCGCGTCGCCGCAACCCCCGAGGCGTGGGAAAAGGTGGTCGTGAAGCTCCGCAGCCGCTCGATGCCGCCGGCCGGCATGCGCCGCCCCGACAACCCCACCTACGATGCCGTGTCGGCCTGGCTCGAGGGAGAGCTGGATCGCGCGGCGGTCGCGCGGCCGAATCCGGGGCGTCCAGCCGGCCTGCACCGGCTCAATCGCGGCGAGTACGCCAACGCGATTCGCGATCTGCTGGGCATCGACATCGACGCGGCGGCGCTGCTGCCCCCCGACACACAGGCCCATGGCTTCGACACCAACGCCGACGCGCTCTCGATGGAGCCGGCGCTCCTCGATCGCTACCTGACGGCGGCGGCCAAGATCGCGCGCGTCGCCGTGGGGGATCCGTCGATGCCAGCCGCGGTGGAGCGCTACACCGCGGTGACCGGCAACGCGAACGAGCAGACGTGGTTGTGGCAGGCCGACCGGTTGAGCGAGGACTTTCCGCTCGGGTCGCGCGGCGGGATCGCCACCCGCCACTATTTCCCGGTGGACGGCGAGTACGACCTCCGCGTGCGGCTCGCGCGCACCTACGCCGACGTGATCCGCGGCCTGCAGACGCCGAGCGAGATCGTGATCCGTGTAGACGGGGCGCGCGTGGGGCGATTCACGATCGGCGGCCCCAAGTTCCCGGCGGAGAGCCAGGATGGGGACGAGCCGCTGCACGTGCGCGTGCCGGTGAAGGCCGGCTCCCGGCAGGTGGTCGCGACTGTTCTCAAGACCGACGGCGCACGCCCCGAAGGGCTGGGGCCGGATCGCATCCCGATCTGGAATCGCGACGGCGACGTGCCGTCGTTCCCGCTCGGCATCTCATCGCTCCTGATCACCGGACCCTACGCCGGCCGCGTCCCCGAGGCGTCGCCGAGCCGGCAGCGGATCTTCGTCTGCAGCCCGAGCGAAGACGGGTGTGCGGTCCGGATTCTGTCGGCCCTCGCGCGCCGGGCGTACCGCCGTCCCGCGACGCCCGGCGACGTGCGAACGCTGATGCAGTTCTTCGAGGCGGGCCGCGCCGCCGGCGGCTTCGACGACGGCATCCGTGCGTCGCTCGAGCGTCTGCTCGTCAGCCCGGACTTTCTCTTCCGGATCGAGGCCGACCCGGCCGGCATCGCATCCGGCCGCCCGTACCGTCTCTCGGATCTCGAGCTGGCCTCGCGACTGTCGTTCTTCCTGTGGAGCAGCGGTCCGGACGACGAACTGCTCGACCTGGCCGTCAAGGGACAACTGCGCCAACCGGAGGTGCTCGAGCGGCAGGTGCGCCGCATGCTCGCGCAGCCGCGTGCCCGCGCCGCCCTCGTCAACAATTTCTTCGCCCAGTGGCTCCAGACGCGCAACGTGTGGCTGCTGACCCCCGACGCCAACACGCGGTTTCCCTGGTTCGACGACAACCTGCGAGCGGCGTTCGTCCGCGAAACGGATCTCTTCCTGGACGATCAGTTGAAGGCCGACCGCGGCATCGCGGATCTGCTCGACGCCGACTCCACGTTCCTCAACCAGCAGCTCGCGCGCCACTACGGCATTCGCGGCGTCTACGGCAGCCACTTCAGGCGCGTCACGCTCGCGGACGAGAACCGATGGGGCCTCCTCGGCAAGGCCAGCGTGCTGGCCGTCACCTCGTACCCGAACCGGACCTCGCCGACGATTCGCGGCAAGTGGCTCCTCGACAACCTGCTCGCCGCGCCGGTGCCGCCGCCGCCCCCCGACGTGAACACGGCGCTCGAAGAGAGCAAGAGCGGCAAGCCGGAGTCGGTGCGCCAGATGCTGGAGCGGCACCGCACCAACCCGACCTGCGCGAGCTGTCACGCGCGGATGGATCCGCTCGGCTTCAGCCTGGAGAACTTCGACGCCATCGGGCAGTGGCGCACCGTGGACGGCGAGTCGGCGATCGACGCCTCCGGCGTGCTCCTCGACGGCACCGCGGTGAACGGGCCGGCGGCGCTGCGCCGCGCGCTCGTGGCGCAGAAGGAGCAGTTCGTGCGGACCGTCACGGGGAAGCTGCTGACTTACGCCCTGGGCCGCGACATGGAATACTTCGACGCCCCGGCCATTCGCGGCATCGTGCGGGCCGCCGCGGCCGACGACTATCGCTGGTCGTCCACGATTCTGGCGATCGTGAAGAGCCCTCCGTTTCAGATGAGGAAGTCGAAGCCGTGACGATTGCTCAGGCCGAGATGGCGATACCGCACGCGACATCGAGCGCGAGAAGACACCCCGCGTTCTTCCCGGCCATGTCGTCGCTGCTGATCGTGCTCGTCTTCCTGGGGTTTGCCCCAACGTACTATTTGCGACCGATCGCTGCGGGCCCCATACCAGGCTATCTGCACGTGCACGGCGCGGCAATGACGATGTGGTTCCTGTTGTTGTTCGTGCAAACAGCGCTCATCGCCACGCGACGCCGGGCACTGCATCGCCGACTCGGCATCGCTGGTGTTTGTATTGCGGTGGTCATCGTGGTGCTGAACCCGCTGGTCGTCGCGTGGAGCGTTCCTCATCTGATGGCCGGCAATGGATCCACGGAATTGACGGCCCTGATCGTCGTCGGCGATCTGCTCGTCGTGGGGACCTTTCTCGTGCTGGTGGGACTGGCGATCCGCTGGCGGCGTTATCCCGAGACACATAGCCGCATGCTCCTGCTCGCCTCGCTCGCGGTATCCGGCCCGGCGCTCGGCCGGTTCTCGATCAGTCTCACTGGAACGCCGTTGCCGGGGCTCATTGCACTGATGGTGCTCCCACTGCTGGTCGTTGTTCACGATGGCGTGATGATGAAGCGGGTGCACCCGGCGAGCGCGTGGGGGGCCGCGGCGATTATTGGCAGCCTCGTGATCAGTATCGCGATCGCCAACACCGCGGCCGGCGGCGCCATCGTTCGGTGGTTTCTATGATCGCGCTGAAAAAGGCCATCTCACGACGCACCGTACTGCGCGGCCTGGGCACCGCTATTGCCCTGCCGCTGCTCGACGCCATGGTGCCGGCCCTGACGGCCATGCAAAAGACAGCCGCCGCGCCGGTGCGCCGCCTCGGCGTCGTGTATCACCCCAACGGCGTCATCTACGAGAACTGGCTGCCCAAGGGCACCGGCCGCGACTTCACCCTGTCGCCGATTCTCGAGCCGCTCGCGCCGTTCAAGAGCCAGCTGATCGTCGTGACGAACCTGTCGAGCCAGCAGGCCGAGGCGCTCGGCGACGGCGGCGGCGACCATTCGCGGGCCTCGGGGACGTATCTCACCGGCGTGCACATCAAGAAGTCGGACAGCGTCGTCGGCAACGGCATGTCGATGGACCAGATTGCCGCGCGGGCGCTCGAGCGCGACACACAGCTCTCGTCGCTGCAGCTCACCGCCGACGACAACAGCCTGGTGGGCGCGTGCGACGTGGGCTACAGCTGCGCCTACAGCAGCACGCTGTCGTGGCTCACGCCCACGCTGCCGCTCATGGCCGAGAACAACCCGCGGGTCGTCTTCGAGCGCCTGTTCGGCGCGAGCGAGAGCAGCGATCCGCGCGCCCGCGCCTCGCGCCTTCGCCGCGACCGCAGCATCCTCGACTCGGTGACCGCGCGGGTGCGCGAGCTGCAACAGGCGCTCGGCGCGTCCGACAACCGCAAGATGAGCGACTACCTCGAGTCGCTGCGCGACGTGGAACGGCGGATCCAGAAGGCGGAAGAGCAGAGCACCAAGGACATTCCGGACGTGGCACGCCCGGCCGGCGTGCCCGACGGCTTCCAGCCGCACGTCGAGCTGCTCTACGACCTGCAGCTGCTGGCCTATCAGTCGGATCTCACGCGGGTGATCACGTTCATGTACGGCCGCGAGCAGACCGGCCGGCCGTATCCACAGATCGGCATCACGGAGCCGCACCATCCGCTGACGCACCATCAGAACGACGCCGGCAAGATGGCCAAGTGCACGGTCATCCAGACCTACCACGTGCGGCTCTTTGCGTCGTACCTCGAGAAGCTGCGCGCGACGCCCGACGGCGACGGCACGCTGCTCGACAATCTCGTGCTGCTCTACGGCGGTGGCATCAGCAACAGCGACCGGCACACCCACGGCCCGCTGCCGACGCTGCTTCTCGGCGGCGGCGCCGGCACGCTGAACGGCGGCCGGCACCTGGTGTATCCGCAGGACACGCCGCTGACCAACCTGCAGCTGACGCTGCTCCACAAGATGGGCGTGCCGGTGGAGCGGCTGGGCGACAGCACCGGCCAGTTCACCGAGCTCGCGGACCTCGCATAGCGTGGTGCGCACCGCCGTGGTCCTCCTGTGCTTCGTGGCTGGCGCCTGGACCAGCCCCGGTGTCTTCGCTCAGGCCCGCGCGCAAGCAGCGCCCGCGCCGCCGCTGCCGGCGGAGATTCCACTCTTTCCGCTTCCCGACGTCGTGCTGTTTCCCAACCTGCAGCGTCCGCTGCTGATTTTCGAGCCGCGCTACCGCGAGATGCTGGCCGATGCGCTGAACGGCAGCCGGATGCTCGGCATGGTGGTGCTGCGTCCGGGGTTCGAGAAGGACTACGACGGCCGTCCGCCGATTTACGCCGTCGGCTGTGCCGGAGTGATCGAGGAGCACGAGCAGCTGCCCGATGGCCGCTCCATCATTCTGCTTCGCGGCCTTACGCGGTTCCGCGTCCTGAGCGAGGATCAGCGCAAGCCGTACCGGCTGGCGCGCGTCGAGGCGATCCCCGAGCGCTTCACGGACGCCGACCTCGGTCCGCTCAGCGCGCTGCGCGAGCGTCTGGCCAGGCTGCTCGTGACCGTGCTGCCGCCCAACGTCGATCCGCCCGACCCTTCGACGAGCGATACGGAGTTCGTGCACGTCATCGCGCAGGCGCTGGCGATGCCCGTGCCCGACCGGCAGGAGCTGCTCGAACGCGACAGCGTTCTGGCGCGGGCGCGTGCGCTCGTCGAACGGCTCGAACGCCGGTAGCCGTTACCCGAGGAGAAACGTCGTCACGGCTGCCGCGTACTGCTCCGGTGCCGTGGTCATCCCCTCGTGCGCCTGGCCGTGCAGGACGGTCAGATGCGCGTGGGGCAGTTCGGCGGCGAGCGCGTCGGTGACGTAGAGCTCGTGCCGGCTCTCCGAGCCCACCTGCAGGCACACCGGCATCGGGAGTCCGCGGTACTCGGCGGGATTGAAGGCATGCGCCCGCACCGCGCGGATGTCGCCCAGCGACGCGGGCGCGTCCATCACGATCGGTGGCCAAAGCTCGCTGGTGCGCAGCGCCTCGAGCTCCGGCGCGGGCACCCCAATCGTGTCGCGGAAGAAGGTGAACGCGAACCCCTCCCAGTCGCCGCGGGCGGCCAGCCCCTCGAGCGCGGCGGACGCCTCGCTCCCGAACATCGACGGGTGCGGCGGCTCGTAGAGCACCAGCTTCCGCACGCTCGCGGGCGCCAGGTGGGCAGCGTTGAGCGCGCACTGCCCGCCGTAGGAGTGGCCGAGCAGGAAGACGGGCGCGCCGATGTGTTCCATCAACGCGACCACGTCACGCGCTTCGTCCAGCAGCGTGTGGCCCTGCGTGGCCTCGGTGTTGCCGCGGTTGCGGCGCGCGATGGCGTAGAGCGTGAACCGTGTCCCCAGAATCGGCTCCACGAACTCCCAGTTCGTGAGGTGGTTGCTGAAGCCGCCGTGCACGAGGACGAGCGGCGGACCGCTCCCGGACTTCCGGTACGACACACGGATGCCCTGGGGCGATGTGAACTGCGACATCACCGGTGCCGACGACGTGCTGGCCGTGCTGCTCATGTGTTCCTCCTTATGCGTGCGGCGCTGAACGCCCTGCCGCGGCTTCGGCCCGATGGCGCAGGCTCCAACTGAACGGGCAGTGCGGCTTGAGCGCGGTGCGCTCGATCGCGAGCGCGCGGGCGAGTGTGTGCTGTCCCGAGCGGAGCGCCGCCTCCAGCAGCGTGCGGTGCACGACGTCGCGCTGCGCGTGGCTGCCGCCGAAGGCGTGCGCCCGGTAGCGCACGGGCAGCAACAGTGCTACCGCGTCGCCGTAACGCTCGCGCCCGAAGGCGTCGATGGCTCGGACGATTGCGCATCCGGCACGGCGTGTCATCTCGGCGTTCGTGCCGGGACGGCTGGCCGCGTCGTCCACGGCGGCGAGTAACCGCGCCGCGGCCGCGTGACGCCCCGTCGCCGTGAACGCCATCATCGCGTGCATGTCGTTGAAGGCGTAGAAGCCGTCCTCGGCGGTGGCCTCGTAGCTGTCGGCCAGCTCGGTCCAACGGTGTCCGACGTCGGCACCCTGCAGATGCAGCCGCCACAGCAGGGCCGCGGCATCGAGCATCTGCAGCTGCACTCGGGTCGGGGATGGACGCACGGAGCCGTCGTAGAGGGCGAGCACGTGGTCCATCCGGCCCTGGTCCAGGTGGTAGAGCGCCGTATGCCACCAGTTGTGGGACGCGAAGCCGTTGTCGTCCTGCGCCCAGTGCTCCCGGCGCGACTCCATCCAGGCGATCCCTTCTGCCTGGCGCGCCTGCATCTCCATCACGTGCGTGACGGCGTGCTGCGCCCAGCAGTCGTCCGGCTCGAGCTCGATGGCGTACCGGCCCGTCTCTTCCGCGCGGCCGTAGTCGCCGCACTCTTCGAGACCGAACGACAGCATCCCGAGCAGAAAGCCATACCCCGGCATGTCGCGGCTGTAGGCGGGCAGCGCGCGGGCGACGCGCCCGCGCAGGTTGTCGCGATCGCCGTGATAGAAGTCGGCGAGATGGCCGACCTGGAGCGCCAGGATGTCGGCGGGGTAGTCGTCGAGCAGCCGATCGAGCCGCGTCCGCATGCCCTCCCAGTCGCCCGCGGCCCAGTCCTGGATCGCCGCGATGTGCTGGCGCTCGCGATCGTTGGCCGACGGCGCCAGGCGCTCGAGATGCTCGAGGCCGCGCCGGACCTCGGGTAGGTAGCCCCGCTCCCACATCGTGATGCAGACCTCGGCCCGCAGGATGTGTCCCATGATGAAGCCGGGTTCGGCCGCGAAGGCCGCGTCGATGCTGGCAATCGGGTCGCCGCGATACGACTGCAGCTGGCGAAGGGCGCGCTCGAACGCGGCGGCGCTCTCGGCGTGGACGGCCGAGGTCGGCAGCCCGCGCGCGTCGGTAATGGCGTGCGTCAGCACATGACTCTCCCTGGGCCGTCATCGGCCCGTCGGTTATAAACGCGACGGAACCGCCCGAGACCCGCAGGATGGCGTTTAGAGCCGTGTCAGCGCGACGGTGAGCACCCGGAGCCAGGCGACGAGAGCGCCGGCAGTGACCCAGGCCGGCGGGGACGTGGCTGCGTGTTTCTGCCAATGCGCGAGCCAGGTCCAACCCGTGAGCTCGGGAAACCCGAGTCCGACGAGGAGGGCATAGAGGGGCAACAGTGCGACGGCTCCCAGGAAGAGCCACACGACAAACGCCAGATGCCCGGCGAGCACCACCAGCCAATGACGTGCGGTGTCCTGCTTGTCCGGTGGGTCGCCGCCGAGCACGAACGCGGCGATGTCCTGCCAGTGGCGCTCTTCGATGGCGGCGCCGTGACGGCCGGGAACGTATTCGACATCCGTGATCGGCGACGAGCCATCGCTGAAGCCGTCGTGGCCGGCACCGCCCACGTCCTGCAGTTTGAGGTTCTGGAGGAATCGCGGAAAGATGGCGACGACCCAATCGGCGGTTGCCACGTAGTTCAGGACACGGCCGACCTGCTTCCGCCGCAGGTACCGGCGCCACTGGAATGACGATCGCACCACGCTCCCGGCAAACACGACGTTATGGAATCGAACGGGCCGACACGATTCGATCGCGCCCGCGAGGATGTAGGTTCCGTTGCTGTGGCCGATGAACGACACGCGCGCGTCCGGGTAAAGGCTTCGGACCGCCACGTACATGTCGAGCAGCCACTCCACCTTGTCGCGTCGCATCCACGGCAGCAGGAAGGGGAGGAGCGCGAAATAGCCGTACGAAGGCGCGACGGCCACGACCGTCAGCCCCTTGCTCTGTCCGGTGACCGACACCAGGCGCGCGACCTTTCGCGTCCAGTACCCCTTGTCGCGAATCCCGTGCACGACGAAGACGACGTCGTCGACGACGCGGCCCGGCTGCGCGCGCGATATCAGCTCGCTCGACGGATCTGCGCCGACCGGCAACAGGTGAAGCAGGTCGCTCCCCGTGACGGCGATTGGTGTCAACGATGCCCGCGAGCCGGTCAACGCATCGACGAAGCGGCTGCGCCGCTGAAGTCCGATGTCGTCCTCGCCCATCTGGATGACGTCGAAGTGGCCCGACTGCGGAACCTCCAGATAGAGAAAGTCGTCACCGGTCGCCAAATCGATGTTGTCCATCGGGCTGACGATATCGTCGCGTGTGCCCAGCAGCTGGATTGTCAGAGCAGGCAGGCGTGCCTGCTCTCGGAGCGCCAGCCACTGGAGCCTCGTCTGGGTGAGAAACGGAGCTCCACGGCGAATCGCGAACAGCGTGGGCTTGACGGGAAGGAGGTGGGCGAACGCGGTGCCGAGGTTGTTGGAGAGCGCCTTCAACCGGCTGACCGGGGAATCGGTCGTCCATCCGCGGTTGAGTCCGGCAATCAGAACGATTCGTTCGACCCGCTGCGCCCACGGACGGGCGATGCGCTCGTTGACGGTGCCATCGCGCCGGGTCCCGGCGGCCCTGCAGTAGAGCGCTCGCGTCAACACCGAGCCGAAGCTGAATCCGACGAGCACAACTCGAGAGTACGGCCGGCCGTCTTTCGCTCGCTGATTCCATTGGCGATCGACCACGCGCAGCAGTTCCGAGACGACTCGGTTTGCATCCTGAAGCGACCAGAATTCGATGGGCAGCAGCGGGGTCATGACGTCGGCATCCGGCCGCACCTGGCGAATTGCCGCGACGACGTATTGAAGCTGGCTGCGACGGCTGCGTGACCACCAGGTGCAGCCGTGCAACGCCACTATCAGCGTGGTCGCCTCCGCGTCGCCGCGATGGACCACCGAGTGCACGTGCCTGACCACCATCCGCCTCCTGTTCCATCCATAAACGTCGCGGCCAGCGAAACCGCACGCCTCGACGGGAACGCCTCCGCAGCCTATGATCTCCTTCGATGACGCTCGAGACTCTAGCGAAGAGCGGCCGCGTCGCGCTGGTGGCGCTGTGCGTGGCCACCGTCCTGTCGTGCTCGACCGGCCAGCCGCCGCCGGCCGAATTCACCAGCGCCGGCCGCGGCGCGCCGGTGACGCCTGCCCTGCCGTGGGAGCAGTGGCGCGACCAGGCGGACTTCGAGGCGTTTCCGCCAGTGGAGCCGGTCAAAGGCTTCGACGTGAAGCACTGGCTCGTCGGGCCGTTCGATCCCCGGGCCACCAACGACCGGATGAAGCTGGAGTTCCTGGGCGCGGCGACCAACGGCGCCGTGCCTCCGGGCATCGCGCCGCTGCCGGTCGACGTGTTCACGTCCACGGACTTCTACGCGGATCGCGAGTTGTGGAAGGACCCGCGCTATTTCCGCTGCAACAGCCCGTACGGGCTGGAGCAGCAGTGGCGCGGCAAGATGATCGGCGACAAGCCGCCGGCCACCGCGTCATGGGGCTATTGCGATCGTGATTACCCGCGCTCGGCCATCGTCAGCCCCTACACGTTCAAGACGGCGCAGGCGCACTACGAGGCGCTGCTCGCCGAAGCCAAGGCGCGCGGGGGACCGACGCAGCACACCTACGCCACGGTGCCGGGCGAGTGGAGCGGCCGTTATGTGTGGCCGCGCGGGCAGAACTGGTATGCCGAGATGATCTGGAACCAGTATCCAACGCTGCTGTCGCTCCTGACCGAGGAATACCAGACGCGCATGGTGCAGGAGGCCTATCACGACGCGCACACGAACGCGCCGCAGTGGCCGGCGCAGTACTGCTGGCCCGAGGGCTTCATGCGGCGGTGGCACTACCACGGGGTCACCAACCAGCCGCATACGCTCATCGTGACGCCAACGCTCGTCCAGTTCATGGCGGGCGACGCCGACAACTTCGTCACCAACATCCACATCGGCCGCGCGTTCGACCTGTCAGGCGGGGTGCCGCGTCTCGGTGCCGAGGTGCCGCGCTGGTACGGCGACACCATCGGGTTCTGGGACGGCGACGCGCTCATCACCTGGACGTCGAACATCCTGGGGTGGAAGGTGCACGGTAACTTCGAGTTCTCGAACCAGCTCCAGACGATCGAGATCTACACGCCGCGGCGCGACCAGGCCGGCAAGTTCATCGGCCTCGATCACGAGGGCGTCTTCTACGATCCGGAGGCGTTCGTGGAACCGGTCCGCATGACGCGCACGCTCGAGCGGAGCAGCGGCTTCGAGGAAGGGGCGCCCTTCGATTACATCGAGTGCGTGCAGACGATCTACCCGATCGACGGACGCGCGACGCCGGTCGTGGCCGGCAGGACGATTCCGTTCACGGTGCCGCAGATGTACAGCCGCCCGTGGGCCAAGATCTGGGAGGAGCACTTCGAGAAGGGGATGAAGCGCCCGCCGGAGAAGGAGCTCCTGACGTTCCCGTAGCGAACGGTCGTGGGGGCCGGCTTTAGCCGGCCCTGGATGGGCCGCCTGAAGGCGGCCCCCACGACGGTTACTTTGGAAGGCCCAGGAGATCTTCGAAGTCGACGTCGGGCGCGGCCTCGTCAACGGGCGCCGCGGCGCGCGTGGCCGTGAAGCCGATCACGCGACCGGCGACGATCACGCCCACCCAGATGAGCAGCGAGAGCGTCGCCACCACCTTGCCGATCGGCGGCGCCGACCGCTCCGTGTCCCACCGGGCCATCGTCTTCCGCGCCGTGAGCTCGAAGACGAGCATGTTCAGCCCCGCCAGCACGAGCAGGATCATCTTGGCGCGGAAGAACGTGTTGTTGAAGTAGACGACGGCGTTGGTGATGAACATCAAGCCGCCGGTCGCGGCGGTGACGACGAAGGCCACCCAGGTCCACGTCAGGAGGTCGGCCAATATCCGCGACACCGCCCGGTTGGTAGAGGCGAGGCCCAGCAGCCGCAGGTCGAGAATCGCGATGGTGCCGAACACCAGCGCGAGCCCGACGACGTGTATCGATTCGAGCAGCGGAAACGAGTACAGCGAATCTCGGATCTGGACGGCCACGCTGGACTGCTGCAGCCACTCGAGCATCGAGGTGATATCCACCTAGAGCCTCGGAGCGGGCGACCAGCTGCCCCACACGTGGTCGTAGGCGATGAGCCGCCCGAGGAAGATCACGCAGACCCAGACGAGGAAGGTGAGGATCGCCATCGCCTTGATCGAGCGCCGGTGCACGAGCCTGGCTTCCCAGTGCTGCTCCTGACGGCGGAGCGTCCGTTGGAACGCCACCGCCACCAGCGTGCCGATGGCGACGAGCGCCATCTTCAGCCAGAACGAGAACGTGACCAGCTCGCGCACCGGCTCGCCGATCACCATCAGGAGGCCGGTGACGAGCAGCAGCCAGAGCGAGCCGCTCAGCCAGGGGCCGAAACGGTTCGTGGTCTGACGCAGTGTCTGATCAGTCCACGCCCATCCCAGGATCCGCAGGTCGATCATGAGCACGGATCCCATGACGAGGGCGATCCCGACGATGTGAATCGACTGGATCGCCGGGATGGTCCAGGCGTTGTGCTCCTGGATGAAGACGCTGGGCGGCGTCGCCGCCAGCCAGAGGGCGAACTGCTGCACGGGCGAGCTGACGCGGCCGCGGACGGCTAGAACGCCGTGCCGCCGATGAGCGTGGCGCCCGCCACAGAGTCGCAGTGCTTGCCAGCCGCGGGAAGCACCGGCTTCTTCGTGGCCGCATCCGTCGGGCACTTGGCGAGCACGCCTACCCGGGCGCCGAAGTTCGAGCCGTCCCGCAGCGGGTTGAGGTGCACGCTGAAGACCGTACCGGGGCCGAACGAGGTGCCGGTGATCCCCTGCTGCGCGATGGCGGCGGTGCCGGCCATCTCGACGCCCCACTCGACGTATTTGCCGTCAGCGCCCTTCTGAAGCGCCTTGTGGTCCGGCGCGAGCAGGATGAAGTGCAGCTCGGCGTGGTTGGCCTGGGGCACGAACTGCTTCATGACGCCGGTCAGCGTCACCACCTTGTTCTGGTCGTACATGGCGAACGAATGGTGGGTCGAGACGGGCGTTTCGAACAGCGCCGCCAGGGCGGCCAGTGCTGCCGCCGTCGTGGTCGCGTGAAGTATCCGGGTTCTCATTGCGGGGTCCTATTTGAAGATGTCCGTGACGGACGCCGGCAGCTCGTCAGCCGGCTTGTCCCATCCAGCCTCGAAGTACTTCTCCCAGTTCTTCGCCCACGGCCGTCCGTAGTAGTCCACGAAGCGCGGGTCGGCCGCGGTGACCTGCTTCGGCCGCCCGTCGGTGTTGAAGATGTTGCTCAGGCACTGGATGTAGGTGTATCGGCGCGCCGGATCCTCGGTGGTGGCCGCGCGGACGAAGCGGAACGAGGCGCGGACCGGCACGGTGAACGCTTCAGAATCGTAGAAGATCGTCTCGTGATCCAGGCCGATGAACTTGCCGGAGGCGTCGAGGGCGGGCTTGAACGTCTCGACGGTCTCGAGCAGTGGGCTCGTCTCGAACATGGCGTGAGAGAGCTGCCACGCCTGGATGTTCGCCGTCCAGGTGACGAGCGTCGTGCCGTCCCAGAAGCCGAGCGTCTCACCCCACCACTGCGGCACCTTCTGCACGTGCGCGGTCTTGCCCACCATCACCTGACGCAGGAAGTTGTCGGCGATGCCCGAGAGGAACTGCACGTTCCACGGCGTCATCGTGAGCTGGAAGTTGCCCGCCTGCGACGGTTGCGACCACCAGCGGATGAAGCCCTCCGGCCAGCAGAAGGACGCGCTCCACTGCGGGGCGTTGGTCACGGCCTCGTGGTACGCGGTCTGGACCATGCGCTTCTGATACTCGGGCGTGAGCAATGCCAGCACCGTCGAAGCCTGCGTGACGCCGTAGATCCACTCCGAGCCGCGATCCGCGGCCTGGTCGCGCCGGTAGTAGCCGTCCCAGTCCGGTACGGTGGCCTTCGTGTACACGGTCGGCCCGCCCTTGGCCTTCGCCTGTGCGAGCAGCGCCTCGTAGTGCTCCTTCGCCGTCTTGTGGGGATACGGGCTGACGATCCGCTCGCGTGGCCAGTCGTCGTCGCAGTTGCCCCACGATGCCGATTCCGGCGGCTTGGGCCCGATCAGGCCCCGGTCCCACATCGAGTACAGCCGGATCGCGTTGTTGCAGCGGTAGTAGCGCTTGTCGAGCCAGTTTGCCCGGTCCTTGTAGAAATTCTTCGACGAGAACAGGTCGATGGCGAGCGGCGTGACGCCCTGCGGCGGTCCGAGGATGACTGGCGGGCCGCCTCGTCCACGGCCGCCGGGAACCCCTGGCGCGCCCGGCGCCCCGGCTCCCCGTCCCCCTGGTGCGCCCTGAGGAGGCGCCCCTGCCTGCGGCGCCGCCCCGGCCTGCGCAAAAGTCGGGACCGAAATGGATTCGAACCGCAGCACCCCGACGAGAGCCAGCATCCCCGCGACCACGATGCCGGCCCTGGACAACGTTCTCATGCTGCCCGATCCTATCCGCGCCTCGCGTCCGGTGTCTATCCACCGGGCCGCCCCCAGGCTTGATTCCCGGCCCCGCAGCGCGTACGTTCTTCTGGCGAAAAAAAAGGAGTCCGTAGTGCGACACCGCCGTGACCGTCTGCGGCTGGCTCTGGGGGTGATGGCGATCGGCCTGATCGCGGTTGCTCGAGCTGGCGCGCATCACTCGTTCGCTCCCTACGAAACGACGCTCCAGATCAAGCTCACCGGCGTCGTCTCCGACTACAAGTGGGCCAACCCGCACGTCTATTTCGAGATCGACGCGCCCGACGCCACCACCGGGCAGACGCGCCACTGGCTGATCGAATGCGCGAGCACGAGCATCCTCAACCGCGCCGGGTGGAAGTTCAACATGCTGAAACCGGGCGACAAGGTGACGATCATCGCGTCCCCGCTCCGCAACGGCGAGCCGGCCGCGCTGCTCAAGGCGATCACGCTCGCCGACGGCCGGAAGTTCTCGAACGGCGCCGCCGCGGGCCGGGCGACCATCGAGTGAGGGCCGGCATGAAGCTCAGAGTGATCGTCGCCATGCTCACCGCGGCTGCTGCAGCCGGCGGGCCGGTGCTTGCGCAGACACGGCCGGCCGCGCGCGCGGCTCTCACCGGATCGTGGGAGATCTATCCCTTGCGCGGCGAAGGCTTCGGGTCGGGCGTGCCGCCGAAGACGCCGGTCGCGGCGCCGAAACCGGTTCCCGAGCCGCCGCTCCGCCAGCCGCATCTCGATCAGTGGCGCGCGCTGCAGGCCCAGAACGCGGAGCTCACGCGCAAGGGGCTGCCGCCGCCGTCCACGGGGATGGCCTGCATGCCGGATGGCATGCCGGGGATGATGCAGGCCACCTTCCCCATGGAAATCCTCGAAACGCCGGGGCAGGTCACGATCATCCAGGAGGCGTACAACCAGGTGCGCCGCATCTACCTCAACGCGCCCGCCATCGCGCCCGAGGACGCCGAGCCGCGCTACGCGGGGAACTCCACGGGACGCTGGGAGGGCACGACTCTCGTCGTGCAGACCGTCGGCCTCAAGGAGTCGGCGCGCTTCCGCAACGTGCCGCATTCGACGCGCATGCGCATCACCGAGCGCCTCCGGCTGATCAACGACGAGATGCTCGAGAACCAGGTGACCGTCGAGGACCCCGAGTTCCTCACCGGGCCCTGGACGTGGTCGTGGATGTACAAGCGCTGGCCGGGCTACAAGATCGAGGAGTACGTCTGCGAAGACAACCGGTACTTCGAGGATCCGGCGCTGCGGTATCAGCGGCTGCGCGTGAACTGAGGGGAGACGCAAGCGGAGCGCTGATGCCATGAGCACGTGGCTGTTCGGCGGCATGTTTGCGCTGGGGCTGCTCGCGCAGAGCATGTCGCCGGGCTGCGATCCCCCACGGGCGCCCGCGCCACCGCCGTCAACCCCCGCCGCGCCGACGTTCACGACGCAGGACGGCGTGCGCGTGCAGTCCGAGGCGGTCGTGACCAACCTCGAGGTGCCGTGGGCGCTGTCGTTCGCGCCCGACGGGCGCCTCTTCATCGCGGAACGTCCCGGACGCGTTCGCGTCTTCGACCTCGCCGCATCCACCTCCGAGCTGGCGCTCACGCTCGACGACGTGTACCGGCAGGGCGAGGCCGGCTTGATGGGTCTCGCGCTCGCCCCGGACTTCGCGGCCACGCGCCACGTGTACCTCCACTACACGGCCGTGCAAGGCAACGGCGCCGTCAACCGCATCGTTCGATACCGCGAGGTCAGTGGACGGCTTGCCGAGCGGGCCGTCATCCTCGACGGCATTCCCGCCGCGACGATCCACGACGGCGGCCGTCTGCGATTCGGACCGGATGGCCTCCTGTACGCCACCGCGGGAGATGCGGCGAACAGCTCGCTCGCACAGGATCAGGCCTCTCTCGCCGGAAAGTTCCTGCGGATCGAACGGGACGGCACGACACCCAGGGCCAATCCGTTCGGCTCGCCGGTCTTCAGCTGGGGCCACCGCAACCCCCAGGGATTCGACTGGCATCCGGCCACGCGCGAGATCTGGGCCACCGAGCATGGCAACTCGGGCAACGACGAGATCAACGTGGTCCGCGCCGGCGTCAACTACGGGTGGCCGACGATCGAAGGGGCGCAGACCTTCCCGAACATGGAGCCGCCGCTCGCCTCATACAGCCCGTCGATCGCGCCCTCGGGGGCCGCGTTCTATCAGGGCGCGCGGTTTCCGGCGTTCGTGGGCAATCTCTTCGCGGCGACACTGCGCGGCACGCACCTGCTGCGACTGGTCGTGGATGCGCCGGGGCGGCGCGTCACGCGGCAGGAGCGGCTGCTCGACGGGACCTTCGGCCGTCTGCGCGACGTCGCCATTGGCCCCGACGGCAACATCTACATCAGCACCAACAACCGCGACGGCCGCGGCAGCCCGGTGGCCGCAGACGATCGCGTCATCCGCCTCAGTCCGGCACCGTGAGCCGTGCGCTCACGGCCCGGTGTGACCAGAGCCCGATCAGGATCAGTGGTGATCGAGCGAATCGCCGCGGTCTGGGAGCAGCCACACGCATATGAGGCTCACGAGGCCGGTGACGGCGACATACGCCGCCACGGCCATCGACGTGCCGTAGGTCTGAAACAGGTAGAGCGCCACGAGCGGGGCCGGTCCGCCGGCGGTAATCGACGCCAGCTGATAGCCGAGCGACGCGCCGCTGTAGCGAAGCGAGCCGGGGAAGCGCTCGGCGATGAACGCCGCCTGCGGGCCGTACTGGAGATCGTGGCTGGGCAGTCCGAGCGCAATCGCCAGAAACACCAGCCACACGATCTTCGTGTCGAGCATCGCGAAGTAGAAGAACGGGAAGATCATGATCACGACGCAGCCGATGGCCGTCAGCTTGCGCCGGCCGATCACGTCCGACACGTGCCCCCAGAAGGGGATCGTGCTCATCGAGATGAGCGCCTGCACCATCACGAAGCTCAGCACCAGGCTGCGATCGAACCCGAGCTGCTGCGTGGCATACGTCAGCACGTAGGTGGTGAAGATGTAGAACGGCGTCTGCTGGCCCGAGCGCAGGAGCGCCGTCAGCACGATTTCGCGCCAGTGATGCTTGATGACGCGCACGATCGGCGCCTTTTCGATCCGGCCCTGCGACTGCAGCTTGGCGAACACCGGCGTTTCGAGGACGCCGACGCGGATGTAGAGGCCGACGAAGACGAGGACGAGGCTCAAGAGGAACGGCACGCGCCAGCCCCAGCTGAGGAACGTTTCTTCGCTGAAGCTGTACGACGCGATCGCGAGCGCGCCGTTGGCGAGCAGCATGCCCGCCGGCGCGCCGAACTGCGCGAAGCTGGTGGTGAATCCGCGGCGCTTCGGGTCGGTCCATTCGCCGGCCATCAGCACGGCGCCGCCCCATTCGCCGCCGACGCCGATCCCCTGCAGGACGCGGAAGAACGTCAGCAGCACCGCGCCCCAGATCCCGATGACGCTGTAATCGGGCACGAGGCCGATACCCACCGTGGCCGCGCCCATCAGCACCAGCGTGGCGATGAGCGTGGCCTTGCGGCCGATGCGGTCGCCGTAGTGGCCGAACAGCGCCGCCCCGACCGGCCGGGCGACGAAGCCCACGAAGTAGGTCGAAAACGACAGCAGCGCCCCGACGTAGGGATCCGAGTTCGGGAAGAACTTCTGGGGGAACACGAGCGCCGCGGCGACGCCGTAGAGGAAGAAGTCGTACCACTCGATCGTCGTCCCCGCCGCGGACGAGACCACCGCTCGAATCATCATCTGGCGGCGGTGCGCCGCGTCGATCACGGTCGTATCCTGAGTCGTCGTCGTGTTCACGGGCGACATTGTCGCCGATATCGCGTCAGGCGACGCGCACGCCGGGCTACCATGGCGGTCCTGACGGCATGACGCGATCGGATACGAGACAGGCCGAAAAAGAGTACCTGGCGCGCACCGGATCCACCGAGTGGGAGCGGACCAAGCCGTTTTCTCCTCCCAGCTCCGACACGCTCGACGAGAGCGCCCACCTGCTCCACGATTTCGCGGCGGCGATGCTGCTGCTGCGCCCCTCGCCGGACGATCTGATCCTGGACCTCGGCGCCGGGGCGGGCTGGTGCTCGGACCTGCTCGGCCGGTTGAATCGCACCTCGGTGGCGGTGGACCTCTCGTTCGACATGCTGCGGGCGGGCCGCGGCCGCCAGGGGCCACCGCTCCGTGCGGTGACCGGGGACATGGAGGCGCTGCCGTTTCGCTCGGGCACGTTCGACAAGGCCGTGTGTTTCAGCGCGCTGCACCACGTGCCGGACATGGCGCAGGCGGTGGCCGAAATCGCCCGCGTGCTCGCCCCCGACGGCGTGGCGCTCTTCTCCGAGCCGGGCGAGGGTCACGGAGATGCGGCCGTGTCGGCGATCGCGACGCGCGACTTCGGCGTGCTCGAGCAGGAGGTGCTCGTCGAGCGGTTCATCGGCGACTGCCGGAACGCGGGCTTCGAGGACGTACGCGTCAAACCGCTCGCGTACACGATTCCAGGTTTCGATCTGACGCTCGATCAGTGGCGGTCGTGGACGCAGCTGGCCGCGTCCACGCGCCCGCGCCGCGCGCTGGCGAAGATGGGGCTGGCGCTCATGGAGGCGTTCGGCCTCGGCAAGCGCGGCGCCCTCTTCGAGGACACGTTCGCCATCTCCCTGGTCCGTACGCTGCGCCAGGTCGTGCGGCACCATCCCATCATCGTGGCGTCGAAGCGCGCCCTGCCGGCGGCCTCGGCCGCGCCAGAGTGGCGCGCGGAGATTGCGCTCGAGCCGTCGGTGGCCGTGGCCAGGCCCGGTTCCACCGTTGCGGTGGCCGCGCGGATCACGAACCGGGGCACGGCCACCTGGAATCCGTCGAGCCGTTCCGGCGTTGGCCACGTGGCCGTGGGCGTCCAGCTGCTCGATCGCGATGGCCGGCTGCTGGCGCGCGACCACTACCGGCACGCGCTGCCGCATCCGGTCGCACCGGGTCAGGCCGTCGACGTCTCGTGCGCCTGCCCGGCGCCGCCGGGGGCCGGGGTCTATCGATTCAAAGTGGACATGGTGGCCGAAGGCGTCACCTGGTTCGAGGCGGCTGGCTCCGAGGCGGCCGTCGTTTCGATTGACGTCGGCTAGGCCGCGGCCGCCGTCGCTCAGAACCGCTCGATCAGCGAGTCCTCGACGGACTGGTCCTGCGGGTCGTCCTTGACGTCGGCCAGCTGCACCCGCAGGTTGCCGGCGTTCGTCGCGTGCAGGAGACCGGTGGCCATCGAGATGGCCCCGGCGCGAATCAGCTTCTCGATCTCGGCGTCGAAGCACTGCATGCCCTCGAGCTCGCCGTCCCGCATGGCGTCCAGGAGCGTCCGCCCCTCGGCGTCGCCGGCGTGCACGTAGTCGCGTGTCCGCATGGTGGCCTTGAGGATTTCCAGCACCGCCATGCGGCCGCCGCTCTTCTTCGGGACCAGCCGCTGCGAGATGAAATAGCGGAACGAGGCCGCCAGCCGCGAGCGCACCACGTGCTGCTCGCCGGCGTCGAAGGCGCCCACGATGCGCTCCACGGTCTTGGACGCGTCTATGGTGTGGAGCGTGGAGAAGACCAGGTGCCCCGTTTCCGCCGCCGTCAGCGCGATGTCGATGGTTTCGCGGTCGCGCATCTCGCCGACCAGGATCACCTTGGGGGCCTGCCGCAGGGCGCCGCGCAACGCCGCCGCGAACGTCGGGGTATCGCTGTGCAGCTCCCGCTGATGCACGGTCCCCTTCTTGTGCGGATGCAGGAACTCGATCGGATCCTCGATCGTGAGGATGTGCTCGGCGCGCGATTCGTTGATGCGGTCGATGATGGCCGCGAGTGTCGAGGACTTGCCCGAGCCGGTCTGCCCGGTCACCAGGACGATGCCGTTCTTGAGCGACACGATCTGCTCGAGGGAGGCGGGCAGCCCGAGCTCGGCGAGGCTTGGAATGCGCGACGCGATCACGCGCATCACCACCGCGAAGGTGCCGCGCTGCCGGAAGACGTTGACGCGGAACCGGGTCCGTTCGGGCAGCGCGAACGAGAAGTCGCAGGCGCCCTGCTCCTTCAGCACGCCCAGCGCGTGCTCGTTTCCGCCGATCAGGTCGCGAGCCAGCTGGGCGATGTCCGTCGCGTGCAACGGCGAGCACTCGGGGATGGCCACGACCTGGAGCTCGCCATGACGTTCCACCTGGGGCGGGCGGCCCGGCGAGAAGATCAGGTCGCTGATGCCGACGCCGGAATCCAGCATCGTGTTGATCAGCGCCGTCGTGGTGATGGCGGGCGCCTGAGTGGGCGCCGCGCCGAAGAGCTGTGTTTCAACCGAAATGTCGGCGGAACCGTGGCCTGCGGTGGGCATTCGCCACCTTATCGGCCCCGGAGGCGGTTTTCTTAAATCTCGAGCTTGCCGGTGCTGTCGCCGAAGCGATCCTGGTGAACCCCCAGCTTGTCGAGCAGCGACAGCATCAGGTTCGACATCGGCGTGTGCGCCGGGAACGAAAGGTGACGATCGCCTTTCAGCTGTCCGGCCGCGCCGCCGGCCACGAGCACCGGCAGCGGGTCGTGATCGTGCTGGTTGCCGTTGCTCATGCTGCTGCCGTACAGCACGACCGAGTGGTCGAGCAGGTTGCCGTCGCCGTCGGGCGTCGCCTTCAGCTTCTCGAGGAAGTAGCCGAGCATCTGCACGTGGTAGCGGTTGATCTGCGCGAAGGTGTCCATGCGGGCGCGCGCGTTGGAGTGGTGCGACGCCGTGTGGAAGCCGTCGCGCACGCCGCTGCCGGGATACACCGACCCGCTCGTGTCGCGCGCGTACATCATCGTGGAGATGCGGGTGATCTCCGCCTGATAGGCGAGCACCTGCAGGTCGTACATCAATTTGATGTGATCTTCGAAGGCCTCGGGCACGCCGACCGGCGCCTCGGGCACGTCCG
>DASRPM010000312.1:0-19126 GCA_035646375.1 Vicinamibacterales bacterium
CGAGCGCCACGTGGGCCGGTTCGTTGCGTTTCCCGCGATGCGGTACCGGGGCGAGGTAGGGGCTGTCGGTCTCGATGAGCAGGCGATCGAGCGGCACGAACGCGGCCACTTCCTTGAGCTCGATCGCCCGCGGAAACGTGACGATGCCGGCGAGCGACAGGTCGTAGCCGGCGTCGAGCACCCGCCGTGCGGTGGCCGTGTTTCCCGTGAAGCAGTGGAACACCACCGGCACCTCGCCGGCGTGCTCCTCCGCCAGGAGCCGGAACGTGTCGTCTTCGGCCTCGCGGGTGTGGATGACCAGCGGCAGCCGCCGGTGCCGCGCCAGCGCAATCTGCGCCCGAAACACGGCGTGCTGCGCCTCGCGCGGCGCAAAGTCGTAGTGGTAGTCCAGGCCGACCTCGCCGACGGCACGGGCGGCCGGCTGGGCGGCGAGGGCGGCCTCGACGGCCGCCGCGGCATCCTCCGGCGAGGCCGCGAAGTTCCCGGCGGCGTGGGGGTGGATGCCGATCGAGAAGCGCACGTCCGGCCAGCGCCGCGAGACGTCGGCCGCCCGCGTCAGCTCGGCCTCGTCGTCGGCCGCCAGAATGGTGAGCGCCCCCTCCAGCCCTGCGGCCTGTGCGCGCGCGACGACGGCGTCGAGATCGCCGGCGAACTCGGCGCCCGCGATGTGGCAGTGACTATCGATCATTGCGCGAGGCTCCGCCACTTGTGGAGCGTTTGGCTCCGCCCGCGCAAGGCAGTATCTCTGGCCCGCACTTCGTGCGGGCGGTAGCGTTACCCAACGCGTGTGCCGGGCGGCAGGCTGTCGTCGGCGGCGACGAGAATGGGCGGCTGGCCGGGGCCGCTTGCGGCCAGCACCATGCCGTTCGACTCGGTGCCCATCATCGGCCGCGGCTTCAGGTTGGCCACGATGACGATGGTCTTGCCCACCAGCTGTTCGGGCTGGTAGCCCTCGGCGATACCGGCCAGGATCGTGCGCGGCTCCGGATCCCCGGCGTCCACCAGCAGGCGAATCAACTTCTTGGACTTCGGCATCGCCGACGCCTCGCGCACCTTGGCCACGCGCAGCTCCACTTTCAGGAAGTCCTCGATCCCGATGCGGGCGTCGGCCGCGGCAACGGCGGCCTCGGAGGCAGCGGGTGCGGGTGCGGGCGCCGGTGTCGGCGCTGCCGCGGCAGCCGCCGGCTGGTACGGTTCGGTCACGATGATCTCCTTGCTCGGGGCGGGTTCGGAACGGGGCCACATCGGGGCCCCCTGGCTGGTCGTGCGCTCGCCCGCCGGCTGCCATCCGGCGTGTTCGAGCCGCAGGGCGTCGCCGGTGACCGGTGCGCCGATCCGGCGAAGGACTTCGGCACACGAGGACGGCATCACGGGCAGCAGCAGTACCGCGGCCACGCGCACGGCCTCGGCCGCCTCGAAGAGGACGGCGTCGAGCCGCGCGGCGTTGGCCGGGTCCTTCGCCAGCTTCCACGGCGCGCTGTCGGCGATGAACCCGTTGGTCGCGTCCACGAGCTCGTAGGCGGCCGCCACGCCCTCGTGCAGCGCAAAGCCGTCCATGGCGCGGCGGTAGCGCTCGAGCGCCGAACCCGCCACCGCGGCGAGGGGGCCGCCGTCGCCCGCCGCGACAACCCGGCCAGCGCGGTATTTCTCGGTCATCGACACTACGCGGCTCACCAGGTTGCCGAAGTTGTTGGCGAGATCGACGTTGTAACGCTCCTCGAAGCGCTCCCACGTGAAGTCGCCATCGCTGCCGTAGGTGATTTCCTTGGTCAGGTACAGGCGGATGGCGTCGGGGCCGAATCTGGCGGCCGCCTCCACCGGGTCCACGCTGGTGCCGAGCGACTTGCTCATGCGCTGCCCGCCGTAGTGCAGCCAGCCGTGGCCGAACACCTGGCGCGGCGCCTCGACACCGACGCTCCACAGCATGGCCGGCCAGAACACGGTGTGGAAGCGCGTGATGTCCTTGCCGACGATGTGCAGGTCGGCGGGCCACCACTGGGCGAACCGGGCATCGTCGGTCCCGTAGCCGACGGCGGTCGCGTAGTTGATGAGGGCGTCGAACCACACGTAGACGACGCTGTCGGGCTCGAACGGCAGCGGGACCCCCCACGACTGCCCCGCGCGGCTCATCGAGATGTCCTCGAGCCCGGCCTCGAGCAGCCGCAGGATCTCGTTGCGGCGGATATCCGGTTCGAGGAAATGGGGATTTGCTTCGAAGTGCTCCAACAGACGGTCGCGATACTTCGACAGCCGGAAGAAGTAGTTCTTCTCGCGGATCCACTGCGGGGTGAGCGTCGGGTGGAGCGGGCACTTGCCGTCCACCAGATCCTTCTCCGGCTTGAACGCCTCGCACGACTCGCAGTACCAGCCTTCGTACACGCCTTCGTAGATGTCCCCGGCGTCGTAGGCCGCCTGCGCCAGCTTCTGCACCGCCGCCTTGTGGCGGGGCTGCGTCGTGCGGATGAAGTCGTCGTAGGAGCAGTGCAGCGCCTTCCACACCGAGGTGAACTCTTCCTCCATCCGGTCGCAGTAGCCCACCGGATTGTTGTGGAAGCCCTGCTCGACGGCCCGCTTGTAGACGTTCTGCGAGTGCTCGTCGTTGCCCATCAGGAAGTGGACGTCGAAGCCGGCCAGCCGCTTGTAGCGGGCGATGACGTCGGCCGTCACCTTCTCGTAGGCGGTGCCCAGGTGCGGGCGGCTGTTGACGTAGTCGATCGCGGTGGTCAGGTAGTAGCGCACGAATCAGGCCCCCGGGGAACGGTCGGCGAACGCGCGGGCGGCCAGCGCCTGCACGTCCTTGACGGGCCGCCCCGACTCGCTGGCCGCGCGGACGCAGTCGTCGAACTCGGGCGCGGCGTTCAGGACCTCGCCACCGCGCCGCGCCACTTTGATGCGAATCGGCCCGACGGCCGTGTTCACGACCACTGTCGTCCGCTCGAGGCACTCGCGCTCGGACTCGCGGTAGCGGACGCCGATGGTGGTCGTCTCGCGGAACACGATCGCCGTGAGCGACTCGCGAGCCGCGGGCGCCGCGATGACGGTGAGGAGCGTGCCGGGCCGGTTCTTCTTCATCTGGACAGGCGTGTAGAACACGTCGAGCGCGCCGGCGGCGAGCAGTCGATCCATCAGGACGCCGAAGAGCTGCGGGCTCATGTCGTCGATCTCGGCTTCGATGACGGCCACGCGTGTCAGCGGCGATCCGGCCGTGGACTCGTCGCTGGCGTCTCCGACCACGACGCGCAGGACGTTGGGTGTGTCCGGAAAGTCGCGCGACCCGGCCCCATAGCCGACGGCGCGTACGGTCATCCGCGGCAGCGGCCCGAAGGCGGACGCGTAGCCCGTCACGAGGAGCGCGCCGGTCGGCGTCACCATCTCGGCCTTCTGCGGTCCGGCATAGACCGGCGCGCCCGACAGGAGCTGCAGCGTGGCCGGCGCCGGCACGGGATAGACGCCGTGCGCGGCGCGGACGGTGCCGCTCCCGACGTTCAGCGGCGACGCGACGATCTGGCCGGCGTTCAGGTACTCGAGGGCGTGCACGGCGCCGACGATGTCGATGATCGAATCGAGCGCTCCCACTTCGTGCAGGTGCACGCGCTCCAGCGGCACGCCGTGAATGGCCGCCTCCACCTCGCCCAGCCGCTGGAAGAGCCCCTTCGCACGCGCCTTCCCCGCCGCGCTCAGCGCCGAGCCGTCGATGAGCGCGGAGATCTCCGCGAGCGTTCGATGCGCGTGGGTGCTCTCATCGCGGCGCGAAGCGCTTTCGTAGGGGCGGGTCTTCAGATCCGCCCGACCAGTAGAAGCTGCACCCTGAGCGTGGACATGGTCGTGCGCCTCCGCGTGCTCGTGGGCGTGTGGCACGTCCTCTCCGCGCACGCAGAACTTGGTGGCGCGGATTCCGGTCCGCACGACGCGCTCGGTCCAGACCGCGTCGGCGTCGATGGCCAGGCTCCCCAGCGCCCGCCGGACTTCGGCGAGCGGGACGCCTGCATCGATCAGCGCGCCGAGCAGCATATCGCCCGACGCACCCGAGAAGCAGTCGACGTACAGGACCGTCACAATCCACTCATCTTACCCCGCCCGTTCCGTCGCATCGGCGGCGGTGCGCCCCGCGACGCCGGCCGGAAGCTGTCCCGATTCGGCAAACGAGAAGTAGCGCTGATCCGCGAGGATGACGTGATCGAGGACGTCGATGCCCATGATGGCGCCGGCCCTCGCCATGCGGGCCGTGAGCGCGACGTCGTCGGGGCTCGGCGCCGGATCGCCGGACGGATGGTTGTGAAAGAGCACGATGGCGGCGGCCGACGCGGCCGCGGCCTCGCGAAAGACCTCGCGTGGGTGCACCACCGTGCTGTCGAGGCATCCGATGGAGACGATGCGCACGCGCAGCATCCGGTGCTTCGTATCGAGCATCACCAACCCGAAGTGCTCCACCTGCCGGGCCCCGTACTGCGGCAGGAGCAGCGCCGCGATCTGTCGCGGCGTGGCAAGGCGGGGCCGCTCGGCGGCTTCGCGCACGAGCGTCCGGCGCCCGAGCTCGACGGCGGCAAGCACCTGCGCGGCGCGCGCGAGGCCCACGCCGCGCACGAGTTGCAGGTCGTCCGCCGCCGCGCGCGTGAGGCCGCGCAGGCCGCCGAAGCGGTCGAGGAGATCGTTGGCCAGCGTCAGCGCGTCGCGCGCGGCCGAGCCGCACGCCAGCACGAGCGCCAGCAGCTCGTTGTCGCCGAGCGCGCCGGCGCCGAGCCGTTCGAGCTTCTCGCGTGGGCGATCGTGCGGGGCCAGGTCTCGCATTCGTCTATACTCGAAGATCTGATGCTCCTGCCGCCGCCGCGTGCGCGCGCTGCCACGTGGCTCTGCGCCGTGCTGGCGCTTTGTGGTGCAGCCGCCGGCTGCGCCGAACCCCCGACCAAGGAAATCGATCAGGCGCAGGCCGCCGTCGAAGTCGCCGTTTCGGCCGGCGCCGAGCGCTTCGCGCCGGACGATCTCGCCGGGGCGCGGACCGCGCTCGTGCAGGCCCGTGACGCCGTGACCCAGCGCGATTTCAAGCTGGCGCTCAGCCACGCGATCGACAGCCGCGAGCGCGCACAGACCGCCACGCGGAACACCGCCGAGGCGCGCGTCGTGCTGAAGCGCGAGACGCAGGCCGCGCTGGCCGAGGTGCTGTCGCTCCAGTCGCGCGCGCAGCGTCTCATCGCCACGGCGCCTCCCGGCGCCGCGCGCGTCCGGGCCCGGCGCGCCAGGCCCGCGCACGCGCGGCTCATGGCGCCAGTGCAAGAAGCACGCGCGGCCGTCGAGGCCGGCGACGACATGAAGGCCGCGGCGGCGTTGCCGGGCCTCAAGACGGAGCTGGAGCGGCTGGTCGCGGAACTCGAAGGGTCGGCTCCCGCGCAGTCTTCGCGCCGGGGGCAGTAGCGGGAGTACGCGGTTTCTCTCTAGAAGACCAGCGGCCCCAGTAGGAGCACCGCGCCGACGATCACGAAAAAGCCCACCACGTCGAGCATGATGCCGTAGCGCATCATCTTGGTGATCGGGATGAACCCCGAGCTGTAGACGATGGCGTTGGGCGGCGTCGAGACCGGCATCATGAAGCCCATGCTGGCTCCGAGCGTCGCCCCGAGCGCCGGCTCGATCGGCGGCACGCCGGCGGCCTGGGACACGGCAATCGCGATCGGAATGATCATGTTGGCCGCGGCGGTGTTCGACGTGGTCTCCGACAAGACGATCGCCGTGGCCGTGAACAGCATCGTGAGCGAGACAGTGGACTGCGAGGGCAGCAGCGACGTGATGCCCCGCCCCAGCGCCTCGGCGAGCCCGGACTCGAAGGCCAGCGTCCCCATCGCGAGCCCGCCGCCGTACAGGAACACGATGCCCCAGTCGATCTTGAGCGCCTCGTCCCAGGTGATGGTGAACCGCCGCGCCCGCCAGTCCACCGGCAGCACGAACAGGAGGCAGGCCCCCACCATCGCCGCCACGCTCTCGGGCATCGCCTGCGTGTAGGCGCGCGCGAACGGGGTGCCGTCCTGCCCGGCGAGCGCCAGCACGCCGGGCGTCACCCACAGCGCCACCGTGACGGCGAACGCGGCCAGGACGTTGCGTTGGCCGCGCGTCACCGGCCCCAGCGCCTGCAGCTCGTCACGCACCATCTGGATGCTCTCGGCGCCGATGGTCACGCCCCTGGCGCCGGCAAAGTGGAACTGCACGGCGAGGAACGCGAACATCACGAGCATCACGGGCACGCCGATCACCATCCACTGGAAGAAGGTCACGTCGGTGTTGGTGAGCCGCTCCAGCATGCCGATGCCGATCAGGTTCGGCGGCGTGCCGACCGGCGTGCCCATCCCACCGATCGAGGCGCCGAACGAGGTGATGAGCATCGTCACCAGCGCGAACTGGCGCGCGCCCGAGGCGCCGCTTCGCGCCAGGTGCGCGCAGATCGACAGGCCGATCGGGTACATCATCGCCGTCGTGGCGGTGTTGCTCATCCACATGGAGAGCAGCATGGTGATGCCGCCGAACACCAGCATGATCCGGGTGGCGCTCGTGCCGACGAACTTCCGCGACAGCGCGGTGTAGGCGATCCGCTGATCCACGCCGTGGACGAACATCGCTTCGGCCAGGATGAAGCCGCCGATGAAGACGAAAATCACCGGGTCGGCAAACGACGCGAACGCCTGGCGCACCGGCGCGACGCGCAGGATGATCGCGAGCACGGGGCCGAGCATGGCGGTGACCGCCAGCGGCAGCGCCTCCGTGACCCAGAAGACGATCATCATCGCGAGGATGCCCGCCAGGCGGTGGGCGGGTGCGGGGATCGGTAGCGGTGCCGCGATCAGCGCGATCATGAGCAGCGGCCCCAGAAACAGGCCGATGGTGCGGCGGCGGTGGTTGAACTGCTCTTCCGCCGGCGAGTAGGTTTCGACGGCCTCGAGCGCCTTATGAAAGGTGCGCATCGGGGCCTCCTCCGGTCCACTCCCCGTCGAAAACGACGTGTGCCCAGCCGGTCAGAAACACACCGTCTGCCGTCCACTCGACGCGCTGCGTGCCGCCGGGCGCCACGACGTCGAGCTCGCGCCGGGCGCCGCCGTGGGCCGCGGCGGCCACCGCGGACGCCGACGAGCCGGTGCCGGACGACGTGGTGGGGCCGACCCCGCGCTCCCAGATCAGGATGCGCACGCGGTCGGGCGCTTCGACGTGCGCGAACTCGACGTTGGTGCCGGCAGGAAACGCCTCGTGGGTCGAGAGCGCCGGGCCGAGCCGGTTGAAGCGCTCGCCCGAGGGCAGCGCGCCCAGCACCACGCACTGCGGGTTGCCCATGCGAAGTACCGACGCGCGTACCGTTTCGCCGGCGGCCACGAGCTCGGTCTCGCGCAGCTCCTCGGGCTGGCCCATGGCCGCCCGGAAGGTGAACACCGCATTCCGGCGCGCGACGAGGTCGAGCGTCTTCACGCCCGCCCCGGTGTCCACGGTCACGACCGCCCCGGTCGGCAGGTCCTGCGCGCGTGCGACGTGCGCCGCCAGGCACCGGAGGCCGTTGCCCGAGAGCTCCGAGACACTGCCGTCGGCGTTCCAGAGCCGCATCGTGGCGCGCCGCTCCCCCATCGTGAACAGGATGAGTCCGTCGGCGCCGACGCCGAGGTGGCGCGAGCACACCGCGCGCGTGAAGGCCGACGGATCCGGGACCGCGCCGTCGTCGGGCGCCAGCAGGAAATCGTTGCCGTAGGCGTGGGCCTTGATGAGACGCACCGTCCGCATCACGGAATCTGGAAGGCGTTGAACACGTAGGTGAAACCTGCCGCGAACCCGATGCCGGGGTCGCGGCCGGTGAGGCCGAAGACCAGGGCGGCGTCGCCGCGCCAGCCGCCGACGGTGTAGCGAGCGCCCAGGCGCACGGCGCCGCGTGACGTGCCCGGCCGCTCGGGCGTGTGGACGCGGGTGTCGAAGCCCCCGTTCACCTCACCCACGACCTCGGCGGCCTGGGTGAGCGCGCGGGCGAGCGACACGCCCAAGGTGATGACGTCGTTCTGCCGGTTCCCGACCACCGGGTCGCCCAGAATGGCGAAGCCGCCGTTGATCACGGTGCGCACCGAGCGCACTGTCTTGCCGACCAGCAGCGACGCCAGGAAATCCGTGGTGTCGAGGCCGATGCCGCTCTCGTTCGACGCGTTGGGGAGCTTCGTGGCCAGGCGCAGGCCGAACGCCGGCCGCCCCGCCGTTTCGCCGAAAATGCGAATCTTGGTGGCCACCACGAGGTCCTCGACACTCGACGTCGAGTCGCCGGTGGCCGTGACCAGGTTGGCCAGCGGCGCGGCGGGATCCCGCTCGGTGACCGTCAGGCGGTTGTAGAGGCCGCCGTCGAATTGCAATTCCGCAATCGAGCTGATGCCGACGCTGACGCCGATGAGCGGCAGCCGCAGGAGCTGGCCCGTGAGGCCCGACACCGGATATTCGACGCCGCGACCGTAGTCCACACCGGTTTCGAGCAGCACACGTCCAGCCCCGATCGTCTCGGGATCCTCGGTGACGAGCGGGCGCTGTTGCGCGCGCGCGACGACGGGCAGGCAGGCCAGGACGGCGGCGAGAAGCAGCGTGCGGCGCATGGAATCGACGGCGCGGGTCAGAACGTCCTTCGGCTGTCGACGAGGACGGTGACGGGCCCGTCGTTCACGAGCTCCACCTGCATCATCGCCTGGAACTCGCCGGTGCTGACGGGCAGTCCCGCGGTCCGCAATTCTCTCACGAAGGCTTCGTAGAGCTCGCGCGCTTCGGCCGGCGGGGCCGCGGCATCGAACGAGGGGCGGCGCCCGCGGCGCACGTCACCGTACAGCGTGAACTGCGACACGACGAGGATGGCGCCGCCCACCGCGCCGATCGGCTGGTCCATCGGCTTGCCGTCCGGGCTCTCGAACACGCGCAGGTCGCGGACCTTGGTGGCGGTGTACGTGGTGTCCGCGGCCGTGTCGTCGCGCCCGACGCCGAGCAGCACGAGCAGCCCGCGGCCGATCTCCCCGGCCACGCGGCCGTCCACGAGGACGCGGGCGGAGGTGACGCGCTGGACGACGGCTCGCATCGCCTAGGCCCGCCCGGAGGGCGGGCAATCACACACTGTGCTGGATCTGGATGAGGGACGACGCGGCCGCTTCCTCGAGCCGCAGCGCGGCGCTGTCGCGCAGCTCCCCGCTCGGGTTGATCCGCGTGTCGAGCAGGAAACGCGGCATCACGTTGCGCAGCGCCTTGAGCATCGACTGCTTGACGCCCGGATGCTCGATCTCGAGATCCATGATCAGGCGCTTGACGCGCTGCCGCTGCAGGCTGAGATCGCCGCACGCCGGGCAGCAGCAGCCGATGATCGGCAGCTCGACTTCTTTGGCGTACAGGCGCGCTTCGTCCTCGCCGACGTACGCCAGCGGCCGGATGACCACATGCGCCCCGTTGTCCGAGACGAGCCGCGCCGGCATGGCCTTGAGCGCCCCGGCGAAGAACAGGTTGAGGAGCAGCGTCTCGATGAAGTCGTCGAGGTGATGGCCCAGCGCGATCTTGGTGGCGCCGATTTCGCTCGCGATGCGGTAGAGCACGCCGCGGCGCAGCCGGGCACACAGTGAACACGGCGTGGCATTGGCCTCGAGGATGTCGTCCATCACCTCGCCGATTTCGGTGTGCTCGATGCGGTACTCCCAGCCACGCTCCTCGCAGGTGCGGGCGATGACGTCGTGCTTGAAATCCTTGTAGCCGGAATCGACGTTGACGGCGACGAGCGAGAACGTGATCGGCGCCCGCTTGCGGAGGACGTCGAGCGTCTGCAGCAGCGCCCAGCTGTCCTTGCCGCCCGACAGCCCCACCATGATCCGGTCACCGTCCTCGATCAGGTTGAAGTCGGTGATCGCCTTGGTGGTCTTCTTGGCGATGCGGGCCTCGAGCGGGCTGCGGTAGGACATAGGTTTTCGTAGTCAGTGTATCAACCGCTCTGCGATCTCGTAGAGCGGCGCGTCCGCCGGCGGCGGCACCAGCGCCTCGCGCATCACCCGGTGCAGGTGCATCAGGTCGGCCATCACGCGGAACGTGCGGGAGAGCCCGTATTTCGAGCTGCCGAAGCGGCGGGGCCGGTGGTTCACCACCACCTCGGTCACCCGTCCGCCCAGCTGGCCGGCGATCGCCGGCAGGTAGCGGTGCATGCCCGGCCGCAGGTGCAGCGGCTTGACCACGGCGGTGCGGAAGACCTTCAGCGAGCACCCGTTGTCGTGCAGCCGCACGCCGGTGACGAGGCCGATCAGCCAGTTGGCGACGACCGACGGCACATGGCGCGTCAGCACGGCGTCCTGCCGGGTCTTCCTCCAGCCGCAGACGACGTCGTGCGACGCCGCGAGCGCCATGAGGGCCGGCAGATCGCCCGGGTCGTTCTGCAGGTCGCCGTCCATGGTCGCCACGAGCGGCGCGCGCGCGACGGCGAAGCCGGCCGTGAACGCGGCGCTCTGGCCGAAGTTGCGGGTGAAGCGCAGCGCCACGATGTGGTCGGGATCGGCGGCCTGAAGGCGGCGTACGTGCTCGAACGTGCCGTCGGTGCTGCCGTCGTCCACGAGAATCAGCTCGTAGTGCGGGCACGCCGGGCGCAGCACCATCGCCACCTCCTCGACGACGGCGACGACGTTCGACGCCTCGTCTTTGAGCGGCACGATGAGCGAGAGCGCCGGCGTGTCAAGCATGTGCGGTCCGGCGACGCCAGAGGAACCAGGCGACGGCCGCCACGACGACGATCGCCGCGATCGACAGGCCGACCACCGGTCCGTGGGTGCGCATCAGCTCGAGCGCGGCGTCGCCGTAGTAGACGGCCAGGGTGCCGAGGATCGTGTAGCGCAGGCCCCGCGCGATCACGACGCCGAGCACGAACTTCAGCGGCCGCACGCCGGCGATCCCGGCGCCGAGCACGAACAGCTTGAACGGCGCGGGCGGCGGCAGCAGCGCCGGCACCATGAGGGCCAGCACGCCGTGGCGCCGGTAGAGCTCGAGCGCGTGATCGATGCGGTGGCTCGACACGCGCCGCCTCAGCAGCGCCTCGCCGCCCTTGTTGGCGAGAAAGTAGATGATCGAGCAGCCCGCCAGCGACCCGAGCGTGGCCATGGCGGCGTAGTACGGCATCCACGCCTTGTTCTGCGTGACCATCAGCACCACCAGCAGATCGTTGATCTGCGGCAGCGACACGAACGACGAATCGAGCGCGGCGACGGCGAAGAGCCCAGGGCCGCCGAGCGAGAGGGCGAAGGCGTAGACGGAGGAGATGAAAGAACGCAACGGTCAGGTACAGGTACAGGTCAGGTAGGTCAGGTGGGTCTGGTAGGTAAGGATAGCTTACCCACCCGACTCCCCACCCGCCCCACCTGCCCTACCCGCCCCCCTTGACCATTCAGAATCGGAAGCCGATCGTGGCCTGATACGTCCAGCCGCCGAGGTCGATCTTCGGGCCGGCAAAGGCGTCGTCGTCGGCCTCGAAGGACGCGTCGGCCTTGTGGTACTTGACCTCGAAGCCGCCCGTGGCACTGCGCCCCTGGAACCGCACGCCGGCGAGCGCCACGCCGCCGGCTTCGGTGCCGGAGCCGACGAAGGTGTCGGTGAAGACGTCGCCGTCGCTGTTGAAGTCGATGAAGTCGCCGGTTTCGCTGTAGCGCCACGAGATCAGCGACAGCCCGCCACCGAAATACACCTGGATGGGCGACGACCCCCCGAGCGGCAGCACGCGCAGGGTCAGATCGATCGGGATGCGGCGCAGGCGCAGCTCCTGCTCGATCTCGTCGCCGAAGTTGTCCACGCAGCAGTCGTACACGGTGGGCACGGAGCGGTTCGAGAAGCTCACGCCCGCGCCGCCTTCGACGAAGTTGCCGATGGGAAAGAGCCACTCGCCGCCGGCAGTGACGCTGTTGAACTCGTCACTGTCGAAGACGAGGAACGTGCGGTTCTCGTTGAGCACGTCGCCGGTCACACGGCCATCCTCGCCACGCGGCACGAAGCCGCCGATCGAGAAGTTGACGGTTTGCTGCTGCGCCAGCGCCGGCGACGCCGACGCGAGGGCGGCACAGAGGACGAGCCCCTTCCAGCCGAGGTGCTTACACATGAATCGGATCTCCGCGAAGGCAGGCGGCAAATGCAGGCATGACCTGCCCGTCTGCAGGGGCGGTGCCAAGCACCCGGGATCGGCCCGGGCCCGCCATAACATCCCCGTGATCAACGTGTTCGGAGCGCGTCCCGGCCAGCCACGACCGGCGCGGGTGTAACTCCCGGGAGTCAGTTCGTCCGATTGAGAGTGCGGCCGGCCCGGCTGTCGCGGATCACGTCGAGCATCGCGTCGTGCACGGCGCCGTTGGACGCGACAAGGTGGCCGGCGCGGGGATCGAAGCTGCCGCCGTCCATCCCGGTGATGCGTCCACCCGCCTCGGCGACCACGAGTGCGCCGGCGGCGACGTCCCACGGCTTGAGGTGTTGCTCCCAGAACGCGTCGAACCGGCCGGCGGCCACGTAGCAGAGATCCAGTGCGGCGGACCCGAGCCGGCGCACCGCTCGTGCGCGAAGAAGGAAAAGCCCGAACAGCTCGACGAGCTCGGGACCGCGGACGTGCATGTCGTACGGGAACCCGGTGACGAGCAGCGCGTCGCCCAGCACCGCGGTGGCCGACGCCTTCAGCCGGGTCCCGTTGACGAACGCGCCCTGCCCTTTCTCGGCGGTGAAGAGCTCGCGGCGCGACGGGTCGTAGATGGCGCCCACGAGCGGCTCGCCATCGAGCTCCAGCGCCAGCGATGCGCAGAAGATGGGCAGCCCGTGCGCATAGTTCGTGGTGCCGTCGAGCGGATCGAACACCCAGCGATAACGCGCGCGGGCGGCTTCGCCCGGCCCCGCGCTCAGTTCCTCGGCGAGGATGTCGTGATCCGGAAAGCGCTCGCCGAGCACGGCGCGGCACATCCGCTCGCACTCGAGATCGACTTCGGTGACCAGATCGATCTCGCCCTTCTTGTCGACGCGGAACCCCGATTCGCGGAAGGCCATCTGGATCTCGCCCGCGCGGAGCACGAGCTCCACCGCGGTGGCCAGGTAGACGGGATCGGGAGCAGACACGGTGAAGACACGGGCCGTGGGCCCGTCGCTCGTCACGCGGGCGGCGTGGCGGCGGCGGCCCGCTTGACCATTACCACTTCCATCCCGCCCTCGGCGGCTGGCTGCAGCCGCAGTTCGTCCATGAAGCTGCGGATGAGGAAGATGCCGCGGCCGCTGGCTTTCAGCAGGTTGTCGGGGTGCAGGGGATCGGGCACGCCGGAGGGGTCGAAGCCTGGACCCTCGTCGCGAACCCGGATGGCCATGCCTGGCGGCGATTCACCGTCGAGCGGCGTGAACTCCACGTAGACGCGCTTGCGCTCGTCGCCACGGTTGCCGTGCTTGATGGCGTTGATGACGGACTCGCGGACCGCGACACCAACCCAGTGCAGCGCGTCGTCGTCGAGACCGACCAGCCGACCGATGTGATCACTCACGGTTTGCACGAAGTCCACCATCTCGAACGTGCTGCAGAAATCGAGGCGGACGGTCTGGCGGCTGCTGTTCATCAACGACGGGAATTCGCTACCTCTGAAAAGTATAGAGTTACGGCATGTGCCCGTCGAGTGAGAGTTTCACCGTCATGGGGCGGTCGCTCGAGAGGCCGATGCCCCCGACCTGCGGCCCAGACTTTCCCTCGGGTCGCTCGAAGGTGACGCGGTATTGCGCGCGCTGGCGCTGGTCGGCCTCGTCGATCTGCCCGCCGATCTCGGGCAGCAGCGTCTGGAGCCGGGTGGTCGCCGCAATCGATTCGTAGCGCCCGCCGGTCTGTTTTGCGGCGCTGATGCCGATCTGGATGGCATTGGACACGTTGGTGGTTCCCGACTGGTTGGTGGGGCCGACCATCACGACATGGGTGGTCATCGCATGGGTGGCCAGCTGCTGGAACAGGCGCTGGACGTCGCGGTCACGGATGGCGCTGCCCTCGGCGGTGAGCGAGCCGACAATCACGATCACCGGAAAGAACCTGGCCCGTTCCTTGTCGGCCAGCTCCTTGTCGAAGCGCGCCGAAGACTCGATGAGCCCCTCGACGAAGCGGCCGGCGCTGCTGTCGGGCGTGAGCAGGTCCACGCCCGAGAGCAGCGCTCCCTTGTCGGTCGTCGGGCGAACGAGATAGCGTGGCTGCGGGGCGGTGGTCTGAAGCGAGGCCTCGACCCCCGGCGGCAGCGCCCGGATCAGCCCTTTGACGCCCTCGCGGGTGTGGTTCAGGCGTTCGGCGGAGCCGGTGCCGTTGTCGATGAGGAGCGCCACCTTCATCGGCCAGTCGATCGGCTCGAGCTTCAGCACCTTGCCGGTGGCGCCGTCCTCCTGGACCGAGATCTGGGTCTCCGTGACCCCGGGGATGGCCTTGCCCGTGGCATCGGCGAAATGGGCGAAGAACTGGAACTGGCGCTGCGCCAGCACGGTGGTGGTGGCCCCAACCGCCGCTACGCCGAGACCCGCAACGACGACCGCGTGGCGCCATCCGCGCATAGGAACCTCCGCTCGACGGCCGCGTGAGCGCGGCGTCATGAGCCGTGCTGTTATAGTTCGAAGATGCCTCCAGGGACAAGCGAGGCACAGAGGGTCAGACGCGAGACATGAGCGATTCCTCCACGGTGGTCGTGCAGCCGGCGCGCTCGGTGCACGGCCGCGTGCGTCCGCCGGGCGACAAGTCCATCTCCCACCGCTACGCGCTCCTGGCCGCGCTCGCTGACGGTGTGTCGGAGATCTCCGGCTACTCCACCGGTGCCGACTGCCGTTCCACGCTCGAGTGCCTGCGCGGGCTCGGCGTGTCGGTGAACGAGGCCGGTCACGCGCCCGAGGGGCTGCGACTGCGCATTACGGGGCGCGGGCCGCGGGGCCTTCAGGCGCCGGCGGGGGTGCTCGACGCCGGCAATTCCGGCACCACGATCCGCATGTTCTCCGGCGTGCTGGCGGCCCATCCATTTGCCACGACGATGACCGGCGACGGCTCCCTGCGCAGCCGGCCGATGAAGCGCATCATCGTGCCGCTGGAGCGCATGGGCGCGCGCATCGACGCGACCGACGGCCGTCCGCCGCTCACCGTGCACGGGCGCGCCGACCTTCAGCCCATCGACTACGCCCCCGAGGTGCCGAGCGCGCAGGTCAAGAGCGCCGTGCTGCTCGCCGGGCTGCAGACGGGCGGCACCACCAGCGTGCTCGAGCCCCTGGCGACCCGCGACCATACGGAACGCGGGCTTGCCGCCTTTGGCGTACGCGTCGATCGCGACGGCCTCCGCGTGAGCGTCACCGGAGGACAGCGTCTGACGGCGCGCACCCTGGGAGTTCCCGGGGACATTTCCGCTGCTGCATTCTGGATGGTGGCCGCCGGTTCGGTTTCGGGCTCCCGGATCGTTATAGAGGGTGTCGGCCTGAATCCCACACGAACGGGCATCATCGACGTCGTACGGCGGATGGGGGCGTCAGTCACCATCGAGCCTGACGGCGGTGCGGACCCTTCAGCAACCGTCGGTGAGCCCACCGGCAGCCTGATCGTGGAATACCGGGGGGTCGGGTCGACCGTGATCACGCCGGACGAAGTGCCCGGCATCATCGACGAGCTGCCCGTGCTGGCCGCGATGGCCACGCACGGCGGCGAACTTCAGGTCACCGGTGCCCAGGAGCTGCGCGTCAAGGAAAGCGATCGCATTTCGGCGCTCGCCGATGGTCTTCGCCGCATGGGCGGCGACATCGACGAACAACCGGACGGTTTCCACGTTCGCGGACACGTCCGCCTGCGCGGCGGCGAGGTGGACGCCCACCACGACCACCGCCTGGCCATGGCGTTCGCGGTGGCGGCGCTCGGCGCGTCTGGCCCGACCACCATTCACGGCGCCGGCGCGGCGGCCGTCTCCTATCCCGAGTTCTTCACGGTCCTCGAGAGCCTTCGCGCGTAGCGCATCTCCAGGCGTGCAGACGGACAAACTGTACCTCGTAGGCTTCATGGGCGCTGGCAAGAGCACCATCGCGCGAGGGCTCGGGCGCCGTCTGGGCTGGCGGGTGGAGGACGTCGACGAGCGGATCGAGGCGCGCGAACGGCGCAGCGTGGCCAACATCTTCGCGCAGAACGGCGAGGCCTACTTCCGCCAGCTCGAACGGCAGGTGCTCGGCGAGTTGCTGCCGCAGCGCCAGGTCGTCGTCGCGACCGGTGGCGGCACGTTTGCCGAGGCCGACAACCGCGCGCTCATGCTCTCCGACGGCGCCGTCGCCTGGCTGGACGTCCCGCTGGCACAGGTCATGAAACGCGTACCGAACGACGGCCGCCGGCCGCTGGCGGCCGATCGCCTCGCCATGGAACAGTTGTATCAGCGCCGCCAGCTCGCCTACGCGCAGGCGCACGTCCGCATCGACTCGTCCCGGCCGGTGCCCGAAGTCGTCGAGCTCCTGCTGGAGTGGATCGGGTTCTGATGCGCTATCTGGTGCTGAGCGACGTGCACGCGAACCTCGAGGCGCTCGACGCGGTCATCGACGCGGCCGCCGGCGAGTGGGACCGGGCGCTGGTTCTCGGCGATCTGGTGGGCTACGGCGCGGACCCCAATGCCGTCATCGACCGCGTCCGCGGGCTGCCGATCGCGGCGATGGTCCGCGGCAATCACGACAAGGTGGCGGCGGGGCTCGCCCCGGTGGACAGCTTCAACCAGGTCGCGCGCCAGGCGATCGAATGGACGGCCGCCGCGCTGACACCGGCGAACCTGCAGTGGCTGGCGGCGATGCCGCAGGGCCCGCTCACCGTCGATGCTCTCACCGAGATCTGCCACGGCGCGCCGTGGGACGAGGACGCGTATCTCTTCGACGAGCGCGACCTCGAGAAGGTGCGGCCGCAGAGCCGGCCGCTGTGCCTGTTCGGGCACACGCACGTGCCGAGCATCTTCCGGATCGAGCCGACGGTGGAAGCCATGCTGCCGGTGCGCGGCGAGCGGTGCCGGGTGCCGATCGATGGCCAGAGCCGCTATCTGGTGAACTGCGGCGCCGTCGGCCAGCCGCGCGACAGCGATCCGCGGGCGGCGTTCGGGCTGCTCGACGCCGGCACGCGCACGCTGACAATCGTGCGCACGCCGTACGATCTTGCCGCGGCGCAGACGAAAATCATGGATGCCGGGTTGCCGCTGGTGCTGGCGCAGCGCCTGGCGCTCGGACGGTAGGTCCTTAGTCCTTGGGCCTTGGTTCTTGGTCCGTCCCCGGTCCCTAGTCCGTCCTTGGTCCTTGGTCCCTGGTCCGGCGCGCTTCCTGTTTACGGAGTTGTGAGGCGTAGGCGTCGGCGGCAGCGCGCGATCCGAGGATCCAGCCGATCACGACGCCGAGGAGCAGGACGGCCGGGATGTAGAGGAAGTGGGCGGCCGTCGGCATGGGCTTAGCGTCCGCGCCGCTTGAGCTCTCCTTCGAGCCGCTCGACGTCGTGGCGCACCGCGCCCAGCCGCCGCGACAGCGACACCACGTACGCGAAGAGGCCGCCCAGCACGACGATGTAGGCGCCGATCAAGAGCGGCGCGGCCGGAATCTGCTCGGGCGCGGGGTTGTTGCCCACCGGTCTGAACTCGTCCTGCGGCTCCGGCGGCTGCGCCGCGATCGCCGCCGGCGCGCCGCTGCCGATGATGGCCAGAGCCACACACGCCGCCCGCACGGCGGCCATCCCTCTACTCGTCAAGTGCGACATACAGGCCATCCAGGCGCGTGCGCGTCTCTTCGAGACGCAGGCGCATCGTCATCAGCAGCACGAACAGCAGGAGAAACGCGAAGACGCAGAACCAGAGCGGCACCCCCATCTCCACCGGCAGCCGCGGCACCACCGTGGTGGGTGGATGGATGGTGCGCCAGTAATTCACCGAGATGTAGATGAACGGCACGTTGACGGCGCCGAAGAGCGCCACGCCGGCCGCCAGCTTGTCCGAGCCGGGTCCGCCGTAGCGGCGCAGGATCAGGTAGGCCCAGCCGATCATCCACCCGACCAGGCTCGACGTGAGCCGGGCGTCCCACACCCACCACGTGCCCCACGCGCGCCGCGCCCAGAGCGGCCCGGTAATGAGCGTGAGCGCGCCGAAGAGCACCGTGAGCTCCGCCGCCGCCCACGCTCGCCGGTCGTCCTCCGGACGCCCGCGCGCCAGGAAGAGCGCGCTCGACGCGCCGCACACGAGCGGGGCGAGCAGAAACATCCACGCCGAGGGCATGTGGTAGTAGTAAATCTTGTAGACCATCCCCATCGACGATTCGTCCGGCGCTCGCGCGATCAGGACCGGCGAGACCACGAACATCAGGCCGCAGAGGATAGCCGCGGGATTGAACCACTTGGGCATAAAGAGCCGTGTCGCCTTTGGCCTCTAGCCTTTGGCCTCTAGCCCGGAAGGCTGAAGGCAAGAGGCTAAAGGCTTCCTCAATCACTCATGACGGCTTCGAACGTCCACAGCGCGAGGACGACGAAGACGACGTCGAAGGCCAGCAGCAGCAGCAGCCAGAACCGCACCAGCGCGGGGTCGAACGCGGGCTGCAGCAGCGCCGTCGTGCCTTGAACTCCCGCAATGATTACCGGAACCACGACGGGATACAACAGCACCGGCAGCAACACGTCCCGGCTGCGGGCGCGCACGAGCATCGCCGCGAAGAGCGTGCCCACCGCGGCATAGCCGATCGTGGCGCCGAGCACGATGCCCAGAAGCCAGAACGGGTGAGCGAACAGCCGGGCATTGAAGAGGAACACGACGAGTGGCACGAGGACGAGCTCGGTGCCGGCCAGGAGCGCGATGATGCCGAGCAGCTTGCCGACGTAGATGGCCGGCCGCGGCATCGGCGAGAGGAGGAGCGCCCGCAGCGTCTCCGACTGGCGCTCGCGTTCGAAGGTCCGCCCGAGCGCCAGCGTGCCGGCAAACACGATTGCGATCCACAGGATGCCGGCCGCGCCCCCTTCGGGCGCGCGCCCCTCGCGCACGAGCGCGAAGGCGAACACCAGCACGCACGACGCGGCGAAGAAGAGCGTGGTGTAGGCGATTTCGCGGCTCCGCACTTCGACGGTGAGATCCTTCTGGAGCACCAGCCACACCGAGCGCGCAAACGGGGTCCCGCC
>DASRPM010000313.1:0-7699 GCA_035646375.1 Vicinamibacterales bacterium
ACGGCATACATGACGGCGGAGATCTTGGCGACCGACAGCGGACCTACACGCTTCACGACCATCTTTGCCTCCTCGATGTAATTCGTCTGTGGACTACGACGCGGGTGCGGCTTCCACGGTATTAACGAGGGTGCCGATGCCCTCGTACGTACACGATGTCTTGTCACCGGGCTTGAGGTAGATCGGCGGCCGCCGCGCCGAGCCGACGCCTGCCGGGCTGCCCGTCGCGATGACGTCGCCCGGCCGGAGCGTGAGGATGCTCGACCCGTAGGCGATGAGCTCGTACACGTCGTGAATCATCAGCGCCGTCGTGGCGTCCTGCATGACTTTGTCGTTGAGGACGAACTTCACCGGCAGCGCGCGCGGGTCGGGCACGAACTCCTTCGGCGTGATGAACGGCCCCATCGGCGCGAAGGTGTCGTGCGACTTCCCGATCAGCCAGTCGGAGCCGTACCGCTGGTCGCCGCGGCTGCCGCGGTCCGACACGTCCATCTCCATCGTGTAGCCGAAGATGAAGTCGTTGGCGCGCGCCACCGGCACATGGCTGGCCGGTTTGCCCACCACCACGCCCAGCTCGCATTCCCAGTCGATCTCCGTGCGGCCGCGCGGAATCAGAATCGACTCACCCGACGCGATGATCGCCGACGGCGACTTGAGAAACGCGTAGGGATTCCAGCGCCGGTCGCCCCTGGCGCGCTGCCAGATGCCGGAGACGCTCGTCGTCCCCGGCGGCGCCGTGCCGGGAGCGTTGCCCGGCGGCGGATCGCCGGGACGCCCGCCGCGCTCGGCCATTTCCACCGCGTGCTCGCGATAGTTCACCGCCGCGTTCAGCATCGTCATCGGATACATGACGGGCGGCAGCACCTTCAGCGACGCGAGGTCCATCACGTAGGGCGGACGCGTCTTGGCCGTGGCCACGACGTTGACGACTTCGACGATGCGCTGGCGCACGCCGTTGTCGTAGCGCGCGATCAGGTCTTTCATGTCGGTGGGCGGGGTGATCCGCTTGCCCGTCGTCACCGCGGCGTTGGCCACTTGCAGGTTGATCACCTGGCTGTCGCGGATGACGACGCCGACGAATGTCGTGCCCTGCCGCTGGAACGTGCCGAGCTTATAGGGGGGCTGGGCTTGCGCTCCCACGAACACGCTGGCGAGCCCGCAGGCCGCCAGAACGGCAAGAATCGTGCGCCTCATGGTGACCTCCTCTGCCGGAGGCCGAGAGCATATCCTCAACCGCCGATCTTCTGCTGCAGCAGCGGCCATGCGAGATCCCAGCGCATTGGACCGTAGTACTGGGCGCGGCGCGCGGCCGACTGGTACTCGTAGCTCTGGTCGTCGCGGCTGGCGTGGATGGGCGCCGTCGGCAGGAGCTGGTGGGTGAATTCGTGGACGGCGGTGCGGCCGATGCCGCGCCCGATCGCGGCGACGAGCTCGGCGCGATCGGCGTCGCCGGGTGCCCACGCCATCGCCCCGTTCGCGAGGAAGTCGAAGCTGACGCTGCCCGAGCCGCCGAAGCCCGCGATGCCGCGCGACTGTCCGGCCACGCCGACCGGGCGTTTGAAGCGCAGATCGAGGACCTCCTGCACGACGCGGAGGGTGTAGCGGGCGTCGCGGCGAGCGGAGATCGAGATCGGCAGGCCCCGGAACGCGTGGCGCAGCTCCTCGCGCGCGACGGACTCGATGGTGGCGATCTCGCCGGCCGTGAGCGGGCTGCCGAGCCGCGACGAGTCGAATGCGACGTCGTCGAACCAGAAGGCCGCCTCGATCGAGGCGGGGCGCGACCGCGTCGTCGCGAGCAGGTACGCCGCGGCGCCGGCGATCAGGATCGCGACGATGGCCGCCTGCTTCGACATTGAGTGAAGGATAGCGCCATGGTCGGGCACATCTAAAGATGTGCCCCTACAAAAGATGTGCCCCTACGAAGACAAACCCGCCCCTGCGAACGCCTCGGCGCCGCCGACGAACGTGCGCACGACGCGGAGGTCGCGATCGAGAACGGTCAGATCCGCCGTCGCCCCCTCGGCAATCACGCCGTGGGCCGCCAGCCCCAGCGCGCGAGCCGGATTGGTGGCGCACATCAGCGCCGCGTCCACGACCGAGCCGCCGAACAGGTTCACGATGTTGGCGAACGCACGATCCATCGTCAGCGTGCTGCCGGCCAGCGTGCCGTTCTCGAGCTCGGCGGCGTAGGGCCCGACGCGGATCGTACGGCTTCCCAGCCGGGCCGAGGATCCGACGGCCATCCCGGCGCCGGCGGTTCCGTCGGTGATGGCCACGATGCCGCGAGCGCCTTTCGCGCTCATGGCGAGACGGCACATGGCCGGGTGGACGTGGTGGCCGTCGCAGATCAGCTCCGCGGCCACGTCTTCGCGGGCGAGCGCCGCGCCCGGCAGGCCGGGCGCGCGGTGGGCCAGCGCCGGCATGGCATTGAAGAGGTGCGTGGCGTGCCGCGCGCCGGCATCGAAGGCGGCCATCGCCTGATCGAAGTCGGCGCCGGAGTGGCCGAGCGACACGCGGTGCCCCGCGGCGCTCAACGAGCGCACCAGATCGAGGCCGCCCTCGAGCTCGGACGCCAGCGTGACGATGCCGACATCGGCGCGGAAGGCGGCGATCACGTCGAGGATCTCGCGGCCCGAGAACGGCGGCTCGGCGCCGGGCGCAAGCGGGGTCGAACGGGCCTCGAGGTCGGCCGGCACGCGCAGGCATTCGAGCGGCTGCGCGCCCGCGAACTCGGGATTGAGGAAGTTGCTCTCGAGGTGGGCCGGCAACACGCGCGCCGTGTGGGCCGCCGGCGCCAGCCGCACGCGCCCGACGGCCGCAAGGAAGCCGCGCAGCGCGGCCGGCTCGCATGCGATCGACGTGGGGCAGAACGCGGTGACGCCGAACGACGGCATGCGGCTGGCGATATCCGCCACGGCGCCGTCGTGATCGAACACGTCGATGCCCTCCAGCCCGTGCACGTGGACGTCGATGAAGCCGGGCACCACGTAGCACTGGCTGACGTCCACGACCTGCGCGCCGGCACTGTCGATGCGCGCTTGCGGCTCGACGGCGGAAATCCGCGACGCCTCGACCACCAGCGACCCGCCGCTGATGACGCGATCGGGCAGGACGAGATCGCCGCCGGTGAGGACGATCATCGACCGCGCCAGTCCACGTGCACGTGCAGCTTGGCGCCGGCAAACGGCAAGGGTGGTGTGTCGGCGGCGGCGCGGAACGCCTCCCGATCGAGGCGCTTGAGCAGCGCCGCCAGCCCGTTCTCGTTCGGCGCGGTCAGGACGAGCACGCCGGGGCTCTCGGCCGGCGGGAACTTGCGATCGTCGAGGTAGTCGCGATCGAGGGTCACCAGCGTGCGCCGCAGCTGACCCGCGAGCCGGAAGTGCAGACCATCGGAGGCGCGCCGGAGCTCGTCGTGCTCCATCACGAAGAGCACGTCCCACTTGAGCAGGGTGCGCATCAGCGACACGAGACGCGCGGGCATGTTGGCGTCCACGTAGACGCGCGGCTGGCCGGCGATGCCGGGAGCGTGCGGGCTCAGTTCAGAGGCGAGCGTCCCCATCTTTGCGAGGCGGCAACTACGAACTCATTCCTCGATCTCTTCGCGCGTGACTTCCTTGGCTTCCTTGCGCAGCGCCGCCACGAGCGCGTCGCGCTTGTGCATCAGCTCCTTGCGGGGCCGGCGGTTGTTCGCCGAACCCACTGCGTATTCGCAGAATAGCGGAAACGCGATGGTCGAGTCGGCGTAGGCCACCACCGTGTCGGGCAGGACGCCCGGGTTCACCTTGCCCCAGCTCACCGCCTCGGCGGGCGTGGCGCCCGACAAACCGCCCCACACCACTTGGTCGGTGGTGATCTGGATGAAGTAGTCGTTGCCGCCCTTCGGGATGCCGTAGACCTCCCACAAGGTCGGCTGGCCCTGGAGATAGAAGTTCTTCGGCGAGCCGCCGCCCAGGATGACGCAGCCGTTCTTCTTGCCGGCCAGGATGAAGGCGCACACCTCGTTGACGTCCTTGTTGGGATCGATCATCAGGCGGCTGTCGTTCATCAGCTCGTGATAGGCGATGTTCATCCCGATGGAGCTGTCGCCCGGCGACGACGTGAAGATGGGCACGCCGTTGGCGGCCGCCGAGGCCACCATCGAGTACTCCTGGCACCCCGGGTGGCGCTGCATCAGATCCTGGCCGAGCGCGTAGTGCAGCTCCGGGGTCGATACCGGCCCGTTCATGCCCCAGCGCACCAGGAAGTCGCGAACGTAGGCGTCGGTCTTGAGCAGCACGGTAGCGGGGAACAGCACGTCGTAGATGCGGATCACGCCTTCTTCGTAGAGCTCGACGTCGTTCACGAACGGCGAGCCGCGGTGCAGCGTGAAGTTCAGCGCGTAGTGCAGGTCGTGATAGAGATTGGCGCCGGTGCTGATCACGAAGTCGATCAGGCCGCGCTCCATCATCTCCACGATGCAGCCGCCAAGGCCCGCCGGCGTCATGGCGCCGGCGAGCGTCAGGGCAATGGTGGTGTCGTTCTCGGGTGCGAGCATCTTGTCCGTGAAGATGCGGCACGCCTCGCCCAGCCGGGCGGCGTTGAACGCCTGGAAGCCCTCGTCGATCAGATGGCGCACATCTGCACTGCCGCGCGGGCGGTAGTAGCGGATCGGTTTGCCGGAGAGTGTCTTGGACTTGGGGGCTTCGGGCGCGCCGGGTGCACGGTACGGCATTGCTCGTAGCTTACACCTAGCGAGGCGACGCTTCCGTGAAGTGCGCAGCGTCGCCTCACTAGACAACGTTTGATTGCCCCGCCTCCGGCGGGGCGGCACTGTGACGACGCTGTGGCTCCCCGCCCGCTGAGCCGATACGCAAAGTGGTTATTCTTCTGTGAACGAGATCAGCTTTTCCGCGCAACGCGCCGCCGCCACCACCCGTCCCGAGCCGGATGCCGCCGAAGCACGCTTTCGCGCGCTCGTGCAGTCGCCGCTGCGGGCGGGACTCGTCCGCTTCCTGAACGCACAGCCCAACGAGGCCTTCGACGTCGAGTCGCTGATGGCCACGTTCGGCCGCATGCGTCTCGACGTCGAAAACTGTCTCAAGGAGCTGGTGGACTTCGGCGTCGCGCGCCGCCTCACCGACCGGCCGACGCACTTCGCCGCCGCCCGGCCCGAGCGCCCCAATGTCGCCGCGCAGCTCGATCAGTTCCTCGAGCGCCGCGCGTCCATCAGCACCGAGGACCAGGCGCCGTCGGTGCAGCGCTTCCGCGAAATGATCGGCCGCGACGAGAAGATGCTGATCGTCTTCGAGTGGATCCGCACCGCCGCCAAGTCCGGCATCTCGGTGCTCATCCTGGGACCGACCGGATCGGGCAAGGAAGTCGTGGCGCGCATGATTCACGAGCTCAGCGCGCGGAGCCGCGAGAACTTCCAGGCCGTGAACTGCGCCGCCCTCCCCGACACGCTGTTCGAATCGGAAATCTTCGGCTACGAGAAGGGCGCGTTCACCGGCGCCGTCGATCGCAAGCCCGGCCGCGTGGAGCTGGCCGATCGCGGCACGCTGTTCCTCGACGAGGTGGGCGACCTGTCGCTCGTGGCGCAGGCCAAGCTGCTGCGCGTGCTCGAGGACCGGCGGTTCGAGCGCCTGGGCGGCCAGAAGTCGATCGAGGTGGACTTCCGCCTGATCTCGGCCACCAACCGGCCGCTCGACGAGTTCGTTCGTGACAACCGGTTCCGCGAGGACCTCTTCTACCGCGTCAACGCGTTCTCGATCCGCCTGCCATCGCTGCGCGAGCGCACCGTGGACATCCCGGTACTCGCCAACCGCTTCGTGGCGCGCTACTGCGCCGCCAACGGGCTGCCGCTCGACGCCAAGGTGTTCTCGGACGAGGCGGTGTCCCGCCTGATCAGCTACCACTGGCCGGGCAACATCCGCGAGCTCGAAAGCACCGTGTCGCGCGCGGCGCTGTCGTCTCCCGGCCGGGTGATTCGCGAAGGCGACATCGAGTTCCTGCACGCCCACACGCCCGTGGCCCAGACCGCGGACGCGCGGCCGCGGCTGCCCACGCTGCGTGACGCCGAGCGCGCCCACATCCAGCGGGTGCTCGAAGCGGTGTCGTGGAACAAGAAGGAAGCGGCCCGCCTGCTGGAGATCAGCCGCGGCACGCTCTACCGGAAGATCCTCGAGTACCAGCTCGAACAGGACGGCCGGGTCCCCCGCGCAGAAGCGTAAATCGCACTTTCTGCCGCCAAAAGCGTCGGGGGGCTGTGCCAATTCTGCACACGGCCGATAACCCCCTCTGAAGGGCGCGGGCGCGGCAGCTCCCGCAACCCGCGCGACCACAGCCATTTGCATTTCGTGCACTACCCAGCCGTCGCGCGGCAGGGCAGTTGCGACTACGAGGGTTCCCATGGTTTCCACCCCCGGACGTCACTTGCGCACTTTTGCGCTTCTCCTTCTGACAGTCTCCGGAGCTCCTGCCTGGGTGTCGGCGCAAGCCGTCTCAAACGCCCGTGTGCCGTCGAAGCTCGATCGCGTGCTCGGCGAGCGAGCCCGGCAGCTCACGGGCCGGTCGCGGGTCATCGTGGAGTTCTACGGCGCGCCCGACGTGCGGGCAATCACGGCGGCGCACGGCGTGACGCTTCGAACGCTGCGCGGCCGTCCCGCGCAGGTGGCCGAGATCGCCAACCTCGATCTGCGCACGCTGGCCAGGGACCCGCGGGTCAAGCGCATCGTGATGGATCGGGCGACGTTTGCCACGCTCGAGCGCACGGCCGCGGTAATCGGCCTCCGGTCACCGGCGTCCACTTACACCTACATTCCCGAGACCGGCCGCGGCATCGGCATCGCGGTGATCGACTCGGGCGTGAATGCCGAGCACGAAGACTTCTGGCGATCGACGGCCGGACAGCGCGTGGCGCTGTCCAAGGACTTCACGGTCTCCGGCAGATCCAGCTCGTGGACGAACGTGCCGCCACGTGACGGGTACGGGCACGGCACGCACGTGGCCGGCATCATGGCGGGCAACGGCTATCACTCCTATGGGCGCCGCCGCGGCCTTGCCCGCAACGCACACCTCGTCGCGCTGAAGGTGCTCGACGACAACGGCCTCGGTTACATCAGCAGCGTCATCGACGCCATCGACTACGCGATCGCCAACAAGAACGCGCTCGGCATTCGCATCATCAATCTGTCGGTCGGCGCCGGGGTGTACGAGTCGTACGACACCGATCCGCTCACGCAGGCGGCCAAGCGCGCGGTGGACGCCGGTATCGTCGTCGTCGCCTCCGCGGGCAATCTCGGGCAAAACGCGCAGCACGAACTGCAGTCCGGCGGCGTCACGGCGCCGGGCAACGCGCCCTGGGTGCTGACCGTAGGGGCGTCGAGCCATCAGGGTACCGCAGCACGCGGCGACGACGTGGTAGCGCCTTTCAGCTCACTTGGTCCCACCTGGCTGGACTTCTCGGCAAAGCCCGACCTCGTCGCACCCGGCGTGGGCATCGAGTCGCTGACCGACCCGCACAGCACGCTCTACGCCGAACTGCCGAACCTGCTGCTCGATGGTCTGCGGCCTTCTCCGTACAAGGCCTACCTGAGCCTGACGGGCACCAGCATGGCGGCGCCGGTGGTTTCGGCCACGGTAGCACTGCTCCTCGAGGCGAACCCGTCGCTCACGCCGAACGCGGTGAAGGCCATCCTGCAGTACACGGCGCAGACGCGCA
>DASRPM010000314.1:0-7249 GCA_035646375.1 Vicinamibacterales bacterium
CAACGCCGCCGGCAGCGCCGCGTCCGAGGCGGCGATGCGCTGGGCGCGCGCGGCCGGTGTTTCGCGCGGCACGTTCTTCGCCCGGCTCGTGACGAGCTCGTAAAGCTCGCGCGAGGCCGCTTCGATGTCGGCGCGCCGGGCGAGGCGGTACGTCTTCAGGCCCTGGCGATCGAGCACCCAGACGTAGCTCGCGTCGGGGCCGAGCGCGTACTCGACGAGCGTGGTGTCGGCGTCGAGCACCTCTCGCCGGATGGACTCGACGTCGAGCGGCTGGGGCTGCGTGAGAGCGCTGTACTCCGGGCTGGTGGCGCGGATGCGTGCCCGCACCTCCTCGTACTCGGCCTCGAGCGCCTGCGTTTCCTTCATCAGCGCCTCGCCCTCTCCCTGCACCCGAGCGGCCTGCGCGGCGAACAGTCGATCGGCTTTTGCCTGGAGCAGGTGCGCGAGTTGCCGCTCGCGCTCCACGAGTGACGGGTCCACACCCCGCCGGAGCTCGGCCCCGCTTTCCGCGAGCATGTCGAGCAGGCTGCGCGCCTTGGTGCGCTCATTTGTTTGCAGCGCTAGTGCGTCCAATCCCTCGCCCGGGCGCTCCTGGTGTCGCTGCATCAGCAGATCGATGGCGAGCAGGTATGCGTCTTGATGACGGCCCAGGTAGGCTGCACGCATCTCCGGATTCGAGGAAATACTGCGAACACCTTCGAGCGCCAGCAGGGCCTCCTGTGCGCTTGCAAGGGCCTCATCGGAGCGGCCGAGGCGCCGTTGTGCGCGCGCAATGATAGGAAGGGCGATCCCCAGGCCCGCCCGATCAGCGATTGAGCGAAAGATTGCGACTGCGTTTCGGCTGTGCTCGAGGGCCCGGGATGTATCTCCCTGGAGAAGGAAGGTGTCAGCGAGATACGTCAGTGCGACGGCTTCACCGCGGCGATCTCCACTCTGTCGCCGAAGCTCCACGGCGCGGCTGAGTGACTCCGCAGCCAGGTTGGCTCGCCCCAAGGCGAGCTGCGTCCGCCCCAGGTTGGTGAGCGTAATTCCTTCCGCGCGGCGGTCTCCGACAATCTGCCTCAGGGAGATGGCTTGCTCGTAGTGGAGGAGCGCGGCGGCGTCATCTCCGTCGAACGTGGCCGTAAGTCCCAGTAGCGTCAGCGTATCGGCCTCGCCCGCGCGGTCGTTGACCGTACGCCGGATTGAGAGAGACTGCTGCAGGTATTCGAACGCGCGAGTGAGATCCCCCGCGGATGTATAAGACACGCCGATGTTGTAGAGGGCCAGGGCCTCACGTCGCCGGTCTCCAGTCTCTCGAAACAGCGTCAGCGCAAGGCGATATTGTTCCAGGGCGCGCTGCCAGTCCGCCATGTCCGCCGACAGCTTGCCGAGATTGTTTCGCGTCACCGCTTCTCGACCACGATCTTGAATCGCGGTGAAACCTGCGAGCGCCTCGCGGTAAGCGGCCAGGGCCGCCTCGGGGTCACCGATCTGATCGAACGCCCCACCCAGTGCGTTCACGACCGAGGCGTACATCGGGTCGTCCTTGGTGAATAGCGATTGTGCGCGCCTCAGCTGGCGGAGCGCCGCCCGTGCATCGCTCTGGCGAAGTTCCAGAATGCCGAGGCTGTAGAAGGAGAGGCCGCGCTCGTAATCGAGGCCAAGCGTTTCGAACAGGGCCTGGGCGGCTTCGAAGCGCTTTCGAGCCTCTTCACGGGAGACGGCCGTGTTCGATCGAAGCTGAGGAGCCGCTTCCGCAAGCAGCCGTTCGGCTTGCGCGTGCATGACGTCTCTATCGCCAGCAGGATGCCAATCGATGACACGCAGTTGGTAACTGCGCGACGTCTGATCGGATGCAGGGGCAACGCTTTCGACGATCACTTGATACGAACCGGCGGCCGCTGCCACCCAGGCGACGCGCTCCGGCCCGATTGTGCTGTTGGGGCTGTCCGAGGTGAGAAGCGTTGCGCCGTCTGGCGACTGAAGGCGAATGGAGACGTCCGCGCCACGTTGGTCGATCACCAGGTACACGAAGTCGCTGGATGCGAGATCGATAGTAAAGATCTGGCGTTCGCCACCCCGGACCGTGCGATCGATGACGGCGCCGTGCGTGAGGCTCGATGCGGCCTGCTGAGCGAGGGCTGCAGGCGTCGCGGCAGAGGAGAGGGGCTGTGGGCTCAGCACAGCCAACCCGACCGCCGCCATCGCGACCGCCTGCAGTGCCCGCCTTCTCACGCGTGGCCCCTAGGACTTCGCCTTCGGGTCAGGACCGGGATCGGCCGCGTCCCAATCGTCGATCGCGCCCGTAAGCCCAGGCGCAGTGAAGTACCCGCCTCCCGACCCGGCGCCCGGTGCCCGATAGGTGGCCGCGTTGCTGAACGTGTACAGGTTTCCATCGTCGCCAGTGGCCTGAAACCCGCCGAGGTTCAGCGTGTCGCCTGCAGCAGGGTTCATCGCCGTGCCGCCGCCCCCGGCCTTTGCGGTATACACGGCGGTGTTGATCTTCGTCCCGTTTCCGCTTTGCCCCTGTGACAAATAGTTGATGCTCGGCGAACCGGCGGCCATCGAGACCACGATGTTCCCGCAGTCTGTGGTGCCGCCGCTCGCCGTTGCGTGCTGCAGATCGTAGCTTGGCATGTTCTTTCTCCGTGAAGAATCTGTCGTTTACCGTGGGGGAGCGCCGGCGCCGCGAACGCGCGCGTGCGACAGCGTGAAGCGGGTCGCCACGAGCGACGGGCTCGTGGTCACGACCCTGAAGACCGTTTGGGGTGGCGGGTCCTGCTGCGTCAGCAGCCGAGTGGCATCCGCGCCGGCCCGCTGCTCTTCATTCGACCAGGCTTTGCCGGCGCCGCCGACCATCTCGAGCTGTTCGACGGTGGCGCCGGCTTCCTTCTCCCAGCGCGCGACCGTCTCGCGACTGAGGAGAAGTGGACCGGGTCCTGGCGTGACGTCGGTCAGCGGTTGCTGTGAGATCAGTACGGTGATGAGCTCGGACACCTGGTTCGGGCGCGTAGCCTGCAGCGTGAAGAACGGCGGTGCATCGGTTTGCGCCGGCAACTCCACGAGGCGTCCCGCGGTGACACGGTTGTCGCCGCCGCGTGCCCGCGTCGTCGGGAAGATCAGATAGGGGTCGCTCATCGTGCCGTCGGCGTACTGCTCGCGGTCGATCACGTAGAGGTAGCCGTCTCGCGGCGACTCCACCGACACGCGCACGCGATCCCCGAGCGCCAGCGGCGTACCGGCTTCGACGCGCTGCGGCGTCCACTGTACGGCGCCCTGCGGATCCTGCACGAGCAGCCGCGCCGTGTCCCCCGGCGCCGCCGCGCGAAGCTTCCAGATGGTGACGCCGATTTCCGACACCGATCCGGTTGCCGGTTTTGCGCCAGGCCGATTCACGCGACGGTACAGCGGGCCGGCGCCAGCAGTTGCCTTGGGCGCCGCCGGGCGGGCCTTGAGAAACTTCTCCGGCACCAGCGTTCGGGTCTGGTCGTCGGTGCCTTGGGCGACTAGCGGCAGCGACAGTGTTGCGACCACGGCAAGCGTCCACGCGGTTCTAGTCCACATGTTGCAGCTCCATCCTGGTGACGACGCTGGGGCCGGCGCCCACGAGCGTGGCCCTGGCAGCGGATCGATCGCGCGAGACCTGTGCCTGCGACGCACTCGCGTCAAGTTGCGCGCGAAGGCGAGCGCCGGCTTCTGCATCCGACACGATGCCGCGCTCGCCCGCGCTCACGCGCGCCGCGGCGGCGGCGAGCTCGGAGATGCCGGTCGCCGACGACACGAGCCAGAGCGTGTCGCGACCAGGCGCGCCGGCGAACCCGATCCACTCCGTCGTGAGCCGGCCACCACCGGAGGGCGTGGTACCGGCGAACAGGACCTCGAGGCCGGTGGGGTTGTCCACGCCAGGCCGGTCGTCGCTCACCAGATACACATGCGACGCGCCGGTGGGCTGCACGTTCACGCGAAACCCCCAGCCGTTGCGATACGACTCGTCGCCCAGCGATGGAACGATCGGCGCCGCCGGCGAAGCGCCCTGGCGGACGTCGAGCCAGAACACGACGGGGCTGGTAGTCGGCAAGGCGGGTGACGCAGCGGGCGCGTTGCTGCTCTGCGAGCTGTCGGCGCTCGGCGCCGTGCGACCGCGCCAGACGAACAGCGCGGCAGCCGCGGCCAGGACCACGATGACCGCGAGCACCGTGGCCCGCCCGACTCGTGGCGCCCGCGGCGCCGCGACGATCGTCGTACGCGCGCCGCTGTCGTGCTCGAGCAGCCGCAGCTCGGCGAGGCAGTCGGCCATGGTGGGGAAGCGCTCGGCCGGTTCAAGGGCCAGCATCCGGCGCACGATCCGATCGAGCTCCGCGGCGGGGCCGGTCGCACCAGGCTGCCCTTCGTACGGCCGGTCCAGGATCGCCGAAGCCGTGACCGCCGGCGTGGCGCCGCGGAACGGATGCTTCCCCGTGACCAGCTCCGCGATCACGATCCCCAGGCTGAACATGTCGGAGCGGCCGTCCACGATGCGGCCGGCGAGCTGTTCGGGCGCCATGTATTCGAGCGTCCCCAGCGTCTGCCCGATGCGGGTCAACGCCGGCGAGGTGTCCGCCATGGTGTTGCTGCTGTCGAGGCCGTACGGCTTGGCAATACCGAAGTCGAGCAGCATCGTGCGCCCGTCGGCCAGCATCAGCATGTTGTGCGGCTTGATGTCGCGGTGGAGCACGCCGCGGCCGTGCGCGTAGGTCAGTGCCGACGCCAGGCTGATGGCGATGCGAAGCGCGGCGGGTAGCGGCAGCGGTCCGCGGCGCAGTCGCTCGACGAGCGCTTCGCCGTCGAGCAGCGGCATGACCAGATAGGCCACGCCACCCTGGTCGCCGACGTCGAAGAGCGGGCAGATGTTCGGATGATCGAGCTGCGAGATGGTGCGCGCCTCGCGGTCGAACCGGGCGCGGAACGCGGGATCCGCGGCCACGTCGGGCCGCAGGATCTTGATCGCCACCAGGCGATCGAGGCGCGTGTCGCGGCCGCGATACACCTCGCCCATGCCGCCGGCACCGATGCCCGCCAGGATCTCGTAGGGGCCGAGGTGGGTGCCCGCCGCGAGGCGCATGCGCTGAGAGGAGCCGGAATTATAGCCAGCCGCGCCGCTGGTTCCGGCGGCGTGGTCGGGGTCTTCGGCGACCAGGTCCTCCGGTACCCACACGGGGTGATCGAGCGGGCTGTGGTGGTCGTCCTGGGCCAGGAGCGACTCGACTTCGCGCCGCAGCCCGGTGTCACCCGCGCACAAGTTGGTCAGGAACGCCTCTCGTTCCCCCGCCGGCCTGTCGAGCACGGCCTCATAGAGCTCCGACACGCGCTGCCACCTCTCAGGGGTCATGAAACCGTCTCGTTTGTGCAGGGAACCTCGAATCTTAGCCGAACCCGGCTCCCTGCCCGGTCCGTCCCCTACTTCTATAAGCGCAAGCCGGGGCGACCAACTACAATCCGCCCGGTCATGGCCGCCGAGGCGCGCGACATCACGGCCCTCCTGAAAGCATGGGGACAGGGCGACCGTGCCGCGCTCGACGAGCTGACCCCCCTCGTCTACGGCCAGCTCCGGACGCTGGCCGGCCAGTACCTGCGGAAGGAAAAGGCCGGCCACTCCCTCCAGACGACCGCCCTGGTGCACGAGGCTTACTTGCGGCTGGTTCGGGCCGGCGACGCCGGCTGGAACGACCGCGTGCACTTCTTCGCGGTGTGCGCCAACGTGATGCGCCGCATCCTGGTGGATCACGCGCGCAAGCGGGCGTCGGCCAAGCGCGGCGGGCCGGCGGTGGCGTTCGGCGGTGCCGACGTCGATCTCGATCAGCTGCCGGCGCACGAGTCCGAGCGCGCCATCGAGCTGGTGGCGCTCGACGATGCCCTCACGGCGCTGGCCGCCATCGACGAACGCCGGGCGCGCGTCATCGAGCTGCGCTTCTTCGGCGGTCTCAGCGTGGAGGAGACGGCCACCGCGCTCGACGTCTCGCCGCAGACCGTGATGCGCGACTGGAAGCTGGCCCGTGCGTGGCTCACGCGCGAGCTGCGCGGCGCATGAGCACCTTGACGGTGACGAGTGTTGCCAGCGTGAGGCCGGTCCACAACACCGGATGCGGGGTGAACGACATCGCCAACACGATCACCGCGGCGATGGGCCCGAGTGCGCGCATCCACCCGTACTCCGGCCGGTCGAGCAGGATCCACAGGCACACCAGATAGATCGCCACGGGCACCGACACCGCCAGGCCGGCCGTGAGCGGTGCGATGGACCCGTGCGCGCCGGCCTGATCCACCGCCACGCCAAGGCCGGCGCCGATGGCCGCGGCCGCGGCGAACACGAAGTAGTGGCCGTAGCCCCACACGAACGCCCGCCGCATCGTCGTCAGCAGGTCGTGCGCGGATCGGTCGAAGTAGAGCCACCACAGCGAGTAGACGATGAGCAGGCCGCCCACGATGATCGGGGCGAGCACCACCACCCGCTCGCCGGCGGCGACGGCCGCCTGCACGGCCATCGTGGCGGCGAGGATCGATTCGCCGAGCACGATCAGCGTCAGGAGGCCGTAGCGCTCGGCGATGTGATGCGGATGCCAGCTGGTGCGGGCCGCGCGCTCCGCCCACATCGGCACCAGCATCTCCGCGGCGGCCCCGGCAAGGAACACCGACAGCCGGTAGGAGGGCAGGAACAGTGTGGCCACCCATCCAACCTGCAGCACGGCAATGCCCGCGGCGTAGCGCCGCGCGGTGACGCGGCGTTCCGGATCGGCCACCGACGCGCGCAGCCACTGTGCCACCATCGCCAGCCGCATCACGACGTAGCCGCCGATCGTCGCCAGGTTCGGCGCGCGTGCCTCGAACATCGCCGGCACCCCGCCGGCCACGATGAGCGCGCCCGTGATCTGCACGAACACCAGCAGCCGGTAGGGCACGTCGTCGTTGTCGTAGGCCGAGGCGAACCACGTGAAGTTCATCCACGCCCACCAGATGGCGAAGAACACCATCGCGTAGCCGATGAGGCCGTCGGCGGTATGGTGCGCGGCGATGGCGTGATGCAGGCCGCTGGCGGCCTCGGCGATGGCGACGACGAAGACGAGATCGAAGAGCAGTTCGAGCGGTGTCGCGGCCCGGTGCGGCTCGTGCGGGGACCGCGCCCGCATGGCTCGAATGGGCACGACAGGATAGTAGCCTCTCGCCTCTGGCCTTCAGCCTCTGGCAAGAGCTTCCCTGCAAACACAGGTAGTCCTAGAGGCCAAAGGCTGGA
>DASRPM010000315.1:0-18227 GCA_035646375.1 Vicinamibacterales bacterium
CTCGTGGCGGGGGCGCCTCCAGAACGGGAGCTTGGAACTTCGGGCGGGCGACGGCCGTCGGATCACAGCAGCACGCATTCGCGGATGAACCATCCGGATCCCCGCGCGCATCACACCGGCAGGAGGCGGCAACGACCATGACATGGTGGTTATGGGTGGCCCTCGGTCTCGTGCTCGGCGCCATCGAGCTGGCGACACCGGGCGGGTTCTTCGTGATCTTCTTCGGCGTCGGCGCCGTCATCGTGGGGCTGGCGGAGCTCGCGGGCCTGGGCCTGCCGGCCTGGGGCCAGTGGGTGGCCTTCCCGATCCTTGCCCTCGTGTCGCTGCGCCTCTTCCGCCGGCCGATGCTGGAGTGGCTGCAGCCCGCGGACGCGGGCGCCGTGGACTCGATGGTCAGCGAGGTCGCCGTCCCGGTCATGGCGATCGAGCCCGGGCAGCACGGCCGCGCCGAGCTGCGCGGCACCCTGTGGTCGGCCCACAACGTCGGGGCCACCGTGGTCGGCGCCGGACAGCGCTGCCGCGTCGTCGCCGTCAACGGCCTTCAACTCGACATCCGTCCGGAATGAGGTGATTCGTGGAAGCGACGCTCGTCGTCCTCGTGCTCGCCGTACTGCTGATTATCTTCATCCTCTTCAAGACCGCGGTCGTGGTGCCGCAGCAGAACGCCATCGTCGTCGAGCGGCTGGGCCGCTACCACGCCACGCTCAACGCCGGCTTCCATCTGCTGGTGCCGTTCGTGGACGTGATTCGCTACCGGCACTCGCTCAAGGAGCAGGCCATCGACATTCCGGCGCAGCTGTGCATCACGCGCGACAACGTCCAGGTGGGCGTCGACGGGATCCTCTACTTGAAAGTGCTCGACGCGGAACGTGCGTCGTACGGCATCTCGAACTACGCGTTCGCGATCATCCAGCTCGCGCAGACGACGCTGCGCAGCCTGGTGGGCAAGATCGATCTGGATCGCACGTTCGAGGAACGGTCGAGCATCAACATCGAGATCGTCAGCGAGCTCGACAAGGCGTCGGAGGCCTGGGGCGTGAAAGTGCTGCGCTACGAGATCAAGAACATCGAACCGCCCGCCGACATCATCGCGGCGATGGAAAAGCAGATGCGCGCCGAGCGTGAGAAACGCGCCGTGATCCTGCAGTCCGAAGGCCAGCGCGACGCGGCCATCAACACGGCCGAGGGCGAGAAGCAGCAGGTCATCAAGGCATCGGAGGCGAGCCGCCAGCAGCAGATCAACGAGGCCGAAGGACAGGCGTCGGCCATCAAGGCGGTGGCCACCGCTACAGCGCAAGGCCTCCGCGAAGTGGCCGGTGCGATCCAGGCCGATGGTGGACGCGACGCGGTCCAGCTCCGCGTCGCCGAGCAGTACGTGGCGCAGTTCGGACAGCTCGCGCGGCACACCAACGCCGTCGTGATACCGGCGAACCTGGCCGACGTGGCGGGGATGATTGCGGCGGCGATGCGAGTCTACGAAACAGCCGGCGGCAAGCCGGGCGGGCCGCCGCCGGTCAACCGCGCCCCATAATCAGGACGAAGTTCCGCAGGAGACCGCGGCACGCCGCGGCCGGCGGCCCGTCGGCGTTCGACAGGGTGGTCAGCTGCGACGTGTCCCACCGCAGCGAGTCCGAGACGCTGCGGCCGGAGAAGATCGCGCTGCCGATGCAGGTGCCGGTCCCCGTCGCCGGCGGCGCGCGCAGTTCGATCGTCCCGACGAACTGCGTGTCGGGCGACGTCCCCGCGACGGTGCCGTTGATGGTGCCGCCCCATGTCTGATACGCCGGCGACGCGTACCTGATCGTGCCGGTCACGGTGCGATCGCTCTGGGTGATCGCCACCGTGACGTTGCTGATCGAGTGGACGTTGTTCTGCTCCCAGTCCGACGTCCCGCTCCAATGGCCGGAGATGTTGGCCACCCCCGACGGCAGCGTGGGCGACGTGGGGCGGCTCGGGGCCGTCAGCGAGCTGTCGCCGTCGCTGCTGCACGCCGGCGCCGTCACGAGCGGCAGCAGGGCGAGCACCACGGCGGCGAGGCGCCGGGGTGTCGCGGGCGCGAACGCCATACGGCGGATCACCGGGCGGGCGTGGGAACGAGGGTGATCTGAATGCGCTTGCGATACTTCACCGGCTTGCCGTTGAGCGTCGCCGGCTGGTACTGCCACGTCTTCGCCGCGCCGAGCACCAGACGGTCGTAGGCCGCGTTCGGCGGGCTGGCCATCGTCGCGGACTCCACTTCCCCGGTCGTGTCGATGATCACGTCCATCAACAGCGACCCGCCGAGCAACACGCGGCCCGGATACGGCGGCACTGCCTGGCGGACGGTGACGGGCGGCACGACGTCGGCATCGGACGGCGAGTACACCCGCACGACCCTGTCGACCATCTGTTCGACGGCCGGGGCGACGGGCGCCGGCGGCGGCGCGGCGGCCTTGGCGGCCAGATCGTTGAACCCGGAGGCGAGCATCTTCAGATCCGACAGCGGCGGCTGCGACGTCGAGCTCTCGATATCGGGATCGTTGAGGCCGGCGATGACCTTCGAGAAGCCCTTGGCGGCCGCCGCGTAGTCCTTCTTGTCGAAGGCGGCCTTGGCCGACATGTAGTTCTGCTGAATGATGCCCGGCAGCAGCTTGCGGCGCGCGTCGGTAAAGGCCGACCGCAGACGCGGCGGCACGTCGTCGGCCGCCGGGCGGTAGAGGGGGTCGTGCGCGATCATCGTCTCGATGACACGCGACGCCTCGGTGGCGTTGCCGACCGCTACGAAGCACAGCGCGCGATAGAGATCGATGGCCTGGCGCTCGGGGCCCGGGGGCGTGGCGGACACGAGGCCGTTGAGCATGTCGAGCGCGCCGCCGTACTCGGCCGACGCGTAAAGCGTCCGCGCGGCGGCAAGCGACGCCGACGGCGCCGGTGCCTGCGCGGATGCCACGGAACACGCGGCCAGCAGCGCGGCGGCCGCGACGAGCCAGGTCTTCAGAGCCATCATTTCGCCCTCATATCCATGCTGACGCGCGTCGAGGCCCCCGTCGTCACGGTCGCCGTCGTCCGGCGTTCGCCGAGTTCGGGGTGGCGGAAGATGATTTCGTGCGTGCCGATCGGCACTTGGACGCTGCCGATCGGGGTCTCGCCGACGCGCTCGCCGTCGACCGACACCTCGGCCCACGGCAGCGCGTTCAGCGCCATCGAACCCTTCGGCCACTCCGGCCTGACGGTCGCCACCTGGCCGGGCCCCACGTCCACCGTTCGCGTCGAGCGGTAGCCGAGCGTCTCGTTGACCATCTCGAGCTCGTGGCGGCCGACGGCCACCATGATGCGGTCGCTGCGGCTGCTGCCCACCAGACGGCCACCTTCGTACACCTGCAGATCGGCGGGGGCGCTGATCGAAATCCAGCCCGAGACGTTCGCGCCGGACGCCGGCTTCGTCATCGGCACGACCAGCGACGCGACGGCGCCGGCTTCGATCACGACGTCGTCGCTGAACGAGCCGGACTCGTTCTCCAGCACGACGCGGTGCGTGCCCGCGGTCAACCCCTTTACGGTGAACGGCGTGCGTCCCACCACGCGCCCGTCCACGCTGACGGTGGCCCGCGACGGATCCGTGCGCACCTGCAGATCGCCGACGCCCGCCGGCGTCTTCGGCATCTCGATGAAGTGCGACATGTGCGTGCCGGCCTTCATCGTCACGGGCACCTTGCGCCGATCGGTCTCGGTGACGAGCTCGACGACGTGCGCGCCGGCGGCAAGGCTGATGGTGAGCGGCGTGTTGCCGCGATTGGCGCCGTCGATGAACACCGCCACGCCATCCGGATTCGTGCCGATTTCGAGCGTGCCGCTGCCCGTCGCGGTCGCGGCCGGCACGGCCGGCTTGCGGCCCATGAGGGTGACGCCCGTCGTGATCGCGATGAGCGCCAGCACGGCGGCGGCGGCCCACGGGCTCTGCCACACGGGACGGCCACCCTTCACGGAGACGGCGCGCGCGGCGGGCTGAATCGGTTCCGGCTCGTACTGGGGCAGGTCGATGCGGGGCATATCGGATTCCTTCGAAGCCAGCGCGGCGGAGGACTTCGTGTCGGGACCGGGGTTGGCCCAGGGGCCGGACTCGGGCACCGGTAGCCGCAGTTCGGCGGCCGCGGCGCGCGGAGTGAACGGCGTGACGGATGCGACGCCGAGCGACGGCGAGGGCAGCGGCACGAACGGAGCCGGCGCCGGGAACGGCGTGACGCTCGACGGCGGCCCGAACGCGGCATCGTCGTCGTTCGCCTCTGCGTCGTCGTCGGAGATCGCGGCGGTGGACGGGCTCGCCCCGAAGAGCGGCGTCTCCGGCACCTCGGCCGTTTCGTCTTCCTCGTCCCGGTGCGCGGCGATCGCCTGCGGCGCGGCGAACACATCCGGCACGGACGCGACGCTGGCGACGAGCGGCTCGGGCTGCGGCAATGGCGGCGCGGCCATCGGTGCTACGGGAACCGGGAGAGGCGGCACCGGCGCGACGGCGGCCGTCTCGACCGCCACCTGGGCCGTCGGCGCCTCCACTGGAGCCGATTCAGGCTTGGTCTGCGCGGCCATCTGGCGCTCGAGCGCGATTGCCGCGGCATAGCGCGACAGGAATGACCGGAGCGCCAGTCGCCCCGCAGTGTCCTGCGTGTCGAGCACGCGGTCGAGCTCCGTCTGCGCCTCGATCGCCGACGCGAAGGCCGCGCGCGGCTCGATGTGAAGGGCGCGGCGCAGCCAGGTGCGCAGCGCCGCCGGCAGAGGATCGGAACCCTCGATCTGACGCGCGGTCGCGCTGTCGAGGATGTCGGAAATCTTGTGGGGGTACTCGTCGGCGGCGAGCGGCCGGCCCAGGAGCAGCGCCAGCGCGACGGCGGCCATCTGCGTGACGTCCGCCGATTGATCGAAACGCGAGAGACCGATCGGCCGCGGCAGCGCGATGCCGAGCTCGCGCCAGTAGCGCTCCCACGAAAAATGCATCTCCTCGAGCGACGGGCCGAGCACGTACTCCACGACGACGAGGCGGCCATCGGGCGTCACGACGAGACGCTCGGGCGAGATGGCGCCGTGGCAGACGCCCGGACCGCTGTCGTGCAGCGCCGCGATGGCGGACACGAGCTGGCGGATCAGCCAGGTGGCGCCGCTGTATTCGAGCGGAATCGATCGCTTGCGCGCGCCCGCGAGCACCTCGGACAGACGCACGCCGCGGACGTGATCCGAGATGATGACGAGCGTCGAGGCGCGCGAGTCGAGCCGTTCGACGGCGCGCACGCGGCTGAAGGCTTCGTGACGGAAGTCGGCCAGACGCGCGGCCTGCTCGCGCACACCGTCCTCGAAGGTGGAGACACAGCTCAGCTCGCTGCTGATCTTGAGCACCTCCAATGGCTCGTTGGCGGCGCCGACCGCGTATAGCCGTTCGCCCAGGCCGTCCTCGAAGGCCACGGGTGCGATGGCACGCGATTGTGGTACTGCGGGATTCATGTGTAGGGTATCGGCAGCAGCGGTGCCAGTTCTGCATAGCCACAGCAAAGGTGTGCACATGGCCGGAACGAGCTGCGGCGACGCACAGTTGAGGCCGTTCCCGGCCGCAATTTGGCGATTCCAGACCGGCGCGGCGGCACGATCCTGTGACAGATCCGTCAGCGCCGGTTCTTTTTTTGATCGCAGGATTGTTACGGCAGAGGTTAGATTTCTGAAGATCTTCTCGAAGTGAACCTCGCAATCCTGCTCATCGCTGCACACGTGTGGCGCGCGGCACCGGTCGACGCGTTCGCGCGCGTGACGCTCGCAATCGCGGCGCTCTCGATCGAGATGCAGGCGGTGACACTGCTCGGCGCCGGGAGCCTGTCGTCGCTGGTGCTCGTGAACGCCGCCGTCGCGGCCGCGTGCCTGCTGGTCCGGCGTCAGCCGCGGTCCCCGTCCCTGGACGGCATCGCGTCACGCGCGAGCGGCACCGCGCTGCCGTGGGTGGCGATTGGCGCGCTGACCGCGATCGCCTTGCTGCTGGCGTCGCGGCCTCTCGTCGGAGCCGACCCGTACCATCTCGATCGCGTCGCGCAGATCCAGCGCCTCGGCACGCTCGCCTACGACACCACCGCCGACATCAAGGTGAACGTGCTCGCGTCGTCGTACGAGCTCGTGCTGGCCGACCTCGCGCAGACGCCATGGGTTGGCGGCCTGCTGCTTCGCCTTCACGCGCTGTTCGGCCTCGCCTACTTCACCCTCGGCGTCGCGGCAGTCCGGCAGTGGCTTCCCGGCGGCCGCCGGTGGTGCTGGTCGGCGGTGTTCCTCGTGCCGGCGGTGTTCCACCAGCTCGCGTTCGTCAAGAACGATCTCTACTCGGCGACGCCGGCGCTGGTGGCGCTGGCGTGGATCGTGGTCCGCGTGCGCGACGCCTCCACCCGCGAGGTGGCAGCGGCCGCCGCGCTCACGGGCATGGCGGTGGCCATGAAGTGGGTGGCGTTTCCGCTCGCGCTCGTGATGACGGCGTGGCTCGTGTGGCACCGTGGGCGCGACGGCGCCGCGCTCGGCGCGCTGGTGCTCGGCGGGCTGGCTGGCGCCGCGGCCGGAGGCCTGCCGTTCACGCTCGCCCAGACCGCCCGGTGGTACGGACACGCGATCGAACCGCTCGGCGCGCTCGGCAACCGCACGACCGGCGCGGCTGATGCGCTGACGAGCGTCGGCCGCTTCGCGATCAGCCTGCTCGACTTCGGTGCGCTCACGCGGCGCTGGTGGCCGGGGCGCGGGGGCTGGGGGGCGACGTTCGGCGCGCCCTTCATCTGGGCGGCGGTGGTCGCCGCCGCGCAGTGGACCTCGCCCGTGGTGCGGGCCGCCTCCGGCGTGGCAGCCGGCTACTTCGTTGCGTTCGCCGCGATGTATCCCGACGCCGACGTGGCCCACCGGCTCGTGCTCGCGCCGGGCCTCCTGCTCATCGCGGTGGCGGCGCAGCACACCGAGGGCGACGACACGCGCGGCCGATGGACCCGCCGCCTGCTCGCGCTGGCGCTGGCTGTCTCGGCGGCGCAGATCGCACGAAGCACGTGGCTGTATCTGGTGACTTAAGGCTTAGAGCTTAGGGCTTAAGGCCTGGTCGGGCAGATCTAAAGATCTGCCCCTACGAACAGCTTTCCCTTCCCCGCCCACCCTGCCTACCCCGCCCACCCTGCCACTTGGCCCTATGCGGGTCTCACATTCACATTCAGCCCGCCGTCCATGATGATCTTCGCGCCGTTGTAGTAGCGGGCGCGATCGGAGGCGAGGAACAGCACGGTGTCGGCCACTTCGTCCATCGTGGCCCAGCGGCCGGACAGAATGCCCATGCGCTTGCAGAAGCTGGCGAGGAACTCCTCGGTGGTCACGTTCTGCTGCTTCGCCATGTTGTCGGCCCAGGCCTGACGGCCCTCGGTCCCCACGAGCCCCGGCACGATCGTATTGACGGTGATCTGCTGGCTCGCGAGATCCTGCGCGAGATAGCCGGTCGCCTGGTTCATCGCGGCGTTGTTCATCCCGTGCGTGAGCGCCGGCGCCCACACCACGGTAGACGCGGTGCCGCTGATGTTGATGATGCGGCCGGTGCCGTCGGCCGGCATGAGCGGCAGGAACGCTTGCGTGACACGCAGCGATCCAATCACCTTGCCGTCCAGGTCGCCGATCCAGTCGGTGTCCGGCCACAGAATCTGACGGTCGGTGCGCCGCATCGGATTGCCGGCGTTGTTCACCACGATGTTGACGGTGCCGAACTCCGCCCGCGCGGCCTCGGCGGCGGCGTTCACCGAATCGGTCTTGGTGATGTCGGCGGCCACGGGCAACGCCTTGACGCCGTAGCGCGAGCGCAGATCCGCGGCGGTCGCCGCCAGCGCGTCCATGCCGCGCGCCAGAAGCACGAGGTTGACGCCCTCGTTCGCCAGGCCGCGCGCGATGGCGCGGCCGATCCCCTTGCTGGCACCGGTGACGAGCGCGGTGCGTCCTTTCAGTCCGAGTTCCATGGCCATAGGAGAACTATACTTTGCCAGTCCTACCCGCCCTATTTGGCCCGCAGGCTCTGCCCGCGCGTGATCGCGACGACGGCAGGGTGTTTCAGCTTCCGCTCCACCGATACCGCGACGTAGCGCTCGCGCACCGCATCGGTGCGCCCGATCACGCGCGCCCCCGAGAGCCGGCACACCTCGCGCTCGATGACCGTGGGCGCCGGAAACATCGCCTGCGCCGATCCGGCAAACGCCAGCAGCAGCGCCGAGTCGTCGAATTCGGCCATCACCTTCGGCCGCACGCCGGTGGCGTCGAACCACTCGTCGAGCGCACGGCGGTACGCCGTAGTGGGCGTCGGCAGCAGCATCGGCCCGGTGTTGAGCGATTTCGGGAAGCGGCCGCGGACCACCAGTCCGGCGGGCGCGAAGAACGAGGTGCCGGACTCCCCCAGCGCGTGGTTGAACACACGCACCCGGACGTGCGGCGGCGCCGGTGTGTCGCTGATGACGACGTCGAGCGCGTGCGTGGCCAATCGCGTCAGCAGCTCCTCGGGGTTGCCTTCGACGCACACGATCTTGACGTCGCGCCGCTCGCGCAGCACCGGCTGCAGCAATCGGCTGACGATCAGCTTCGGCACGGCGTTGGCCACGCCGACCGTCAGTTGCAGCGCCCGCCCCGCCGGGCGCCCGCGCAGCGCCTCGAGCATTTCGCCGCCGAGACCGAAGATGTCTTCGGCGTACTGGTAGACGACGCGGCCGACGGCGGTCGGCACCAGCGTCCTCCCCCGGCGCTCGAAGAGCCGGTGGCCCAGCGCATCCTCGAGCCGCCGCACTTGCGCGCTCACCGTCGGCTGCGACAGCCGCAGCTTGTCCGCCGCGCGCGATACGCCGCCCTCGCGGACGACGGTCCAGAAGTAGAGCAGGTGGTGATAGTTCAGCCAGTCCATGCGCGGCTGCTACTACTGTATCCAGTTTCTGAATCGATCGGTTCACAACTATCTATTTGTCTATGCATGTGAATGCGGGCCACCCTGACAGCAGGCCGGAGGTTGTCACTGGAACTGCTCTTTCCGTTCGCCGACTCGTGGTGGCTGTACGCCGGGTTCACGGCCGTCGTGCTCGCCGTGCTCGCGGTCGATCTGGGGGTGCTCAATCGCCGCCCGCACGTCGTCTCGTTCCGCGAGTCGGTCGCGTGGTCGGTGGCGTGGGTGACCATGGCGCTCGCCGTGTGCATCGGCCTCGGCCTCTACGCCGGCAGCCGGTTCGGCGGCGACGTCGGCCGCGAGGTCGCGCTCGAGTTCCTGGCCGGCTACCTCGTCGAGAAGTCGCTCGCGGTAGACAACATCTTCGTCTTCGTGCTGGTGTTCCGCTACTTCGCGGTACCGCTCGCCTACCAGCACCGGGTACTGTTCTACGGCATCCTCGGCGCGCTGCTGTTTCGCGCGGTGTTCATCGCCATCGGCGCCGTCCTGATGCGGTTCGAGGTGGTGATGCTGCTCTTCGGCGGCTTCCTGCTGCTCACCGGCGCGCGCATGCTGTGGTCGCCGGAGCCGCGAGTCGAGCCCGACCGCAACCTGCTCGTCCGGCTCCTGCGCCGCGTGCTGCCCATCACGCCCACGTTCGAGGGCGCGCGATTCCTCGTGAGGCACGACGGGCGCCTGCACGCCACGCCGCTGCTCGTGGCGCTGGTGTTCCTCGAAGTCAGCGACGTCGTGTTCGCCGTGGACTCGGTGCCGGCCATCTTCGCGCTGACACGGGAACCGCTCATCGTGTTCACGTCGAACGTCTGCGCCATCCTCGGCCTGCGCGCCATGTACTTCCTGCTGGCCGGCGCGATCGAGCGCTTCCATCTGATCGGCTACGGCCTCGCGTGCGTGCTGATGTTCGTCGGGCTGAAGATGGTCTGGCTCAACGCGGCCTTTGACGGGCACTTCCCAATCACCTGGTCGCTCGCCATCATCACGTGCTTCATCGGCGGCAGCGTGGCGGCGTCGCTGGCGTTTCCGCGCCGGCCCGCCGCGGAACAGCTGGCCGCGGAACAGCCGGAGGCTGAACTCCGCCGAAAGGCTGGATAGCGCAAGGCGGGTGTCCCTACCCGCCTTACCCGCCCCATCCGCCTTCGTGCGTTTGGGCCCCATCGCGCGTTAGTTCAGTAGGCCCCCCAACGTCATGCACGCTGAACTCGCCTGTCCCGCACTCCCCGGCTCAACCGGACTTACCGCCGCCCGTCCCGGACGTGGTGTCCGGATTGCGGCCCTCGCGGGCATCGGTGTGGCGTGTGCCGCCCTGGCCGGCGCCGCTGTGGTCCGCTTCGGGCTGGTGCCACCCATGTGGCCGCATGCGCTCGACGGTCCCGTACGGCTCGGCGTTGCGGCGCTCATCGGCCTTGGCGTCACCGCCGTGCAGCGGCGCGGCGACCGGGCCGCGCACGCGCAGGCGATGCATCACGCCCAGATCCTGCTGTGCGTATCGGGCGCGATGATGATGGTCCTCATCGACGATTCCCTTGCGCGCGCCTTCGGCATCGCCGGCGCGGCCAGCCTGGTCCGCTTCCGCACCCCGGTGGACGATCCGCGCGACGCCGCCGTGATGTTCCTGCTCATCGGCCTCGGCATGGCGAGCGGCGTCGGGGCCTTCGCGCTGGCGGCCGGCGGGGCGGTCATGGTGGCGGTGTTCCTCGTGTGTCTGAGCCGGACCGGCGGAGCAGGCCGGCGCTCGCTGGTCGTCGATCTGGTGGCGTGCGGTCCGACCTTCCCCGGAGAGCACGTGCAGCGAGTCTTCGGACGGCACGGCGCCACGTTCGAAATTCGCGAGGCGTGGTTCGGCGAGGAGGCGCGCGCCACGTATCTGGCGACGTTCGCCGCGGACGTGCCGCTCGACGCCGTCCACGCGGACCTCGTCGCCGGCGGCACGACGGGCCTGCGGGCCGTCTCGTGGGAGCCCGCCCGCAAGAGGGTGTTGTGACGCGCGCCTGTGAGCGGCTCGTGATCGACCCGCGGCTGCGGCGGCGCGCGATCCTCTCGGCCATCCGCGCGGCGCGCGTGCGCCTGACGCTCTCGATCTTCCGGTGCGACGACGCCGTGGTGCTGCAGGCCCTTGCGGCGGCGGCGGACCGCGGCGTGCACGTCCGCGTGCTGATGACGGCGCGGGCCCGGGCGGCGGGAAAGAACCTCGATGCGCTGCACGCCCGGCTCGCCGGCCACGGTATCGACGTGCGCCGCTTCGCGGGCGGGATGAAGTACCACGCCAAGTATCTCGTGGCCGATGGGCGGCTCGCGCTCGTCACCACGGCGAATCTCACCGCCCGCTGCTTCGATCGCACCTGCGACTTCTCGCTGGTCACGCGCGATCCGGCGGTCGTGTCGGGTCTGAACGAGCTGTTCGACGCCGACTGGGCCGGCCGGGCCGTGAAGTTCAGCGACGCGCAGCGGGAGCGCCTGATCGTGGGCCCCGACCAGGAGCCGCGCGAGCGCTTTGCCACGCTGGTGCGCGAGGCACGCCAGCGCATCCGCATCGTGGACGCCAAGCTCACCGACCCGCGCATCGTCGAGCTCCTCGACGAGCGCCATCGGGCGGGGATCGCCGTGGAACGCGCGCGACGGCGCCAGCTGCGGCCGATCCGCCGCCACGGCAAATTGCTCATCATCGACGGCGGCGCGGCGGTCCTGGGCAGCCTGGCGCTGTCGGCGCGCGCGCTCGACAGCCGCCGCGAGCTGGCGGTCGTCGTGCGCGATCCGCGATTGCTCGCCGGCCTGGACGCGTTCTGGCGCACGCACGTGGCACCGCGACCGTCGGGCGCCGGCGCCAGACTCGTCGCGCCCCCGATGGAGATGGTGCCGTGACGCGCGCACGCGCCTGGGCGTTGGCCGCCGTGCTCGCCGCTGCCTCGTCGGCGACGCTGCCCGCGCCGCTGTCGGCGCAATCGCTGCGCCTTGGCGACGACGTGCGGATCACGCCGAAAGCTCGTCTAGACACCGACATCCGCGGCGCGAGCAGCGTGGATCACGACGACGACGTGGACCTGGATCTGGCGCGCCGCCGGATCGGGGTCACCGGCACGGTGACGTCGCGCATCGAGTTCGAAGTCGAGCGCGAGGTCGGTCCGGACGGGCGCTGGCGTGACGTCTTCGTGGACGGCCGCGTGAAGCGCGGGCTCCAGATCCGCGCCGGCCACTTCAAGGTGCCGTTCAGCCGCGAGCAGCTCACCGGCCCGGGCGGCCTCGACTTCATCGACCGCTCTCGCGCGGTCGATCTCCTGGCTCCGGGACGCAGCGCCGGCGTCGCGCTGCACGGCCGCGTCGCGGACCGCGTCGTGGGATACGAAGCGGGCGCATTCGTCCGCGACGGCACGCGCGGCCTCGCGGCGCCGGCGGACAGCGAACCCACCGTGGCGGCGCGGCTCACGATCAGGCCGCGCGGCTCGGCGCGGCGCGCCGGCTCGCTTGCCGATCTCGAGGTGGGTGTGGGCGCCGCAGCGAGCGAGCTGGTCGAGGGGCGCTCGTCACTGCGCGGCCGGCGCACCACGAACGAGGTCTTCTTTGCGCCAGTGCTCGTGAGCGGGCGCCGCCTGCGCGTCGGCGGCGACCTCGACTGGCGGCCAGGACCGTTCGGGGTTCGCGCCGAATTCCTGCGGGCCGACGACGCGCGCCAACATCAGGGGCTTCTGGGTGAGACGCTGCCGCCGCTGCGCGCGCAGGGCTGGTATGTGTCCGGCGTCTGGGCGGTGGCCGGCCGGCAGGCGCACGCAAAGGCGAACGACCGCCGCCTGGCGGTGGCGGGGCTCGCGGGGCTGGAACTCGCCGTGCGCGCGGAAAGCCTGTCGTTCGGAACACCAGGCGCCGCCGCCTCACAGCTGTGGACCCCACGAGCCGAGCAGCTCTCCACCGTGACCGACCGCGTGTGGACGTTCGGCGTCAACTGGACGGTCAACCGCCTGGTTCGACTTCAAGCCAACGCCGTGCGCGAGGCAGTCGTGGACCGCTCGCGCGGGGCCGCGCCACCGCGGGCGGCCTGGTCTTCAGTGGCCCGCATCCAAGTGGCGATGTAGGCGGAAAGGGCACCCATGCGCGCCACGCTTCGCACTCGCCTGCTGCTGACCGCCACGCTGGCGATGACCGCCGTCACCGCGCGGGCACAAGCCCCCGCGGCGCTCGATTCCGCGGCGCTCTTCGACGACAGCCAGCTGCAGGAGATCCGCCTGGTCGTCAACCCGCGCGACTGGGCCAATCTGCAGGCGACCTTTCAGCTCAACACCTACTACGCCGCGCATTTCATGTGGCGCGGCCAGATCGTCAGGAACGCCGGCATCCGGTCGCGGGGCACCGGCAGCCGGAGCGGCACCAAGCCGGGGCTTCGCGTGGACTTCAACCGGTTCGACCCGACACAGGAATTCCTCGGCCTGAAGTCGGTGATCCTCCGCAATCACGTCCAGGACCCGAGCCAGCTGCACGAGCGGATCGCGATGCGGCTGTTCGCGCGGGCCGGCGTGGCAGCTCCGCGCCAGGCCCACGTGCGGCTGTACGTGAACGACGCCTACGCGGGGCTGTACTCGGTGGTGGAATCGGTCGACAAGGACTTCCTGCGCGATCGCTTCGGGCAGGACGGCGGCTACCTCTACGAGTACGAGAACGACCCAGGCGATGCGCCGTATCGCTTCGAGGACCGCGGGCCGCAGCCGTCCGCCTACTCGCCGAAGCCGTTCGATCCCGTCACCCACGAGCTCGATCCCGACGCGCGGCCGATTGCCGACATGGTGCGGGCCATTGCGAAGACACCCGACGCCGACTTCCTGCGCGTGCTGTCGGGCTTCATCGATCTCGAAGGCTTCGTCGCGCACGTCGCGGTCGAGGCGTTTCTCGCCGAGATCGACGGGGTGCTCGGCGATTGGGGGATGAACAACTTCTATGTCTACCGCTTCGAGGGCACGGCGCGGTCCACCCTGGTGCCGTGGGACAAGAGCGAAGCCTTCAAGGGCGGCGTGAGCGCCAGCATCTGGCGCAACGTGGACGATGTGCCGCCGGAGAACCGCAACGCGCTGATGGTGCGGGCCATGCGCGAGCCGGCGTTGCGCGCCGTCTTCCTCGACACGCTCCTGCGATGCGCCGACATCGCGGGCACCGGATGGCTCGAGCTCGAGATCGGCCGCGCGGCCGATCAGATCCGCGAGTCCGTCCGCGAGGACGCCGCGGCGCCGTTTCCGTTCGACGAGTTCGAGGAGGACGTGCAGCGGCTACTCGACTTCGCCCGCTCGCGCAGCGACATCGTGCGCGAGGACGTTCGCCGCAGCCCGCGCTGAATCCCTACCCCGCCTACTCTGCCCACTCTGCCCACTCCCGCCTACTCCGCCTACTCCGCCTCCAGGGGAGTCTTCATCAAGGGCACGTACTGAAGACTGCCGCCCGATTGGCGGCTCTCGAACAGCGTGACGGCCTCGACGCGCGTGGTGCCGAGCGACACGGTTTCGAGACCGGCGAGCAGCCCCGGCGCGCGAAGACCGTGCGGCTCCTTGACGCGCGCCAGCGTGAGGTGCGGGCGCAGCGCCTCCGGATCGCCACCGACCAGCGGGCCGAGCCGCGCGTTCACCGCGCGCGCCAGCGCCACCATGTCGCTCGTTCCCGATCGCAGGCCCGCCCAGATGACGCGAGGCGGCCGCCGATCGGGAAAGACACCCACGCCCTGGACGACGGCATCGAACGGCGGATGGCGCAGCGGCGGGCCGAGCGCCTCGCGCACCGCCGGCACGCGGGCGGCGTCCACCGCGCCGATGAAACGGATGGTGAAGTGGAGGCGCTCTTTCGTCACCCAGGTCAGGCGTGCGGCCGGCGCCAGCCGCGCGACGCGCGCCTGCAGATCGCCGATCAGCGCGGTCGCGGCGTCCGCGACCCCCGCCCCGGTCTCGCATCCGACGAACAGCCGCACAGCCGGCTCACGCTACCACGGCAGCGACACGCGTCGCGGTTCTGCGGGCGGCCTAGCGACTGGAACGCAGGGCGCGCACGGCGCGCACCAGCGCCCGCCCGTGCAGCCGCGAGCCGGTGATCGCATCGGCGGCGTCGATCGCGGACGGCGCGACGACCAGGCCGGCGCATGCCGCCGACGCGTAGACACTGCGGAGCACGCCGGCATCGTTGCCGGCCGCCAGCGGCGCCGCCAGCTTGCCCGCCATCGGTCCGCACTCCGGCAGCGATCCCGCGTAGCCTTCCACCTCGCCATCGGATCGCGGCGGCGTGGCCAGGATGATGAGATCCGCCCACACCGGATCGGCCGGGCGCGGCACCACGTAGTCGCGCTGCATCCGGGCGAGCGACGCGGCCCAGGCGGCGTCGGCCGCGATCGTGGCGGCGTCCGCACGGTCCGCGAGCCGCCGCAGCCGGATGTTCGCCTCCTCCTGAAGGGCGCCAAGCCCCGCGGCCAGGGCGATCCGCTCGGTCTCGCCGTACCGCGAATAGAAGACGACGAGCACGTTCACCGGGTCGGCCATGAGGTCAGGCGAGATCGAACAGCAGGAGTTCGGCACCTGCGGGTCCGGCGCCGCGCAGCACCACCTCCCGCTCGTCGCTGACGGCCACGCCGTCGCCGGTCTTGATGGCCACGCCGTTCACCTCGGCGTCGCCGGTGACGCATTGGACCCACGCGTAGCGGCCCCCCGCGATCGGGCAGGTGACGCTCTCGCCGGCCGCCAGCAGAGTGGCATACATGCGCGCGTCCTGATTGATGCGGGCAGCACCACCCTGTGCGTCAGGACCGGCCATCAGCCGCAGCCGGCCGCGCTTCTCGGCCGGGTCGTACGCGAACTGCTGGTACGACGGCTCGATGTTGTTCTCCGCCGGCATGATCCAGATCTGCAGGAAGTGCGTCGGCTCGGTGTTCGAGGCGTTGTATTCGCTGTGGATCACGCCGTTGCCGGCCGACATCGCCTGCACCTCGTTCGGCCCCAGCTCGTGCGCCTCGCCCATGCTGTCCTTGTGCGCGAGCCGGCCGTCCACGACATACGACAGGATCTCCATGTCGCGGTGGCCGTGCGCTCCGAACCCCTTGCCGGCCGCGACGCGGTCGTCGTTGATCACGCGCAGCGCGCGGAATCCCATGTGCTTCGGATCCGAGTAGCCGCCGAACGAGAACGTGTGGTGGCTGCTCAACCAGCCCAGGTCGCTGTGGCCGCGATCTTCGGCGCGTCGCACCGTCAACATGACAACTCCTCCGTCGAGAGCGTCCTCTTCACAGGGCAGATGTTAGCGCGGGCGGGTCAGACAAGCGCCCCTTTGTCTGCCCCACGGGAGAATCGTGAAGGCCGACGCGCGGCCCCGGGCGGGATTGCCGCGAAATTCGGCACCACAGGACAGGCCGCTCCTGGCAGCCAACTTGCGCCCTTCGTGCAAGCCAATGTCGATCACACCGCGCATCCTGGCCGTCGAGCCCGACCGTTCCCATGCCCTGGCGCTGAAACGGTTCGTGCAATCGTGCGTCGACGCGGAGCTGCTGGTGGTCGATTCGGTGGCCTCCGCCAAGGCCGCGATCTCGGAACACGTCCCACAGGCCGTGCTGGTCTCCGAACTGGTCACGCCGGACGACGACGTCGATCTCACCGCGCACATACGCACGCGGACGGCGGGACGCCTGCTGCCGATCCTCGCGGTGCCGGCCATGGGCGGCGACGACGGCGAGATACCGGCGGCACCCCGCGGACTCCTGCGTCTCATCGCCTCGGGCGGCGCGCTGACCGACGCACCGCGCCTGCAGATGGCGCGACGCCAGGCCACGCTGCGGCAGGCTCTGCAGACAATCGTCAATCTGCCCGCCTCGACGGCGGCCTCCGCGGCGATCGCGGCGCCGGCGCATCGTCCAAGGGCACCCCGTTGGAAGGGCGACAACATCTCGTGGCTCACTCGCGTGACGATGCCGCTCGGCCTCGAGGTGCGCCTCGTCAACATCTCGCGCAGCGGCCTGCTCATCGAGTCGCGCGGCCACTTCGTCGCCGGCCAGCCGGCGGCGTTCGAGCTGCACGGCCGCCTTCGCGTCGTGGTACCGGGCCGTTTCGTGCGCAGCGCGGCGGTAGTGACGGACGGAATGCCGGCGGGCGCCACGGTCTATCACTCCGCGGCGCTCTTCGACGACGATCTGCCGCTCTTCGCGCCGCTCGCCTCGGGCACGCATGCAGGAGCGAACATCACGCGCGGCCTGGGTGAAGCGCTGGCGTGGGTCCGCGGCGAGGCCAGGTCAGGCATGCGCCCCGAGCGGATCCGGGCCGCGTTCGAGCTGAGCGTGCAGGAGCTCGTCGGCGCGCGCGCCGTCCTCATCTGCCGCGCCCCGGCACAGGCCGACGAGCCCGGCGACTCCGTATGCCTGCCGGTGCCGACGACCGACGGCTCGGTGGCGTTCCTCCAGGCGATCTACGACACGGCGCGGCCGCCGTCGTCACACGCGTTCGAGCAGCTCCAGGCCGCAGCCATGCTGGCGGCCGACGTGCTCGAAATGGAGCACGCGGCCAGGGCTGCCGATCGCCGCAACTGACCCCACCCGCCTTACCCGCCTTACCCGCCCTACCCGCCCTACCAACCCCACCCGCCCCGGGTAGAATGCGCGCATGAAAGTACGCGCCTTCCGTCTCGCCGCGTTCGCGATCGCCGTCACGGCCGGTTCGGCCTCGCTGCCCGCGCAGTACTCGCTGACGGTCAACAAGGACCGCCTGATCAACGCCATGAACGAGCCGCAAAACTGGCTCCTCATGAACGGCGACTACGGATCGCTGCGCTACTCCAAGCTCACGCAGATCAACCGTGAGAACGTGAAGAACCTGCGGATGGTGTGGGCGATGGCGCTCGGCGGCATGCAGGACGTCGGGCAGAACGGCCCCGAGAGCGAGCTGAATCCGCTCATCGACAACGGCTTCATGTACACGAGCGACGGCTGGGGCACCGTCTACAAGATCGACGCGCGCAACCCGCAGCGCGGCACCTTCGTGTGGGTGGCCGACGCGGGCGTCCAGCATGAGGGGAACACGTCTCGCACGCGCGGCATCGCGTTGTGGGAGAACAAGGTCCTGGCCAATCTGCCGGACGGCCGCGTGATCGCCATCAACCGCGACAACGGCGAGATCGTCTGGGACAAGAAGATCATGACGAAGAACGAGTTCGGCAACCAGGAGCGCTTCCTGACGGCGCCGATCGTCGCCGACGGCAAGGTGCTGGTGCAGAACGGCGCCGGCGACGGCGGCACGCGCGGCTGGGTGGCCGCGCTCGACGTTAACACGGGCAACGAGCTGTGGCGATGGTA
>DASRPM010000316.1:0-8485 GCA_035646375.1 Vicinamibacterales bacterium
TGCGGAATCTGATCGGTGGAGTGCCAGTGGTTGTTGAATCCCAGGAACGTGACGGAGAACCCGTTCCGCGAGTTGCCCTGCGTGTAGCGGGCCAGGCCGTTGAACTTGTCCTTGCCGTTGGGGCTCACCCACGGACCGTTGTCGCGCTCCCATTCGAACGCTGTCAGCAGGTTGCCCTTCCCGACCTTCGGCGACGCGGCGGCGAGAAACCGTCCGTAGTCGAACGAGCCGCCGGTGATGGTGACGAGCGGACGTTCGAGGACGTTGAAGTAGTTGATGTTGGCCGAACCTGCCGACGAGAAGTCGCCGTTCTCGGCGTAATACGGCCCCTTGCGGAACTGGACGCCGCTCACGAGCTCGGGAATCAGAAAGTTCGAGTCGGCGTAGCCCTGTGCGTGCGCATGGGTCGGCATGTTCACGGGGATGCCGGCGACGGTCTGCGCGAAATCGAAGCCGTGATCGAGGTTGAAGCCGCGCAGGTAGTACTGGTTCGCTTTTCCCTCTCCGCTGTGCTGGCTGATGATCATGCCGGGCACGGTCTCGAGCACTTCGGCCGCACGGTTCACCGGTCGCACGGCGAGCTGTGCGGCGGTAATGGCGCCCTCGCTGCCGGCCGAGGCCACGCCGACGAGATTCTCGGCGGGGTTGTCCACCTCCGCCAGGTTGCGGAACGTCCGCGGCGCCGTCACGACGATGTCGGCGCTGCTGGCGACGTTCATCGTGAAATCGGCTCGCGCGGTCCCGCCTGCCGCCACGTTCACGGTGCGGCGGTTGACGCTGAAGTTGATGAGGCGAACCGTGAGCTCCGCTGCACCGGCCGGCACGTTCTCGAAGCGGTACACGCCCTCGCCGTTGGTGACGACCTCCAGAATGTCGCCGCCGCCGGACGGCCGCAGATCGACGCTGACGCCGGGCAGCACGCCGCCGGTCTCGTCGGCTACCGTGCCGGTGACGGTGCCACCCGCCTGCGCCCAGGCGGCGGAGCACGACCAGACCATCAGACAGACAAGCAGAAGGGCTCGGACCAGGATGACCATCGAGCAGATTCTGCACCGCGGAATCGTCCGCGTTTTCTGAAGAGTGTCTGAATTCTTCGTCAGTTTGTGCGCAACGGCCGCGGGCCGGCAAAACGCTAGGAAATGTAGCCGATCGCCTTGCCGGCAAAGCCGACGCCGGACCAGAGGAGCAGGGAGACGAGCGCCACCACCTTGCCGAACACGGAGTTCGCGCGGGCGTCGTCGCCCATGATGACGCGGTGGCGGATGAGGAGACTGAAGAGCATCGCCCCCGCCAGGAAGTACATCTTCAGCCAGAAGTAGTCGTGCACGTAGTACTTCGACGCCGCCAGCGAGATGAACAGCACGAAGCCGGTGAGCAGCATGACGACGAGGCTCCACACCAGCCACGGCTGCGCCACCTTCGCCACCTCGGCGACGCGTCGCTGTTGGAACGCGAACCCGAGCAGACGCAGATCCACCACCAGCACCGCTCCGCCAATGACCGCCAGCGCCAGCAGGTGAACGGCCTCGAGGACCGCAAACGCCCACAGCGATTCGTTGATCGACACGCTGAGCGGCGTGCGCTCGAGCCACTGAAACACGGCAAACGTCACGATGTGCCCCCCAACCTAGAGCGGCGCGAACCAGTTGTAGGCGATGAAGCGGCCGAAGACGATGGTGAACGCCCAGAGCGCCATCGACGAGGCCCCGGCGAGCTTGGCGGCTCGCGGTGTGGCCGGCGTGGTGTCCCAGTTCACCAGCTTCTTCTCGATGCCGAAGTGAAAGGCCACGGCGTTGAGGAGCGCCAGCAGCAGCACCACCAGCTTCACCCGGAGGAAGATGTTGCTCCAGAAGAAGAGCGGCCTCGAATAGAAGAGCGCCACGCCGGTGCTCATCATGATTCCGGCGCCCAGCGTCATCCAGGGAATCAGCTTGCTCCAGACCTCGGACACCGGCACCCGGCGGAGCCCGATCCCGAGCAGGCGCAGGTCCCACAGCAGCGTCAGCCCGACGAACAGACAGATGCCGACGGAATGAACCGATTCAACGATCGGATAGGTCCACGTCGACTCGCGGAGCGCGATGCTCGACGGCAGGTTGTCCATCCAGGTGAGGAAGCTCAATAGAGTCATGTGGGGCCGCAGAGAGGAGACTGCCCCGATCCTACCGGGCGGGCGGCGCCACACGCCTGAAGAGTTGCTGAATTCTTGCTCTCGGTCTCGACAGGACTTCGTCAGGTCGCGATCAGGGCGCCACGTCGCGAGCGCAGCGGAATCCGACGTTCACGTTGACGCGGTCCTGCTGGTTGGGGGTCCGGTTGGACACGCGCAGATTGCCGCTGTCGTCGGCGAACGCGCCGCCGCGAACGATGCGGTTCCTGCCGGCGAGCGCGCCGGCGGGATCCACGCGGGCATCTTCGGTGTAGAGCGTGGACGCGTCCGCGGTCCACTCCCAGACATTGCCGGCCATGTCGAAGAGGCCGTAGCCGTTGGGGCCGAACGTCTTCACCGGCTGCGCCCGGTCGCCCTCGAAGACGGCCCCCTTCGCCGAGCGCGGCTCGGCGCTCGGCGTGTCGTCGCCCCACGGATAGATCGCCCCGTCGCGCCCGCCGCGGGCCGCGTACTCCCATTCGGCTTCGGTCGGCAGCCGGCCGCCAATCGCTTCGCAGAACGCCGACGCCTCGTCCCAGGTGACGATCACGACCGGGTGCTCGGGCGTCGTGCTCCACGGCGGCTGCTCGTCGACGTCCGACACGATGGCTCGATACATCTTCACCGTGACCTCGGTCACCATGAGCTCGAACGGTTTCGTCAGCTTCACGCTGTGCCGGGGCTCCTCGTCGCCGTTGCAACGGGGGTCGCCGGGAACACAGCCCATCTGAAACACTCCAGCCGGAATCGCCGCCCAGGCCACGTCGGGTGGCGGGGCGCCGGGCGCCTGTCCCGCGACGGTGGACACGGCCAGGAGAACGAGCGACGGGAGCAACAGGCGGGTCATGCGGTGAACAATGAATTGTAGACGACCGCCGCCCTGGCTCACGCCTCGGGCGGGGTCAGCCGCCGGCGCATCACGATTGCGGTGGCCGGGCAGGCGCCGCGGAATTCGACGGACTGGTGCAACGACGCCGGCACGTCGCTGCGCTCGATTCGTTCGAATCCAAAGCGGGGAAAGAACTTCTCGGCCGTCGTGGTGAGGAGATACAGGGCCGGGAGCGCCCGGCGCCGAGCGTCCTCTATGGCGGCCGCCGTCAACCGGGCGCCGAGCCCCGCGCCGCGGCAGTCGGCGTCCACCGCCACCGAGCGCAGGAGGCCGCCATCGGCGTAAATCTCGATGGCGGCCGAAGCCACCACGCGATCGCCGTGCCGCGCGACAAGGGCGCTGCCCAGGTGCGACGCCAGATCGTCCACCGGGAGGTGTGCACGCTCGAGCAGTGCCCGCATCGCTGGCGCATCGGCGGCAGTGGCCGGCTCGATACGAATCGTCTCGGGCAACGCCATCAGCGCGCCCCCTCGCAGCAGGCAAAGGCCGGCGCGGCCGTTGCGACCGGCAGGCAGCAGCCGGTCTTGCGCTGCAGCCGCAGGGCGTCACGACGCACGCCATCGACGTGGCCGAGCGCATGCGTGACCGCCTGTTTGACCGCCGCGACCACGGGGTCCGGCGCCTCGGCGAGCCGGTAGTACACCCAGAGCCCTTCGCGCCGCGTCTCCACGAGCCCGGCGCGTCGCAGGTAGGCGAGGTGCCGCGACGCCTTGGGCTGCGACACCTTCAGGCTCTCGTGGATGTGGCACACGCACACCTCGCCGGTGAGCAGGAGCCCGAGAATCCGGAGCCGCGTGGCGTCGCCCAGCGCCTGAAACAGCGTTTCCATCCGTTGAATCTGCGTGTCCATATATCTGCCTTGACAAATATAGCACGGCACCCGTAGTCTGCATACGTGTAAGCGCATATACGAAATGTAGAGGGCGGTCTTCAGACCGCCCGGCAGGAGACTGATATGAGCGAGCGGCAGCAGATTCAGGACGCGGTGCAGGAGAAGTACGGGGCGATTGCCAAGGCGCGCGGCGCGGTGGGGTGTTGCGGGCCGGCGCCGTGCGGGTGCGGCGACCCCATCACGACCAACCTCTATTCGGAGGACGAAACCGGCGCGGTGCCGGACACGGCGGTGGCCGTGTCGCTCGGGTGTGGCAACCCCACTGCCCTCGCGGCGCTCGAGCCCGGCCAGACGGTGCTCGATCTCGGCTCGGGCGGCGGCATCGACGTGCTGCTGTCGGCGCGCCGAGTCGGCCCCAGCGGCAAGGTGTTCGGGCTGGACGTGACCGACGAGATGCTGGCGCTGGCGCGCGAGAACCAGCAGAAGGCCGGCGCCACCAACGTCGAGTTCCTCAAGGGCTCGATCGAGTCGATTCCGCTCCCCGACTGCTCGGTCGACGTCATCATCTCCAACTGCGTGATCAACCTGGCGGCCGACAAGGACGCGGCGCTGCGCGAGGCGTTCCGGGTGCTGAAGCCGGGCGGCCGGTTCGCGGTGTCGGACGTCGTGGTGCACGGCGAGGTGCCCGCGGAGGTGCGGCGCAGCATGGAGCTGTGGGTCGGGTGCGTCGCGGGCGCGCTGGGCGACGGCGAGTACCGCGACAAGCTGACGGCCGCCGGATTCGGCGACGTGTCCGTGGAGCCGTGGCGCGAGTACAGCCTCGACGACGCGCGCACCTTCCTGGCCGCCGGCGGGCTCGACGTGGACGCCCTGGCGTCGAAGGTGGACGGCAAGATCGCGAGCGCGTTCATCCGGGCGTCGAAGCCGCTGCCGCAACCCTGCTGCAGCGAGGGATGCTGCGCGTGAGCGACGCGATCGATCGCGCTCGCGGCGTCACGGCCGAATTCATCGGTACGGCGTTTCTGCTGGCGGCCGTCGTGGGCTCCGGCATCATGGGTGAGCAGCTGGCCGGCGGCAACGTCGCGATCGCGCTGCTCGCCAACGCCGTGGCGACCGGCGCGGCACTGGTGGCGCTGATCGTGACGTTCGGCCCCGTCTCGGGCGCGCACTTCAACCCGCTCGTGACGCTGATCGCCTTCTCGGGCGAACGGCGCCACGGCGGGACGATCGCCGTCTTCGCCGGCGCACAGTTCACCGGCGCGGTGGCCGGCGTGCTGCTGGCGCACGTGATGTTCGAGGCGCCGCTCATCGCCTGGTCGACGCACGTTCGGAGCGGTCTCCCGCAGGTCGTCAGCGAGGCGGTCGCGACGTTCGGGCTCGTCGGCGTGATCGTGTCCGGGTCACGGCGCACGCCGGCGGCGGTGCCGTTTGCCGTCGCGGCGTATATCGTGGCGGCGTACTGGTTCACGGCGTCCACGTCGTTTGCCAACCCGGCGGTGACGGTGGCGCGGGCGTTCACCGACACGTTCGCCGGCATCCGCCCCGCCGACGTACCCTGGTTTCTCGTGGGTCAGGCCGTGGGCGCAGGCACGGCCGCGGCGGTGTTCGGGTGGCTGGTGCCGGACGCCGGGCCCCGGCGAGGCTGATGATGGACACGGTGATCTTTGCGTGCGTGCACAACGCGGGGCGGTCGCAGATGGCCGCGGCGTGGTTCAACGCGCTCGCCGATCCGGCCAGGGCGCGCGCCGTCTCGGCCGGCACGCAACCCGGCGACCGCGTGCATCCGGTGGTCGCGGACGTGATGCGCGAGGCGGGCATCGACGTGTCCGCGAACCGGCCGCAGCGGCTCACCGCGGACCTGGCGCGCGGCGCCACGCTGCTCGTCACGATGGGATGCGGCGACGAGTGCCCCTTCGTGCCGGGGCTGCAGACCGACGACTGGCCGCTGCCCGACCCGAAGGGGCGCCCGATCGAAGAGGTGCGCGCGACGCGCGACGCGATCAAGGCGCGGGTTGCGGAGCTCGTGCGAGCGCGGCGCTGGTAGCCGGCTTGCGCGCCAGCACGTAGAGCGTCGCCGGCTGGGTGCCGACCTCGACGACCTCGAGTCCGGCGGTCGTCATCCGATCGCGCCACAGCGCCTCGTTCGCCTTCCAGCTCCAGTAGCCGTGGCCGTGCACCGCCACCGGGATCGCGAGCTTCACCCACAGGTCGGAGTTGAGGGTGACGAACAGGAACTCGCCGCCCGGCTTGAGGATGCGCGCCGTCTCGGCGAGCGCGCGCGGGATGTCGGTGCGCGACAGGTGGTCCATCGCCGCGACGCTCAGCGCGCCGTCGAACTCGCCGTCCTTGAACGGCATCTCGCGCATGTCGGCCACCTGCACCGTCAACCGATCCTCCACGCCGGCACGGCGCGCGTTGGCGCGCAGCCGATCGGGCGTGTTGTCGTCGATGCCGTAGTAGCCGGTGTACCGGTCCAGGCCGGTGACGGTCGTCCGCGGCCGCGCCATCAGCACCATGAGCGTCGCGCGCCCGGAGCCGGCGCCCAGATCCACCACGTTGCCGCCACCCGAGGTCAGGAAGCGGTCCGTCGGCATGGTCATCGGAGCGTTGATTTGAATGACGTAATGCATGACCAGCGCGCCGGTCAGTCCCCACGCCGCCAGCACCGAGGTCAGGGTGGTGATCCACCGCGGCCAGCCGCGCCACCCGCACAGGGCCGCCACCGCCCCGAACAGCAGGAACACGAGGAAGTGGCCGCCGGTATACGGCCACGAGTATCCGAAGTCGTACGTCATCCAATCGAGCATGGGCAGAGTGTGCCACCTCCTCCCTGAACCAGGGATGAATCCGCCTTCGCTGAAGCTTCGGCGGGACAAGCCTGTGTTCAGCTCCCGTTCAGCCGGGGACACGCTATAAGGGATCGGTGCGGATCCTGGTGGTCGAGGACGAAGCGGCGCTCGCGGCGCAGCTCGAAGCGGCGCTGACGGCGGCCGGCTACGCCGTCGACCGCGCGGCCTCCGGCGACCGCGCCGACTACCTGGCGCGCACCGAGGACTACGACGCCGTCCTGCTCGATCTGGGGCTGCCCCGCGTGGACGGCCTCACCTTGCTGCGGCAATGGCGCGACGCCGGCATGTCGGTGCCGGTGCTCGTCCTCACCGCGCGCGGCACCTGGTCCGAGAAGGTGCACGGCATCGACTCGGGCGCCGACGACTACGTGGCCAAGCCGTACCGGGTCGAAGAGGTGCTGGCGCGCACGCGCGCACTGATCCGCCGCGCCCATGGGCACGCGGCGCCGCAGCTGCGCTGCGGCAGCGTGACGCTCGATCCGCGGCTCGCCGTCGTGACCGTCAACGACACGCCGGTCACGCTGACCAGCCACGAGTACCGCACCTTGTCGTACCTGATGCATCAGCAGGGACGCGTGGTGTCGCGCAGCGAGCTCACCGAGCACATCTACGCCCAGAGCTTCGAGCGCGACTCGAACACCGTCGAGGTCTTCGTGGCGCGGCTGCGCCGCAAGCTGGGAGCGTCCACCATCGAGACGGTGAGGGGCCTTGGCTACCGGATGGGCGCGGCACGGGACGCGACGGCTCGAACGACATGAAGGCGCACGCGTCGTTCCGCTCACAGCTGATGATCGGCTCGGTGCTGTGGACGCTGGGGCTGCTGGTGGCCATCAGCATCCTGGCGGTGCACGTCCTCGCCAACAACCCAGCGCCGCACAAGTTCGTGTACCAGTGGTTCTTCAACGCGCACCTGGGTCTGGTGCTGCTGGTCGCCGTCGCGGTCATGGCGGGGGGCGCCTGGCAGATCCGGCGCAGCGTCGCGGCGATGGCGCGGCTGCATACCCATCTCACGGCCGTTCATCGCGGCGAGCAGCACGAAGTGGCGGGACGCTATCCGTCCGAGGTGCAACCGCTCGTGGACGATCTGAACGCGCTGCTGGCCGAGCGCGATCAGCGGGTGCAGCGGGCGCTCGCCAAGGCGGGCGACATGGCGCACGGGCTCAAGACGCCGCTCGCCGTGCTGGCGCGCGACGCCGAGCGGGTGTCGGCGTCGGGCGATCACGAACTGGCCGCGTCGATGGCGGCGCAGGTCGAGCGCATGCGGCGCCAGATCGACTACCACCTGGCGCACACGCGCGCGGCGGCCGCCGGCACGGGGCCGGGCACGCGCAGCCTGGTCGCCTCGTCGGTGGACGGCCTGATACGCACCTTGGAGCGGCTGCACGCGGAGCGGGCGATCGCGCTGCGATCGGCGGTGCCGCCGGGCCACGCCGTCCGCTGCCGGCGTGAGGACCTCGACGAGATGCTGGGCAACCTGCTCGACAACGCCTGCAAGTGGGGACGCTCGCGTGTGGAGGTGGAGTCGGATCTGACGGGCTCGTCGATCGTCATCACGGTGGACGACGACGGCCCGGGGATCGACCCGGCCATGGCCGGCCAGGTCCTCGAACGCGGCGTGCGCGCCGACGAGCAGGTGGAAGGGACCGGGCTGGGGCTGGCGATCGTCCGCGATCTGGCGGAGATCTACGGCGGCTCGATCGGGCTGTCGCGATCGCCGCTCGGCGGCGTCCGCGCGCGCCTGCAGCTGCCGGCGAGCGAAACGTAGG
>DASRPM010000317.1:0-3484 GCA_035646375.1 Vicinamibacterales bacterium
CAAGGCTGCTCAGACAGCCCCGATCGTCACGACGGCCGACGAGCTCGAAGCATACGAGATCGTTCGTACCATTTGTGCACGCTCCACCCTGCAGGTCCCGGTCGTCTACCGAGATACTTCAAACTGGTTCACCATCAGCGCGGGTACGCCGCGCAAGTGGTTCATGCGCCTGTACTTCAATCAGAAGCGCAAGTCGGTCATCACGAAGATCCCTCTCGCTCGTGCCACCCCGCTTGTGCCTGGCTTCGAGATCGACAACCACCCGGAAGGAAGCCGGGTGTACGTCAACGATCCCAAGGATCTGGCTCGCCTGCTTCCGCTCGTCCTCCTCGCCTATGAGGAGGAAGTGAAGCGGAAGGACAACGGCGGCGAAGATACGGATCCAACGGCATCGACATAACCCTGCTCAGGCGCGGCGAGCCAGTCTTTCGGCCGAGGCAATGATTCTTAAGAGCTCAAAGCTGTCCGGCCAATTTCCTGTGAGACTACTCGCCCGGTTCCCTTGCAAGGGTTAGTTGCCATACGTCTGAATGTAAGCGACCGCTCTCACCCATCTGGCAGGAGGTGTGAGCTACCAGGGATAGCCTGGGCATGACCATCCGAGACATTTTCTGGAAACAGCGTTGGAGCGACACGGAGGGCCGGATCGCGGTCGAGGCGTGGCGGAAGAGCGGGCTCACCGTGGAGAAGTTCGGGGAGAAGCACGGGCTGGACGCGCAGCGGCTGACGCGGTGGGCGAAGCGGTTGGAGCGGCGGGGAGACGAGAAAACGGAGATCGGGCCGCTCGCCGGGTTCGTGCCGTTGGTGGTGAAGGGGCGGGACGACGAGGCGAGGGTCGAGGTGGTGCTGACGAGCGGCGTGGTGGTGCGGGTGCCGAGGTCGACGGAGCCGGGGTGGCTGGCGGAGGTGGTGAAGGCACTGGAGGGCGAACGATGCTGACGCTGCCGTCGAGCACGAAGATCTTCATGGCGCGGGAGCCGGTGGACGTGCGCAAGTCGTTCGACGGGCTGTCGATCGCGGTGCGGGCGATGCTGGAGAAGGACCCGATGTCGGGGTACCTGTTCGTGTTCTTCAACCGGACGCGGACGATCGTGAAGGCGCTGTACTGGGAGCGGGGCGCCTTCTGCGTGTGGTCGAAGCGGCTCGAGCGTGGACGATTCACGCCGCTGCCGGCGTCGCGTCCGGGCCAGTGCGTCGAGCTGGACTGGGCCGACCTGATGATGCTGGTCAGCGGCGTCGACCTGCGGAGCGTGAAGCGGCGGCCGATGTGGGAGCCGCGGCGGAGCGAGAGCAGCGCTCCGACGAGCGTCTGAAAAATCCTCTTGCCGAACGGCCGCGCGAAGGAGTAGTAGCGCGCGCAGATGAGCAAGAAGACCAGTCAGCGTCTCGAGGTGATTCGGGCGCTGCTGGTGCGACTGCTCGCGGAGGGCGGCGGGGAGAAGGCGATCGAGCAGGCGATGCAGATCATCACGCAGCAGGCGGTGAGGCTGGACGCGCTGTTGCGCGAGCGCTACGGGACGAAGAGCGAGAAAGTGTCGCCGGAGCAGCTGCAGCTCGCGCTGGCCGAGCTGATGAAGGAGCAGGGCCCTGCCGCGCTGCCCGAGGCGTCGGCGGAGCCGCCGGGCGACGCACCCGCGGCGAAGCCGCAGAAGGCGAAGCGCCCGGCGACGCGGCGGGACTACTGGCGGAACCTCGAGCAGATCGAGCACCGCCACACGCCGTCCGAGGCCGAGTGCGTGTGCGAGGCGTGCGGCAAGATGAAGGTGAAGATCCGCGAGGAGCGCAGCACGCTGCTCGAGTACGTGCCGGCGAAGGTCGTGGCCCACGTCGACATCATGGAGGTCTGGGCGTGCAGGTGCGGCGATGGCAAGGTCGCCACGGCCTCCTCGCCGCCGAAGGTGATCGAGGGCGGGCTGTGCGGGCCCGGGCTGATGGCGCAGGTGCTGGTGGCGAAGTACCAGGACGGCATGCCGCTGCACCGCCAGCTCAAGATCCTGAAGCGCAGCGGCGTGGACCTGGCCCAGAGCACGCTGGTCGACTGGGTGGCCGCCGGCGCCGAGCTGCTGCGGCCGCTGTGGCGGGCCATCATGGCGCGCGTGAAGCAGGCGTACGTCGTCCAGGCCGACGACACCGGCCTGCGGGTCCTCAGCCGCGACGACGAGAAGGGCAGCCTGAAAGGGCACATCTGGGCGATGGTCGGCGACCTGCGCTACGTCGCGTACTTCTACGCGCCGGACTGGCGCTCGGAGCACCCGCTCGTGCACCTCGCGGGTCGCGTCGGGTACCTGCAGGTCGACGGCTACAAGGGCTACGAGCCCATCCTCCGCAAGGCGCCCGAGGCCGTCCGCGTCGGCTGCTTCATGCACGCCCGCCGCCCCTTCAAGGAGGCCCTCGACGCCGGCGACACGCGGGCCGCCGTCGCCATCGACCTCATCCGCAAGATCTACAAGATCGACGAGGAGGCCAGGGAGGCCGGCGACGACCATGATGCCCGAAAGGCCAGGCGGATGGAGCACTCCGTCCCCCTCTTCGCCGAGCTGCTCTGGTGGACCCTGAAGCACGAGCCCGCCGAACCCCCGAAGTCGCCGCTCGGCAAGGCCTTCACCTACCTCATCAACCACGCCGGCCAGCTCATGCGCGTCTTCGAGGACGGCGCCCTCGAGCTCGACAACGGCGCCGTCGAACGGGCCCTGCGCGGCATCGCCGTCGGCAGGAAGAACTGGCTCTTCGCCGGCTCCGACGCTGGAGCCGAGCGCGCCGCCATCCTCTTCACCGTGCTGCAGTCCGCGGTCCTCCACGGCCTGGAGCCCTGGGCCTACCTGCGCGACGTGCTGGAGAAGCTCGCCGGCGGCTGGCTCAACAAACGCCTGGACGAGCTCCTCCCGCATCGCTGGGCCGAGCTCCACCGTGAGCAGGGCCCGGCGCACTCACCTGCGGCTCACCACCCCGAGCCGCGGATCACGAACACCCCCTCGCCGTCCTCCTCGATCAGCGAGAACCTCTCTTCGTCGATCCACGCCTGACCCACCTGCTCCCGTGTCGCGTCGTCCGTCGGCACCGGCCACCGACTCTCGCCGAGCCGCTCCGCCACGAACTCCGCCAGCGACGGCCACCAGCCCTCGCACCGCTCCAAGATCCCCCGCGTCTCCCACTCGCTCGCTCCAAACGTCGTCAGCAGCGCCCCCAGGCGCTCTTCGTGATGCTTTTCCATCTGCACGTACCTCCGGCACGTGCGATAGAAAATCCGCACCTACGCTGTCAGGATGGGCCAGAGCGGTCGTTTACGACGCGTCGTCTGCGGTGGCTGTCCCGTCGAGTGCGCGACGCAGGTGTGGGATCGCCTCGGCCGCCCGATCTTCCGCAAGGAGGAGCTCGCCGAGCTCGCGTGCGAGCTCGGCGGCGCCCGCCGTGTCCGGCGGCTCACTACGGTCGATCAGCGTCAGGGCACGCGCATAGTGCTCGCGCGCCGCAGCGTGGCTGTTCA
>DASRPM010000318.1:0-18694 GCA_035646375.1 Vicinamibacterales bacterium
TCGAGCGCGGCGAACCCGCACTGCTCGGGGTCGAACATGCCCCACTCATCCTGCACGGGCCGCTTCGTCGGCTTCGCCGGGCGCTCGGCGGCGGGCGCCACCGGCGTGGCGCCGGCGTGCACCTTCTTCTTCGCCTTCTTCACCCGACGCACCGGGGGGCCCTGTTCGAACTCCTCGATGACCATCGAGTCGAGGCTCACTTTGCGCGCCGCATCGCCGATGAGCGACAGCGCTTCCTGGTCGAGCATCGGCGCCGCCAGCGGCTCGCCCTTGCTCTGGCCCGAGGCCATGGTGGCGGTGCCGTGGACTTCGAAGTCGCTCAACGCGTCGCCGAAGCCGTCTACGAAGGTGAACGAGAAGCGCGCCGCCTCGGCCGGCGCCTGCGGCTCGGGCTCGTCGAGTGCCGCCTCGAACGAGTCCACGTCGAGCGCGATCTCGTCGTCGAATGCCGCCGGTGCCGCGGCTACCGCGACGGGCTCGTCGTGGACCGGGTCGAACACCACCGGCTGGAACGCGATTGCCGTGTCCTCGAACACGGGTTCCGGCTCCGGCGCGGCTGTGACGACCGGCTCCGGCTCGGGCGCCGTTGCGACGACCGGCTCGGGCTCCGGCTCCGGCGCGGCTGCCAGGAATTCGGCCACGACAGGTTCCGGCCGCGGCGCGACGAACGCGGGCGCGATTTCCTGCGGCGGCTGCACGAAGATCGGTTCAGGCTCAGGCGCCGCCTCCGCCTCGGATTCGAAGGCGACCGATGGCGTCGCGAGCGCCGACGCGAACAGGCCCGGATCGATGGCGGGTACTGCGCTCGGCGCCGCCGGATGCGCCGGGCTCGGCTCGGCATAGAGCGACGCGAAGAGATTCTTGTCGTCGGCCCGCGCCGGCGCGGCGGCCGACCTGGCCGCCGGCGTGGCGGCGAACAGGCTCGCCAGATCGTCCAGGCTCTCGTGGCGCGACGACGAGCCCGCGGCCAGCTCGTTCGCGATGCTGTCCAGGCTCTGGAACGAATGCATCTCGACGACGGGCACGGGAGCCTCGGCCGGGATGCCATCGCCGAGCGTCGCCTGCGGCGCCTGGCGCGACAGCTCGTCGAGCGCCTGCGCGGCCACGGGATCCACGAACAGCTCTCCGAAGTCGCCAACCGCCTCGGGCTCGTTCGCCGCTTCGAGGCTGGTGACCGGCTCGGGCTCGACGACCGCCCGCGGCTGGATGATCGCCTCCGGCTCGATGACCGGCTCCGGCTCGATGACCGGCGCGGTCTCGAGGGCCGGTGCGAGCGCCTCCTGGAAATCCTCGACGACCAGCGGTTCCATGAGCCTGGGCCTGGCCTTCTCGGAGACAAGCTGCAGCAGCTGCGACAGCGGGAGGCCGGCCGGCTCGTCGGCCATGAGCTCGTCGGGCGGCGCGTGCACGGGCTCGATGGCAGCCGCTTCGACAGGCTCGACGAACGGCGTCGGCGCCTCGATCGGAACGATCTCCAGCGGGGCGACGGCAATTGGCTCGAACGGTTCGGCCGCCTCGACCGCCACCGGCGTCTCGACGATCGGCTCGGGCTCCGGCGCCGTGAACTCCACGAACGCAGTGGGCAGCTCTTCGTGCGCGGGCCAGGCCTCGATGGCCTCGGCCGCAGGCTCGAAGGCGTCCGCGACGACCGTCGTCTCTTCCGCGGCGATCTCCGGCGCCATCGCCAGCCGCGTGGCGGCGTTGACCTTCTGTGCTTCGGCCGTGGCCAGATACTGGCGAACCTGCTCGGCAAAGACGTCGGGCGCGCAGCCGTCGGTCATCGGCGCCTGCGGCTTCTCGCGGCGTAGCGCCGCCAGCATGCCTCCCCTGGCGCGCGTGGGCGCGGCCGATCCCAGCAGTGGAATGGTCACGGTCTGGACGTGCGCGGCGGCGGCGCCGAGCTCACGCAGGTGCGCGGCGAGCGCCGAGTCGTCGCGCGGCGAGATGAGCGACGACGTGAGCACCAGGTCCGGGACGCGTCCCTGCAGCGCCGCCAGTCCGTCCGCGGCGTTGGCGCGCTGGACGAGCTCGGCCTGAAGGCCCTTCACGACGCTCGCCAGCTGGCTGCTCTGGCGCTTGTCCGGTTCGATGGCCAGGATGAGTGGCATGGTCAGAGGCGCAGCGTGCCCACGACGAGTCCGGTGGCGACGACCACGAATACGGCCAGGGCAGCGGTATCGAGCCCGCGCTCCCGGGCCGACCATCTCGCGACGGCAACGGCGTCGTGCGCCTCGGCCCTCACACGGGCGACATCGGCCGCGAGCGTGTCCTTCCGCATGAACACATTCTTAGCGTGCTCGCGGATGCGCGGGTCGAGCGCCGCCAGCACCGTCAGCAGGATGACGAGCGCGGTCATCGATATCAAGGCGTCTCGAATCGCTCTTCGTATGCGCAGCCCTGCCATGAGCACTACTGCGATCGCAAGTCGCGTTCCTTTCCGTGCCGGGCACAAGCCGCACGCGGCTGCGCGGCTTCGCTTGCCGCGCGCCGCCGCGGCGCGAATCGCGGCGACAAATCCGATGGTGCGCTTACGAATGTGGTGGGCGTGCGCCACGCCTGCGCACCGCGGCGCCGGATGGCGCGGCGCCACGCGCGTGCCGTTCTCAGGGTCCGCCCACCCACGCCCCAACGAAAAAGGGATCCACCGGTTACGAATGTGCGGGATGCGATCGAGCCTCCCGCCGAGATCCGGCCGGCGGGTGGCCTCGAGACGTTCGAGCTCAAGCGCCATCGTCACAAGCACTTGCGCCCATGTCCCGGCACCGTGAGCCTTCCGTGGCACGCCGGTTGCGCTTTAGGGTTCCGACATCGCGGACATGCTGGGGAGCGTGGCCGCAAGTGGGACACAACAAGTCGCGTTCCGAACGGAGCGCGCGGGAGGAACCGACCATGAACCTGATTACTCGCCTTCGCAACCTGCTCCGCAACGATTCCGGCCAGGACCTGCTCGAGTACGCGCTGCTCGTCGCGCTGATCGCGCTCGTCGCCGTTGGCGCGATCACGACCACGGGCGCCAACGTCAACAGCATCTTCGAAGCGATCACCGAAGAGCTCGTCACGCCGGCGGCGTAACGACCCTCGCATGACAGCGACGTGAGGCCGGGCCGAAACGCCCGGCCTTACGCAAACGACAGACGCATGGCCCGAGAGCGTGAAGGGTCGACGCGCGCCGTGCGAAGGGAGACAAATGAGCACGCTTCGAATACGGCAGGCGGTCCGGTCGTGGGTACGGGATGACTCGGGACAGGACCTGCTCGAGTACGCGTTGCTCGTGTCGCTCATTGCCATGGCGGCGGTCGGCGCCGTCGGGGCGGTGGGCTCAACCTTAAAAGCGGTCTTCTGGGATGCCATCAGTGCTGCAAAATTCTGACGCGCTTGTCACGGCGATCGTTGCGGTCGGCATGGGTGCCGCCGCCGTGATCGATCTGCGCACGCGTCGTATTCCCAACATTCTGACGGCCACGCTGGCCGCCACCGGGCTCGGGCTCGCCGCCGCCGGCTTCGGCCATGTCGGCCTCGGCGCGTCGCTGCTCGGCTGTCTGCTCGGCCTGGCGTTCATGATGCCGGGCCACATCTTCGGCGCGACCGGTGCGGGCGACGTCAAGCTGCTCGCGGCGGCTGGCGCGCTGCTCGGCCCCACCGACACCATCTACGCCTTTCTCTACACGGCGATCGCCGGCGGAGTGCTCGCGGTGGCCGTGGCCGTCATGCGCCGCCGCTTCACCCAGACGCTGACGTCGGCCGGCGCCCTGGTGTCGGGCAGCGAGCACGCGCGCATGGAAATCGAGAGCGCGTCGTCGGACAACCGGTTTGCCTACGCCCCGGCGATCGCGATTGGCGTCGTGCTGGTCGCGCTCAGCTGGTGACCGAGTAACCACGTACCGGAGCACGCATACATATGGCTCGCATCCGCATCTTCATCGTGCTCGCGCTCGCGCTGGTCGCGGGCGGCACGTTCGCGTTCGGCACCTACCAGTACATCTCGGCCGTGCCGAAGGGCGGAACCGCGTCCGGCGTGAAGACGATTTCAGTGATCGTCGCCGCCACGGACATGGACCTCGGCGCCGAGGTGCGCCGCGAGGACATGCGGGCCATCCAGTGGCCGGCCGACGCGGTGCCGATGGGCGCGTTCTCCAATCCCGATGAGCTCGTCGGCCGCGGCCTGATTCAGCCGGTGGCGCAGAACGAGGTGTTCCTGCCGGCCAAGCTGGCGTCGAAGGAAGCGGGCGCCGGCCTGCCGCCCATTATTCCGGAGGGCTTCCGTGCCCTGTCGGTGCGGGTGAACGACGTCGTCGGCGTGGCTGGCTACGTGCTGCCCGGCACGCGCGTGGACGTGGTGGCCACGGTCAACCCGACGAACCGGCCCGAGGACGTGCAGTCGAAGGTGATTCTCACCAACGTCCAGGTGCTGACCGCGGGCACGAAGATCGAGCGCGACGAGGCCAACGGCAAGCCCATGGCGGTCAGCGTCGTGACGCTGATGGTGGATCCCGGTCAGGCCGAGCGCCTGACGCTGGCCAGCACCGAGGGCAAGATTCAGCTCGCGCTGCGCAATCCCTTGGACAAGACGACCCCGACCACTGGCGGCATCCGACCCGGAGCGCTGATGGCCGGTGGCTACGTGGCGGCGCCACGCCGTGCGTCGGGCGCGCCGGCGCAGCCGGTCTTCCGCGAGCCGGCGCCCGCGCCGACGGTCGAGATCATCCGTGGCGACAAGCGCGCCCGCGAAGTCGTGAGCCAGGAGTAGTGATGACCAAGCAGCTGACGCGTCAGGCTTCACGACCGACCCCCGCGTGGGTCGTCGGCACTCACATTTTCATCGTCGCCGTCTTCGGCGGCGCCACGCTGCACGCGCAGGTGCCGGCGGCCACGACGGCCCCGGTTGCCTTCAGCCCCGCCGGGCCCGCGGCCGCGCCGGGCGTGGACGTCGAGGCCGCACAGCCCGACGCCGTGCGGCTGCTGGTCGGCCGCTCGACGCTGATCGACCTCGGCGGGCCGATTGCCCGCGTGTCACTCACGAGCGCCGACATCGCCGACGCCCTCGTCACCTCGCCGAGCCAGCTGCTGGTGCACGGCAAGGGGCCGGGCGCCATCTCGATGTTCGTCTGGAGCCGCAGCGGCGCGGTGCGCCGCTTCGAGATTTCGGTGCAGCGCGACCTGAGCAAGCTGAGCGAACAGGTCACGCAGCTGTTCCCGAAGGAGCAGATCGAGGTGCGCGGCAACGGGCGCAACGTCGTGCTGTCCGGATCGGTGTCCACCAAGGACGTGGTGGACCGCGCCATCAACGTCGCGCTGGGCTACGTGGAAAAGCGCGAGGACGTGGTGACGCTGCTCCAGGTGCGCCCGGGGCCGGTGAGCAACCAGGTGCTTCTGAAAGTGCGGTTCGCCGAGGTGAGCCGCTCGGCCCTCACCGAGTTCGGCATGTCGTTCTTCACGAGCCCGACGGGCATCCACAACACCGTCGGCCGCGTGACGACGCAGCAGTATCCTGCGCCCGCCTTCGAGGATCTGGCGTGGACCAAGGCGAGCAACAAGTTCGGCAGCGACGTCACGTCCGCCTCGGGCAAGTTGTCGGTCAGCGACTTCCTGAACCTGTTCCTGCTCAGCGAGAAGTACGACCTGGGCACGGTGATAAAGGCGATGCAGGCGCGCGGCGTCTTCCAGAGCCTGGCCGAGCCGAACCTGGTGGCCGAGAGCGGCAAGGAAGCCAGCTTCCTGGCCGGCGGCGAGTTCCCGATTCCGGTGGTCCAGGGGTCGCAGAACGGGTCGGCCGTCTCGGTCCAGTTCAAGGAGTTCGGCGTCCGCCTCAACTTCACGCCGACGGTGAACGGCGATCGCGTGCACCTCAAGGTGAAGCCCGAAGTCAGCACGCTCGACTACGCCAACGGCGTGAGCCTGTCGGGTTTCCGCATCCCGGCGCTCTCGACGCGGCGCACCGAGACCGAGCTCGAACTGCGCAACGGCCAGACGTTCGCGATTGCCGGCCTGATGAACAACCAGTTGAACTCGACCCTGCAGAAGGTGCCGGGCATCGGCGACATCCCGATCCTGGGGCAGCTGTTCAAGAGCCGCCAGGCCAACAAGGCGCAGACCGAGCTCGTGGTCATGATCACGCCCATCATCCTGCCGAGCGACTCCGACGGCGTCACCTCGAACCTGCCGCGCCTGATCGAGCCGTACATCGCGCCGCTGCCCGAGAACAAGACCAAGCCGACGCCGGCCGAGGCCTTCACGCCGGATCGCCGCTCGAGCATCAGCGTGCCGGTGCCGACGCAGGCCGACATCGAAGAGCGCAAGATGCGTGAGCGCGCCGCCGAGGAAGAGCGCGCGCGGCTGGCCGAGGAAGCCCGCGCCACGGCGGTGGCCGCCAAGGAGCAGGAGCGCGACGCGGTCAAGGCTGCCCAAGAGGAACAGCGTCAAGCGGCCGAAGCGGCGAAAGCCGCTCGGCAACAGCAGGCGCTCGATCAGAAGGCGATGGCCAAGGCGGCCGAAGCGGCCGCCCGTGAGCAGGCGCGCCTGGAGAAGGCCGCCCGCGAGCAGGCCAAGAAGGATCAGGAGGCCGCCGAGCGCGCCGCCAAGGAGGCGGCGAAGCAGGAGAAGGCCAACAAGAAGAACAAGGCGGCCGATGAGGCCGCCTCGCTCCCGCAGCCGGATCCGGTGGCGCTGGCCGAGGCGCGAGCTCGTGCGAACACGATCGCAGCCGAGGTCGTCACGGTTCGGGCGCTGGCTCCCTGACCTTCGCATTTTCGAGGACATCCCCCATGGCGCGGCTCTCCGGCACCATCCTCAGCGACGACGAGTCGTTCAAAGCGCAGCTGGGCACCCTGCTGCGCCTGTCGTCCGTACCGGTCCTCATGGCCGACGGCGGCAATCCTGACATCGCGGTCGTGGACGGCCGCCACGACGTCTCGGGCGCGGTGGCGCTCGTTGAGCGGCTGCGGGCCTCCGATCCCACGACGGGCATCTTCTTCGTAGCCGCCGATTCGAATCCAGACGCCATCCTGCGATCGATGCGCGCCGGCGCCAACGAGTTCTTCACCTGGCCGCCGGCCAAAGACGCGCTCGACGAGGGCATCACGCGCACCGCGAGCCGCCGCGCCGCCTCGGCGCCGCCGCAGGCGACCACGATGGTCTTCTTCGGCGCCAAAGGCGGCGCCGGCACCACGACGATGGCCGTCAACTGCGCCGTCGAAGTGGCGCGCCTCAGCAAGCGGCCCACGGTGATCGTGGACCTCAAGCCGGGCCTCGGCGAGGTGTCGCTGTTTCTTGGCGTGCGCAGCCGCTACACGCTGCTCGACGCGCTCGACAACCTGCATCGCCTCGACGGCGACTTCCTGCGCGAGCTGGTGGTGAAGCACAAGTCGGGGCTGGAGATGCTGGCCGGCTCCGATCTGTTCGATCGTCCTGGTCCCGGCGACAGCTCGGCGCTCGAAGAGGTGTTCCGCCTGCTCGGGCGGCAGTATGAATACATCGTCATCGACGCCGGATCACAGATGAATCCGTGCTCGGTGTCGGCGCTCTACACCGCCGACATGATCGGGCTCGTCGCCAACCCCGATGTGCCGTGCGTGCGCAACGCGCAGCGCCTGCTGGACCGCATCGGTCAGCTCGGCCCGTGCGCCGAGCGCGTCAAGATCCTGCTGAACCGGGCCGCCGAGCCGTATCCGATTCCGCCGGCGCAGCTGCAGTCGGCGCTGGGGCAGCCGATCTTCCACACCTTCCCGAGCGACTACAAGGCGGTGTCGTCGGCGCTGAACTCCGGCGTGCCGCTGGCGCTCAGCGGCAACACGGAGATGGCGACGCAGTTCGACAAGTTCATCCGCCGCATCATCAACAGCGGTGCGGAAACGGCGGAGCCCGTGGCAGCCGGACGCCGCGGCGCGCTCGGCATCCAGCGGCTCGCGTCCATCTGGTAAGGGGACATGGCTACAGCAGCACCTCCGACACAACCGACGAACGCGGCCAGGCCCTCGGGCGCCGGCCCCGCACCGCGTCAGCAGTACCTCGAACTGCGCGCCAGCGTCCACCGCAAGCTCCTGAACCGTCTCAACCTCGAGGCGCTGGCGCGCGCCGATCGCGCTCGCGCCGAGAGTGAAATTCGCACGCTGCTCGGCCAGCTGCTTTCCGAAGAACAGACGCCGCTCAACGTGTCCGAGCGCGAAACGCTCTTTGCCGAGGTGGTGGACGACGTGTTCGGCCTCGGGCCGCTCGAGCCGCTGCTGCGCGACCCGGGTGTCAGCGACATCCTCGTGAACACCTTCCAGAACGTGTTCGTCGAGCGCAAGGGCAAGATGCAGAAGGTGCAGGCCTCGTTCCAGGACGATGCGCACCTGATGCGCGTCATCGATCGCATCGTCAGCCGGATCGGCCGCCGCGTGGACGACAGCTCGCCGATGGTGGACGCCCGCCTGCCCGACGGCTCGCGCGTCAACGCCATCATTCCGCCGCTGGCGGTGGACGGTCCGCTGCTCTCGATCCGCCGCTTTCCGGCCGAGCGCCTCAAAGCCAACGATCTCGTCTCGCTCGGCGCCCTCACCGCGCCGATGCTCGAGTTCCTGTCGCACTGCGTGCGCGCCAAGCTCAATTGCCTGATCAGCGGCGGCACCGGCGCCGGCAAGACGACGCTGCTCAACGTGCTCTCGAGCTATATCTCCGAGGACGAGCGCATCGTCACCATCGAAGACGCCGCCGAGCTCCAGCTGCACCAGGAGCATGTGGCGCGGCTCGAGACACGCCCGGCCAACGTGGAAGGGAAGGGCGCCATCCGGCAGCGCCAGCTGGTCGTGAACGCCCTGCGTATGCGCCCCGATCGCATCGTGATCGGCGAGGTCCGCGGCGAGGAAGCGCTCGACATGCTCCAGGCCATGAACACCGGCCACGACGGTTCGCTCACGACGGTGCACGCGAACACGCCGCGCGACGCGCTGACCCGCGTCGAGACGATGATCGCGATGGGCTCCACGAACCTGCCCGACAAGGCGATGCGCCAGCAAATAGCCTCGGCCATCCAGATCGTGATGCAGCAGACGCGCCTCAGCGACGGCACCCGCAAAGTGACCAGCATCTCGGAGATCACCGGGATGGAAGGCGACATCATCACGATGCAGGAGATCTTCGTCTTCGAGAAACAGGGCGTCAACCAGGAGGGCAAGGTCCTGGGCCGTTTCCGCGCCACCGGCGTCCGTCCGAAGGTGTCGGAGCGGCTGCTCGCGGCGGGCATCCGGCTGCCGGCGGCGATGTTCGAGGGCGTCGTGGAGGTGCGGTGATGCTGCTCGCCATCCTGGTGTTTCTCGCCGTCTCCGGCGCTGTCGTCGGCGCCTACTACGCGTTCGTGCACCGGCCTGAACACAAGGTCGAACGCGAATTCGAGCAGCGCCTCAAGGACCTGTCGAATTTCGAGAGCGAAGACGGGCCCGCCACCAGCGTCGTGCTGAGCGAGGCCCGGTCGAGCGCGTTGCCGGTCGTCGATCGCCTCGTGGGCGGCACCGGCGCGGGCTCGTGGCTGGCCAACCTGATCGAACAGTCGGGCGTCGCGATCAACCCCGGGACCGTGATCACGATGAGCCTCGGGGCATGCGCCGGGCTGGGCCTTCTGACCCTGCTGTTCTCGCGCCTCTGGCTGGCGGCGTTCGTGGCGGCGCTCGTGGGCCTGGCGGCGCCGGTCATGTGGCTGAAGGTCAAGCGCGGCAGCCGCCTGCGCAAGTTCGAGGAGCAGTTCCCCGAAGCGCTGGACCTGCTGTCGCGCGCGATTCGCGCCGGCCACGCGTTCCAGAGCGCGATGGGCATGGTGGCCGACGAGCTGCCGGCGCCGGTAGGGATCGAGTTCAAGAAGAGTTTCGAGCAGCAGAACTTCGGCCTGCCGCTGCAGGAGGCGCTCGACAACCTCACCGTGCGCGTGCCGCTCATGGACGTGAAGTTCTTCGTGACGGCGGTCCAGATCCAGCGCGAGACCGGCGGTAATCTCGCTGAGATCCTGGACAACCTCGCCAATGTCGTGCGAGAGCGCTTCAAGATTCTGCGCCAGGTGCGCGTCCACACCGCGCATGGCCGGTTCACCGGCTATGTGCTGCTCGGACTTCCGGCATTCCTGGCCGTCGCGCTGATGTTCATCAGCCCCGACCACATGAGGACGCTCTTCACGGTCAGGATGGGGCAGATGATGGTGATGGGCGCCATCGTCATGCAGACGATCGGGTTCATCTGGATCCGTCAGGTCATCAAGATCGAGGTGTAGCGTGACGTTTCTGCTGCCCCTGGTGGGGTTTCTGTTCATCTCCCTGCTGATCGCCGCGATCGGGATGTCGCTGCTGCGCGGCGAGAACGCCATCGAGCGCCGGCTCGGTGAGCTCGGTGTGTCCGATCGGCTGCCAGGGGCGCCGGCCGTGCGCAGCGACCGCCTGCTCAAGACGCTCAAGCGCCTGGGACAGGCGGCACCGAAGCCGTCCCGCGAGCTCGGCAAGCTCCAGGAGCGTCTGGTTTTCGCCGGGTATCGCGGTTCCGAGGCGCTGACCGTCTTCTTTGGCATCCGTCTCGGCCTGGCGATCGCGCTGTTCGTGCTCGGCACGAGCCCGTTCGTGCCCAAGTCGGGCCTGCTGGTTGGTCTGGCCGGCGCCGCGTTCGGCTACCTGCTGCCGAGCATGGCGCTCGCACGCATGGCGAAGCGCCGCCAGCACCGCATCCGGCTGTCGCTTCCCGATGCGCTCGACCTGCTCGTCGTCAGCGTCGAGGCCGGACTCGGTCTCGACCAGGCCATTCAGCGCGTCGGCGACGAGCTGGCGTTGGCGCACCCCGAGCTCTCGGGCGAGATGCGGATGATCAACTTCGAGCTGCGCGCCGGCAAGGGGCGCGGGGACGCGCTGCGCAACCTCGCCGAGCGCACCGGCGTCGATGATCTCTCGTCGCTCGCCGCGATGCTGATCCAGACGGACAAGTTCGGCACCAGCGTCGCCCGCTCGCTGCGCGTGCACTCCGAGACGCTGCGCACCAAGCGCCGGCAGCGCGCCGAGGAGGCCGCCGCCAAGACGGGCGTGAAGATGGTCTTCCCGCTCGTGTTCTGCATCTTCCCGGCGATCTGGGTGGTGACCATCGGTCCCGCCGCCATCAAGTTCGTCGAAGTGCTCTTCCCGCTGGCCGAGAGTCACAAATGAGCGCGCCCGAGCCCCGTTTCACGCCGCCGCCACCGGTCCCGAACACGCTGGCGGACCTGGGCCTGCCCGCCGAGCGGGTCGAGCAGCTGATCGTCAAGACCCTCTTCGCCGGCGAGCTCACCGGGCTCGAGATGGCCGAGCGCATGAAGGTGGCCTACGGCATCTTCGAGCCGCTGATCGTGCGGCTCCGCACCGAGCAGATCATCGAGGTGCGCGGGGCGAGCGCCGCGTCGAGCTCGAGCTACCGCTACGCGCTCACCGACCTCGGCCGCTCGCGCGCGCTGCAGTATCTCGAAATCAACCTGTACACCGGCGCCCTGCCGGTGACGCTGGCCGACTACGTCAAGCAGATGAAATCGCTGCAGGAGTCGCGCGGGTTCATCGATCGCGATCGCCTGCGCAAAGGCTTCTCGCACCTCGTCATCGGCGACGCCATGCTCGAGAAGCTCGGGCCGGCCGCCAACGCGAACAAGGCGATCTTTCTCTACGGGCCGCCCGGCAACGGCAAGACGGTGATTGCCGAGGGGCTCGGCCGGTCGATCGGCGGCGACATGTACATGCCGTACGCCATCGACGTGGACGGGCACGTCATCACGATGTTCGATCCGATCAACCACGAACGGCTGGACACGGACGAACCCGACATGACGACGAGCGTCATCGCGGCCGCGCCGAGCGACCGCCGCTGGGTGCGCATCCGCCGTCCCGTCGTGATGGTGGGCGGCGAGCTGACGCTCGATCAGCTCGACCTGACGTTCAACCCGCTGGCGCGTTTCTACGAGGCGCCGCTGCAGCTGCGCGCCAACGGCGGCGTGTTCCTGGTGGACGACTTCGGCCGGCAGCGCATCCGGCCCGACGAACTCTTGAACCGCTGGATCGTGCCGCTCGAGAGCCGCGTGGACTTCCTGACCCTGCACACGGGCAAGAAGTTCGAGGTGCCGTTCGACGTGCTGACGGTGTTTGCAACCAACCTCGATCCGGCGTCGCTGGCCGACGAGGCGTTCCTGCGCCGTATTCCCTACAAGATTCCGGTGGAGGACCCGTCGCTCGACGACTTCATCCGCATCTTCGATCTGAACTGCCGGCACCGCGGGCTCGGCTTCCACAAGGTGATGGTGTCGTATCTGCAGCGGCGGCACTACAAGCCGCTGGGACGGGCGCTGCGCGCCTGCCATCCCAGGGATCTCCTCGACCAGGTGCTGGCGCTCTGTCGCTATCGCGGCGTCGAGCCGACAATCAATCGGGAGCTCCTCGACGCGGCGTGCGCGTCGTATTTCGTTCACAACGAACTGGCGCCCACCACGCTCCCGGCTCGCCGGGCGCCGGTGCAGCAGCGCCGGTCGGTGGGCGTGCATTGATCCGGAGCCCCACAAGGGGCCACTGACCCGTGTCCAATATCGCCAAACGCGGCGCGCAGCACCCGGCGACCACGACTCCGACGGTCGAAGGGGACAAGTACACAGTTCTGCTCCTGGACGAGGATCAGCTCGACCGCTTTCTCAGCCGCCCCAAGTTCAAGAGCCTGAGCTCGCAGCTGTCGCGCACGGTGGACGTGTGGCCGCGCGGGCATCGCGCCCGCGTCTGGGCGACGGCCGCCGCCGTGGCCGTGCTCGCCGTCACCGTGGTGTGGCTCCGTGCCGCCGGCGACTCCAGAGACCCGGCGCCTCGGGCGGCCGCGCGCCGCGTCGTGAACGGGCCGCCGCTGGCCACGGGCGCGAGCTTCAGCGTCAACGTCACCTCGTTCGCGCGCGACGCCGACGCGCGCGTCATGGCGGGCCGCCTCATGAAGGCGGGGCTGCCGTCGTTTGCCTGGCGGCTGAACGGTGGTCCGCGCGACGTGCTGGTGGGACCCTTCGTCTCGATCGACGAGGCCGAGGCCGCGCAGCGCGACGTGGCTCGCCTCGGCTATTCGCGCGGGCGCCTGCACGTGGACGAGCGGCTGCGCAGCACCGACGCGGTGGCGCCCGTGGAAGACGCCAAGGCCAATCCGGCGGTGGTGCTCGTGGCCGCGCCCGGACGCCTGGCGATCGCCTTCGAGCTCGCCGAGGAGCCGCAGGAGGTGAGCGGCCGACGCATCGATTCGACGACCTTCGCGGTCACGGCGAGCGCCGGTCCCTCGATCGACGCGCAGGAGTGGAACGCGCCGTCCGACGTGCAGCTGGTCAAGCACGTCAGCGTCGCCGCGGACCCGCGCGGCATCCGCGGCCTCGAGGCGCTCGTGACGGTGGCGGAAAACGCCGTCGCCACGGTGCGGCTGCAGGGCGCGCGCGTCTACGTGGACGTGTCGCGGGCGCAGCTCGATTTCGACGAACGGCCGGCGGCGCCCGCGCTGATTCAACCGGCCGTCGAGGCCGCGCCCCCGCCCGCTGCGCCGGTTCGCGCCGCGAGCGCCACGCCGCAGATCCCGCCGGCGCGCGCGGCCGCGATGCCGCGTATGGTCGCGTCCACGCCGGCGGCGGCGCCGTCAGCGACCGGGCTGCGCATGGGCGCCGCGTCGCCGGGTGACGTGACGCGGTACCGCCAGGCGGTTGAGCCGATTTTCGCGCGGTTCGAAGAGATTCAGCCGTTCCTGCGATCGGCCGTCGCGACGCCGACGCCCGAAGTACTGGCGGCGATCTCCGGCACTTTCGCGGGGCTCGAGCAGACCTTGCGCAACACCGACGTGCCCCGTGCCGCCCAAAGCGCGCACGGCCTGCTGACGTCCGCCATCCAACTCGCCCGCGGCGCCGTGACGCCGACCTACAGCGGCGATCGCACGGCGCAGGTGCGCGAGGCGATGGCGCAGTTCCAAGCCGCCAAAGCCCAGCTCCGCTAGTTCCTCCTCCCGCCGCGCCCGGCAGATGTTTGCCTACGCCGGCGCGACTTCGATGTACAGGCACGCCGGACTTCGGCAAACACTGCCGTGCACGTCGGTCGCTGGTGATGTGCGGGCTGCGTTTTGGCGGGAACCGCTTTGGGCGTGGTGGGTCTTCAGGCCTGCCCTCGGTGCTATTCTCCGCGCCATGACATCGCGGAAAGTCCTCCTTCCATTCCTGATCGTGTGTGCCGCCTCCGTGCCGGCCCTGCTGTCATCCCAGGCGCGCCGCCCCGCGCCCACCTCCGCTGAAGCTACGGCGGGCAAGCTGTGGTTCGAAGGGGCGCGGCTGGTCGTCGGCGACAGGACGCCCGTCATCGAGAGCTCCGCGTTCCTGGTCGAGGGCGACTCCTTCACCTGGGTCGGTCGCAAGGGCGAGCGGCAGCCGCCGGCCGGCGCGACGCGCGTCGACCTCACCGGCAAGACGGTCATTCCGGCGCTCATCGACGGCCACAACCACATCGGGCTGGTCAACGAGAAGGACGGCAGCAACACCAAGGCGAACTACACACGCGACAACCTGCTCGATCAGCTGCAGCGCTACGTCTACTACGGCACCGCGGCGGCGATGAGCATGGGCCTCGAGGCCAATCAGGAGGTGGCGTTCGCGCTGCGCGACAGCGCGACACCCAACGCCGCGACGTTCCTGACCGTCGGGAAGGGGATCGCCGCCACCCCCATGGCGGGTCCGACGGGCGAGGCGCGCCTGGGTATTCCGTACGGCGCTGCCACCCCCGGAGAAGGGCGGCAGCGCGTGCGCGAGCTGCGTGCGCGCAGGGTTCACTTCGTGAAGATCTGGGTCGACGACCGCGATGCCACCGTGCCGAAGCTCAAGCCCGAGGTGTACCGCGCGATCATCGACGAGGCGCACAAGAGCGGCATGGAGACGCTGGCGCATTTGAGCCGCACCTCGGGCCTTGCCGACGCCAAGGACCTGCTGCGGGCGGGCGTGGACGGTTTCGTCCACACGGTCCGCGACCGCGACGTGGACGAGGAGTACATCGCGCTCGTCAAAGCGCACCCCAGGGTGTGGACCGGTCCCAACGTCCCCAATCCCGGCGAATCAGAGGAGGAAATCGCGTTGCTCGCCGAGACGCTGCCAGCCTCGACGATCGCGGGACTCCGGAAGCAACTGGCGCAGCGCACGGCGGCGGGCAACCCGGCCAACGCCCTCTTCGATCTCCACTGCCGCAATCTGAAACGGATCCACGAGGCCGGCATGATTATCGGGGTCGGCACCGACGGCACCGGCGACGGCTTCGGCGTGCACCAGCAGATGGAGTACTACGTCCGCTGCGCGGGCTTCACGCCGGCCCAGGCACTGGAGGCGGCCACCTCGATCAACGCGCGCGTGCTGGGCCTGACGAGAATGGGGACGGTAGCGGCGGGCAAGCAAGCCGATTTCGTGGTGCTCGCGGCCGACCCGCTGGAGCGCATCACCAACAGCCGGCGCATCGACAAGGTCTACTTGCGTGGCGCCGACGTCGATCGCGCGGCCCTGCGCGCGAAGTTCCTGGCGACGCCGTAGGGGCGGGTCTTCAGACCGCCCGCGAGTCAGCCGTCTTCAGATCGCCGCGCCGGCGATCCACGCGCAGCCGACGATGATCGCGACGACGCCGGTGCCGGCCATCAATCGGTGGTGGGAAACCCCGCTCGTGGCGACGCCGGCCCGGCTGATCACGCCGGCAAACAGCGTCATGGCCGCCACGGTGCCGAGGCCGAACGCGGCAATGTAACTGAATGACGCGGCGGCCGTCGGCAGCGCCAGCGCCGGGAGCACCCCGAAGAAATGCGAGCTGCCGGCCACGCCGTGCAGCACCCCCACCGCGAACGCCGCGTGGCCGTGTCCCAGGCGCCGCATCCAGCGCGGCCCACGCTGCACGTGCACGTGTTCGTGCCGCGTTGCGCCATGCGTGTGCGGCGACCGGCGCAGGCGCGCCGCGTGCGACAGGCTCCAGAGACCGAGCGCGATGAGCGCGCCGCCGACCAGGCGCTCACCCCAGGCGGAGATGTCGGCCACCGGCGGCAGCGCCTCACGCAGGAGCACCGCCAGCCCGGCCACGACCATCACGCCCGACGCGTGGCCGAGGCCCCAGGTCCAGCCGGCGCGCAGACTGCGCGCGCGGTCCGCGGCCGCCAGCGGCGCCACTGCCGCGAGATGATCCGGCCCGGAGAGCACGTGAAAGGCGCCCGCGACGAGGCCCGACAGCGCCGTGAGCATCATTTGGGCGCCATCCGGATCGCGCCGTCGAGACGGATGACTTCGCCGTTCAGCATCTGGTTCTCGAAGATGTGCCGGACGAGCGCCGCGAACTCCGCCGGCTTGCCGAGCCGCGAGGGAAACGGCACCTGCTGCGCGAGCGACTGGCGTGCCGCCTCGGGCAGCGCCGCCAGCAGCGGCGTGTCGAACGTCCCCGGCGCGATGGTCATCACGCGGATGCCCACACGCGCGAACTCGCGCGCGATGGGCAGCGTCATGCCGACGATGCCGCCCTTGGACGCGGAGTACGCCGCCTGGCCGATCTGCCCGTCGAAGGCCGCGACCGACGCGGTGTTGACGATGACGCCGCGCTCGCCGTCCTCGCCCGGCGTGTTCTCGGACATGCACTCAGCGGTCAGCCGAATCACGTTGAACGTGCCGATCAGATTGACGGTGACGACGCGGGTGAAGTGGGCGAGCGGCTGCACGCCCTCCTTCCCGAGGACGCGCTCGGCGGCGGGAATGCCGGCCGCGTTCACGAGCCCGTCGATGCGGCCGAACGCCGAGGTGGCTTCGTGAATGGCCCGCTTCACGTCGGCGTCTGACGTTACGTCGGCCTGGACGAAGCGGGCGCTGGAGCCGTGCTGCGCCGCCTTGGCGCGGCCCGCCTCGGCGTTCACGTCCACGACGACCGCGTGGCCGCCGGCGGCCGCAATCGTGTCCACGGTGGCCCCGCCCAAGCCGGACGCGCCGCCCGTCACGATGACCGTCCGGCCGCGAAGGAGCATTCCGAGGATTCTACATGGAGCGCCCGAACCGCCTTTCCAGCGTCATCCGGTTGGAGTACGCTCCAGGGCAATAGCAGGAGGAAATCATGAGTCTTGCAGTACAAGATGGCGGTCTCCGCATTGGTGCCGTCGCTCCCGACTTCGAGGCGGACACGACCGAGGGCCGCATCAAGTTCCACGACTGGATTGGCGATTCGTGGGCGATCATTTTTTCGCATCCGAAGGACTTCACGCCGGTGTGCACGACGGAGCTGGGCTACATGGCCAAGCTCAAACCGGAGTTCGACAAGCGCAACGTGAAAGTGATCGGCCTCAGCGTCGACCCGGTGACGAGTCACAGCAAATGGGCCGAGGACATCCGCGAGACGCAGGGTACCGCGCCGAACTATCCGATGATCGGCGACACGGAGCTGTCGATCTCGAAGGCCTACGGCATGCTGCCGGCCGAAGCGGGGAGCACGTCGGAGGGGCGGACGGCCATGGACAACATGACCGTGCGCACCGTGTACGTCATCGGCCCCGACAAGAAGATCAAGCTGATGATTTCGTATCCGATGACCACGGGCCGCAACTTCGACGAAGTGCTGCGCGTGATCGACTCGCTGCAGCTCACCGCCAAGCACCGCGTGGCCACGCCGGTGAACTGGAAGCAGGGCGACGACGTGATCATCGCCGGTTCCGTCTCGAACGACGAGGCCAAGAAGATCTATCCGAACGGGTGGAAAGAGCCGAAGCCGTACATCCGCATCGTCCCGCAGCCGGGCACGTAGCCCGGATCGGAGTCGCGGGTCTTCAGACCCGTTTCAGGGCCGGCGATTCGAATCGCCGGCCCTGTTTCTGTACGGCTGATCCCGAACGCGCCGGCGTCGCTCACTTCAGGACGCCGCGCGTCTTCATGCTCCAGGCATATGCGAATTGGGTGAGGGCGACAGCCACGATCACGATCGTCACAATGCGCCAGCCTTGATCGCCGAGCGCGAGAGACGTCCCTGCGGCGACGTCGTACGCATTGTTGAGGACGACGGTGAGGAGCGACAACGCGAACAGCCAGGCCGCCGACCGGCTGCGCAGGAGCAGCGCCACCGCCGCCGCGATCGGGAGCACGAGTGCCAGGTCCGTGGCGAGCACGAACCAGAACGGCTGGTCCGCGTAATAGGCGATTTCGTTGGGGTTGAGATCGAGACGCCCGCCTCTTTGCGCCATCACGATCGTCACTGCGCCCGATCCGTTCCAGAAGAACGTCAGGAATGCGACCACCCACAAGTGCCACGGCGTGGCACGGATGGGCGCAGAAGTCGTCGACATGTATCGTGGCCTCCGCGACGAGTCTGGATCGGCGTTCGGCGCCGGTCTTGACGAATCTTGCTCAAATCAGTCGAAGGTGGGGCGGGTCTAAAGACCCGCAACTACGTACGCAAAAAGAGCCGGCGATGTGAATCGCCGGCCCTGGTCGGGCACATCTGAAGATGTGCCCCTACGAAAGCACGAGACGTTAGACGACGTCCTTGTGCGTGACTTCCTGGACGCCCTGCTTCTTCGGGCGGCCAAGGCCCTGGATCTGGATCGTCGGCTGCTCCTTGAGCACCTGCTGCCGGTAGAGCCGCTCCATCTCCATGTGCGCCTTGATTTCCTCGGGCGTCATGTTCGACTTCTTGCGCGCGTTCATCTTCTCCTCGCGCGCGTTCTTCGCCACGCCGAGGTCCTC
>DASRPM010000319.1:0-14168 GCA_035646375.1 Vicinamibacterales bacterium
AACGGCGCTAGGCAGGCCTGAAGGCCTGCAGCCACGTACAAAGCAGCCTGAAGGCCTGCAGCTACGTACAAAGCAGCCTGAAGGCCTGCAGCTACGTACAAAGCAAAGGGCGGTCTGACGACCGCCCTCTACGTCTTACCAGCCCACCTGCTCACCAGCCTACCTGCTGGTAAGCGGAAGGCTCAGTGGTTCATCGGGACTTTCATCGCCGCGAGCTGGGCGGCCATGTCGTCGGCCGACGTCTCGAGGCGCTTGGCGACGTCCTTGTCGATGTGGGCGATCTTGCCGTTCTTGTCGATGTAGAACGTCCAGCGGTTCGAGAAGCCCTGCGGCATCAGCACGCCGTACGCCTTCGCGGTTTCCTTCGAGACGTCGCTGAGGAGCGGGAAGTCCGCCTTCATCGACTCGGCGAACGCCTTGTTGCCCTGGGCGCCGTCGATCGGATCGACGCTCGCCATGAAGTAGGTGGCGTCGTACATCTTCAGCTTCGCGCTGCCTTCCGCCAGCGACTTGCACTCGATGGTGCAGCCGCGCGTGAACGCTTTCGGGAACCAGGCCAGCACGACGGCCTGCTTGCCCTTGAAGGACGACAGCTTGTAGGTCTTGCCGTCGGATGCCGGAAGCGTAAAGTCCGGAGCCGTATCGCCGACCTTGAGTTCCACGCCGGGAGCCGCCGCCGGAGCCGGCGCCTGGGCGACTACGCTTACTGCCAGGGCTGACGCCAGCCCGAGGGTCAATAGTGCCTTCATTCACCAACCTCCTGGGCCCCACGCAGCCCTATCTGAAAACCACCTGAGTATACTGCCGGCCTGTTGACGGTGTTTCACGACACCGTTGTTGCCATGCCCCCTCGCGTTCATCCATTGCCGGCGCTTGTCCGGGCCGATCTCGCCAAGGCGGCTCAGCCGTCACGAGCGGAGGGGATGCGCGCCTATCTCAAATCCGAGATGCCCTGCCATGGCCTGACGGCGGCTGTCATGCGCAAGATTGTCAGGACGCGCGCGGCGGAGCACCCGGTTCGCACGCTGCCCGAGTGGGAGCGGGCGGCGTTGACGCTGTGGCGCGGAGCGGCGTTTCGCGAAGAGCGTCACGCGGCCATCGAGTTCATCCGCCTGCGTTCGTTTCGGCCGTACCGCGTCATCGCGGCGGTGCCGACATTCGAAGAGATGATCGTGTCCGGAGCCTGGTGGGACCTCGTCGATCCGGTGGCGACGCACGTCCTGGGCGACGTGCTCGAGGACGAGCCGCGCCGGACGGCCGCTGTGATGCGGCGCTGGTCGCGCGACGCGGACATGTGGAAACGCCGCTCGTCGATCCTCTGCCAGGTCGGGTTCAAGGCCCGGACCGACCTCAGCCTGCTCTACGACTGCATCGAGCCGAACCTGGCCGACCGCCAGTTCTTCATCCGCAAGGCGATAGGCTGGGCGCTGCGGGCGCACGCATGGACCGACCCGCGCGAGGTCGAGCGGTACGTGAGGGCCAACCGGACGCGACTGAGTTCGTTGAGCGCGCGCGAAGCGCTGAAGAACCTGTGAGGCCCTGAAGAACGTAGAGGCGGAGTAGGCAGAGTGGGCTGGGTGAGCGGAGTAGGGTAGACTGGGCAATTGCGGCGGCGTCCAGATTCCCTGCAGAGGGCGTCGCGCTGATTCAGGATGCCCGAGACCCAGGACACAAAGCGTACGCGCAGCCCGATTGTGGTGCGGGGGGCACGGACGCACAACCTCAAGAACATCGACGTCACCGTGCCTGCGGGCAAGCTGGTCATCGTGACCGGCGTCAGCGGCTCGGGGAAGTCGTCGCTCGCCTTCGACACGATCTACGCCGAAGGGCAGCGGCGCTACGTCGAGTCGCTGTCGGCCTACGCGCGCCAGTTCCTCGAGCGGATGGAGAAGCCCGACGTCGATCGCATCGAGGGCATCTGTCCGGCGATCGCGATCCGGCAGAAGAACAGCGTGCGCAATCCGCGCTCCACGGTGGGCACCACCACCGAGATCCACGACTACATGCGGCTGCTGTTCGCGCGCGTCGGGCGCACGTACTGCCGCCAGTGTGGCAAGGATGTCACGCGGGAGACGGCGGAGCTCGTCGCCAAGCGCCTCCAGGCCCTTCCCGAAGGCTCCCGCCTGCTCATCGGCTTCGAGCTGCCGCTCGTGGCCATGTCGTCGAACGGATCCGGGGGTGACGCCGAACCTGGCGACGACGGGGACAACGGCGACGACGCCGACCTCCTGCCGGCACGCCCCAGGCCGTCGGCGCTCGACGCCAGCCGGCAGACTCTCGACACGCTCCGCCGCCGCGGCTTCGGGCGTGTGCTGATCGACGGCGCGGCCGTGGCCATCGAGGATGTGGCCAGCGACTCGCTGAAAGGCCGCACCTCCATCGAGGTGGTGGTAGACCGCGTGAAGGTCGACCACGACGTGCTGACCCGCCTCACCGACTCAGTGGAGACGTCCTACCGCGAGGGTGGAGGCGCGGCGTTCGCGGTGGCCCTCGGGAACGGCGGCGAGCCCGACTCGCGCATCGTCTTTTCCGAGAAGTTCGAGTGCCGGACGTGCAATATCGCGTACGAGACGCCGCAGCCGCGGCTCTTCTCGTTCAACAACCCGTTCGGCGCCTGCGCCACGTGCAACGGGTTCGGCAACATCATCGAGCTCGACATGGCGCTCGTGGTGCCGGATCCCACGAAGTCGATCAACCAGGGCGCCATCGAGCCCTGGACCAAGCCGCACTATCGCAGCCACCTGGCCGAGCTGAAGCGCACGGCGAAGAAGACGCCGATCCGGCTCGACGTCCCGTGGTCCGATCTCACCGACGAAGAGCGGCACCTGGTCGTCGAAGGGGATGGCGACTACGACGGCGTGCGCGGGTTCTTCCGCTGGCTCGAGCGGAAGAAGTACAAGGTGCACGTCCGCGTCTTCCTGAGCCGCTACCGCGGCTACCAGGCGTGCCCGGATTGCGGGGGGGCGCGGCTGCGGCGCGAGGCGCGCAACGTCCGCGTGGGCGGCCTGACCATCGACGCCGTGTCGGCCCAGACGGTGCGGCAGGCGCAGGACTTCTTCGCGCAGCTCCAGCTCACCGAGAAGGAAACGACGGTGGCCGACAAGGTGCTGCGCGAGATCCGGCGGCGCCTGGCGTTCCTCGCCGACGTCGGTCTCGACTACCTGACGCTGGACCGGCTCTCGTCCACGCTCTCGGGCGGTGAATCGCAGCGGATCAACCTGGCCACGTCGCTCGGCTCGGCACTCGTCGGCACCCTCTACGTGCTCGACGAGCCGTCGATCGGCCTGCACGCGCGCGACAACCAGCGCCTCATCGACATCCTGCGGCAGCTGCGCGATCAGGGCAACACGGTGCTCGTGGTCGAGCACGACGAGGACATGATCCGGGTGGCCGATCATGTGGTGGACATCGGCCTCGGCGCCGGCGAGCAGGGCGGGCGCGTGGTCTACTCCGGCGATCTCGCCGGCCTGATGCTGGAGCCGCGGTCGCTCACCGCGAAGTATCTTCGCCACGAGCTGAGCATCCCGGTGCCGGTGCGGCGCCCGGGGCTGACGCAGCGGATCCGGCTGCGCGGGGCCGCCGAGCACAACTTGAAGGACGTGGACGTCGAGATCCCGTTGAACACGCTGACGTGCGTCACCGGCGTGAGCGGGTCGGGGAAGTCCACCCTCGTCCACGACGTGCTCTATGCCGCGATCAAGCGCGCCAAGGGCGACTGGGATCGCCGCGTCGGCCGCTACGGATCGCTCGACGGCCTGGAGTACATCAGCGACGTCGTGCTGGTGGACCAGGCGCCCATCGGCCGCACGCCGCGGTCGAACCCGGTGACGTATCTCAAGGCGTTCGACCCGATTCGCGAGCTGTTCTCGCTGACCAAGGACGCCCGGTCGCGCGGCCTGACGGCCAGCCACTTCTCGTTCAACGTGCCCGGCGGCCGCTGCGAGGCGTGCCAGGGCGAAGGCGAGGTCCGCGTCGAGATGCAGTTCCTCGCCGACGTGTTCGTGCCGTGCGAGCAGTGCAACGGCATGCGGTTCAAGCCGCAGGTGCTCGAGGTCAAGTACAAGGGCAAGAACGTCCACCAGGTACTGGACATGACCGTGCGCGAGGCGCTGACGTTCTTCAGCGGCTCGCCGAAGGTGCTGCGGCGCCTGCACGTGCTCGACGAGATCGGCCTCGGCTACCTGCGCCTGGGGCAGCCGGCCACGACGCTCTCGGGCGGCGAGGCGCAGCGGATCAAGATCGCGGCACACCTGGTCTCGATGAGCGGCGAGCGCGTGCTCTACATTCTCGACGAGCCCACCACCGGCCTTCACTTCGACGACATCGCCAAGCTGCTCGCCGCCTTCCGCAAGCTCGTGGAGGCGGGCCACACCCTGCTCGTGATCGAGCACAACCTCGACGTGATCAAGACCGCGGATTACATCATCGACCTCGGTCCCGACGGCGGCGACGCCGGCGGCGAAGTGGTGACCTCGGGGACGCCCGAGCAGGTGGCGAAGTTCGAGGCGTCGTACACCGGCCAGGCGCTCCGGCCGGTGCTGGCGGCCAGCCGGAATGGCGGCGAGTAAACCGCTCCCGCGCGGCTTCTACGATCGCAACACGCTGACGGTGGCCGCCGATCTCCTCGGCAAGGTGCTCGTGCACCGCACCGCCGCCGGCATGACCGCCGGCGCCATCGTCGAGACCGAGGCGTACATCGGCGAGTCGGATCCGGCCTGTCATGCCGCACCAGGACCGACCACGCGCAATGCTCCGCTGTACGGTCCGCCCGGCGTCGCCTACGTGTATCTGAACTACGGCATGCACTACCTGGTGAACGCCGTCACCGAAGGCGAGGGATCGCCGGCGGCGGTGCTCATCCGCGCGCTCGAACCGGTCGAAGGGCTCGACGTGATGCGCGAGCGGCGCGGCGGGGGCCGTTCGTCCGCGGATGCCTCAGCCCTCTGCCGCGGTCCGGGCAACCTCACCAGGGCGCTCGGGATCTCGCTGGCGCAGAACCGCGTGCGGCTCACGGAACCGCCGCTGTCGATCGAGGACTGGGGCCTGCCGGCGCGCGAGGCCGCCTGGGGGCCGCGCATCGGGATTCGCGTCGGCACCGATCGACCGTGGCGCTGCTTCGTGCCCGGGCACCCGTGTGTGTCGGGGAGGCGGACCTCTACGAGCGCCGCACGCGCAGCGACCCGTCGTCGCCGAGCGTGACGAGGCCCGCCTCGAAGCTTCATGCGGCCCGATATACTGGCTCAGCCGTCCGACTTGGGATAGCCACACAAACCTGGGTCGCAAGCCGGGTGGTACCATCGAAGCTGAAGGGAAAGTTCGCGCACATGGGTGAAACACTCCTCAAGAAGGTCTGGGATCTGCACACCGTCCGCCAGCTGCCGACGGGCCAGACCCAGCTCTTCATCGGGCTGCACCTCGTCCACGAGGTCACCAGCCCGCAGGCTTTCGACACGCTCCGCGCCAACGGCTGGACGGTGCCGTTCGTCGACCGCACGTTTGCGACGGTCGATCACATCGTGCCCACCCGCGAGCGGAGCCGCCCGTTCCTCGACGTGATGGCCGAGGACATGATGGCGTCGCTCGAGCGCAACGTGCGCGACTTCGGGATCCGCTTCGTGGGCCTTGGCGACGTGCGGCAGGGCATCGTGCACGTGATCGGCCCGGAGCTCGGCCTGACGCAGCCCGGCATGACGATCGCGTGCGGCGATAGCCACACCTCCACCCACGGCGCCTTCGGCTCCGTCGCCTTCGGCATCGGCACGTCGCAGGTGCGCGACGTCCTGGCCTCGCAGTGCCTGGCGATGGACCCGCTCAAGGTGCGGCGCATCCGCGTGACGGGCACGCTGCCGAAGGGCGTCTATGCCAAGGACGTCATCCTGGCCATCATCCAGCGGCTGGGCGTGCAGGGCGGCAACGGGTACGCCTACGAGTACGCCGGCGACGCCGTCGATCGGATGTCGATGGACGAGCGGATGACGATCTGCAACATGTCGATCGAGGGTGGCGCGCGCGTGGGCTATGTGAACCCCGACGACATCACCGTCGAATACGTGCGCGGCCGGCCGTTTGCGCCGCCGGCGGGCGAGTTCGACCGCATGGCCGCATGGTGGAAGTCGATGGCGTCGGACGCCGACGCGAGCTACGACGACGAGGTGGAGATCAAGGCGGCGGAGCTGAAGCCCATCGTCACCTGGGGCGTGAACCCGGGTCAGTCGATCGGCGTGGACGACAAGGTGCCGGCGCCGTCGGGGGCGAGCGATCCCCAGGCGATCACCGACGCGCTGAACTACATGGGGCTGGCGCCGGGGCAGGCGATCGAAGGCATGAAGGTGGACGTGGCGTTCATCGGGTCGTGCACCAACTCGCGGATCTCCGACCTGCGCGAGGCCGCGCGCATCGTCAAGGGCAGGCACGTGGCACCGCACGTCAAGGGTCTGGTGGTGCCGGGCTCGGCCACCGTGGCCAAGGTGGCCGAGGCCGAGGGGCTCGACGAGGTGTTCCGCGCGGCCGGGTTCGAATGGCGCAGCGCGGGCTGTTCGATGTGCCTGGGCATGAACCCCGACAAGTTGGAAGGCAACCAGGTGTGCGCGTCGTCCTCCAACCGCAACTTCAAGGGGCGGCAGGGCAGCCCCACCGGGCGCACGCTGCTCATGAGCCCCGCCATGGTGGCGGCCGCCGCAGTGGCCGGTGAAGTGACCGACGTGCGGGAGCTCTTGTAATGCGGCGGATTACGCAGTTCACCGGCCGCGCGCTGCCGATGCGCGGTAACGACATCGACACCGATCGCATCATCCCGGCGCGGTTCCTCCGCAGCATCACGTTCGACGGCCTCGAGCAGCACGTGTTCGAGGACGACCGCAAGAGCGCCGGCGGACGCTACAACCGGCACCCCTTCGACGTGTCGCACTTCCAGGGCGCGGCGGTGCTGCTGGTGAACTCGAACTTCGGGTGCGGGTCGTCGCGGGAGCACGCTCCGCAGGCGCTGCACCGCTGGGGGATTCAGGTGGTGATCGGCGAGTCGTTCGCGGAGATCTTCTTCGGCAACTCCGGGATGATCGGCCTGCCGTGCGTGACCGCCGCTCCCGAAGACATCGCGGCGCTGATGGATCTGGTCGAGCGCGAGCCGGCAACCGAGTTCGCCGTCGATCTGGTGGCCGGCACGTGCCGTGCGGGCCGGCTGACGGTGGCCATCACGCTCCCGCCGAAGATGCTCGAGGCGTTCACGTCGGGCCACTGGGACACCACCGGCATGCTGCTCGACCGCTTCGACGAGGTGCGCGAGACGTCCAGGCGCCTGCCGTACGCCACGGCGGCTCCGCTTTCGTAGGGGCCGCTACGCTTCGGCCGCCATCGCGGCCGGCCGCCCCGTCTTCCTCTTGTCGTCCTCGATCACGGCCAGGAACGCCGTCGCGGCGTGCGAGCGTTCGCCGCTCTTGCGGAAGACTATCCGCACCTGACGCCGCAGTCGGATCTCGGGCATGGCCAGTGCCACGAGCTCCCCGCGAGCGATCTCGAGCTCGGCGCAGCGGCGCGGCAGCAGCGCCACGCCCATCTGCATGCTCACCGCGCGTTTGATCCCCTCGAGGCTCGGGAGCGAAATCAGGATGTTCGCAGGGATGTGGTGTTGCTCGAAGAGCCGCAGCACGCGGTCGCGCATGTGTGACGGGTCGTTGTGCGCGATGACAGTCTGCCGTGCGCATTCGGCCAGCGTGACCTCGCGGCTCGCCGCGAGCTGATGTGACGGGTCGACGAGCATCACCAGCTCGTCGTGGCCGAGGACGACCGACGAGAGCCGCGGCTCGGCGGGCTGGAACGTCAGGATGCCGAAATCGAGCCCGCCATGCGTGACTTCCGCCCCGATCTGGCGGGCCGGGACGCGGCGCACGTCGACGTGCACGAGCGGGTGCGCCTGTCGGAAGCGGTGAACGAACGGCAGCACCGGGTGTACTGATGCCTCGTTGGCGCCGATCAGGACGCGGCCGCGCCGCAGGTCGCGCAGATCCTTGACGGCGGTTTCGGCTTCCTCCGACAGGCGGAGGAGCCGCTCCGCATAGTCGCGCAGGAGCCGCCCCGCCTCGGTGAGCGTGGCGTCCTTGGTGGCGCGATCGAACAGGCGCTCGCCGACGCTCTCTTCGAGCCGCTTGATCGCCTGGCTGACCGCCGGCTGCGTACGGTGGAGCTTGGTCGCGGCGCGCGAGAAGCTTCGCTCGGCCGAGACGCGTAGAAACACCTTCAATTCACTCAGTTCCATCGTGACGTCCCGTGCAGGCGAGGGGCTGCTTGGATAAGTGCTTGGATAAGGGAGAGTAATCCAAACAGAACAATTATCATTTTGACATTATCAGGGCGGGTGCCGTCTACTGGCGATGAGCCAGGCCCTCGACCATTGGGGGGCAGGAGGCCTCGAATGGGACAGGATCAGGTTCGCATCTTCGACACCACGCTCAGGGACGGCGAGCAGGCGCCAGGGTTCTCGCTCCGGCCGTCGGAGAAGCTGGAGCTGGCGCGGCAGCTCGATGCGCTCGGCGTGGACATCATCGAGGCGGGCTTTCCGATCGCGTCCCCCGCGGATGCCGAAGCGGTGCGCACCATCGCCACCGAGATCCGCCGCCCCGTCATCGCCTGCCTGGCGCGCTGCCACAAAGCCGATCTCGAACGCGCCGCGTGGGCGCTCGAACCGGCTGAGCAGGGGCGCATTCACACGTTCATCGCCACGTCCGATCTGCACCTGCAGGCGAAGCTGCGGATGACGCGTGAGCAATGCCTCGAGGCGGCGGTCGAATCGGTGCGCTTCGCACGTCATCACACGCCCGACGTCGAGTTCTCGGCCGAGGACGCGACCCGGAGCGACTTCGACTTCCTGTGCCGCGTCATCGAGTCGGTCATCGACGCCGGAGCCACCACGGTCAACCTGCCGGATACGGTGGGCTACACGACGCCCGACGAGATCCGGGACTTCTTCGCGAGGATCCAGGAGCGCGTGCCCAACGCCGGCAAAGTGGTGTTCAGCACGCACTGCCACGACGACCTCGGCCTGGCGACGGCCAATTCCATTGCCTCGGTGCTCGGCGGCGCGCGGCAGGTGGAGTGCACGATCAACGGTATCGGGGAACGCGCCGGCAACGCCGCGCTCGAAGAGGTCGTGATGGCGTTCCGCACCCGCCAGGACCGGCTGCCGTACACCACGAACATCAACATCAAGGAGATCTATCCGTCGAGCGAGCTCCTCATCAAGCTCTCGGGACAGCCCGCGCAGGTGAACAAGGCCGTCGTGGGCCGCAATGCCTTCGCGCACGAAGCGGGCATTCACCAGGACGGTGTCCTGAAGGATCGGCGTACTTACGAGATCATGCGCGCCGAGGACGTGGGCGCGCCGTGGAATCCGCTGGTGCTTGGCAAGCACTCGGGGCGGCACGCGGTGCAGAAGCGCTGCGCCGATCTCGGGTTCGCGCTCGAAGGCGACATGCTGATCGAGGTCTACCGTGCGCTGATGAAGGTGGCCGACGATCGCAAGACGATCTCGGACGACGACATCCGCGAAGCGGTGGCGGCCGTCCGCCGCGTTACCGTCACGCACTGATCGTCGGGCGGCCTGAAGACCGCCCGCTACGTACGTGGTTGCGGGCCTTCAGGCCCGCCTCACCGGCTCGGGGGCTTCTCGATCGGGACCTTGAGCGCGATGCTCTTGCCCTCGCGCAGCACGCCCAGCGTGGCCGTACTGCCAATGGCCGCATCCGAAATCAGACGATACAGCTGGCCCGCATCGGTGATGGCGGTGCCGTTGAAGGTCTTGACCACGTCGCCCACGCGCAGACCGGCCTGGTAGGCGGACTGGGCGGAGCGCCCCATGCCGGCGATGGCCAGCCCCTGCGTGTCCGGCGCCGACAGCTCGCTCGCGAGCTGCGGCGTGAGCGGCAGCACCTGGATGTAGCCGATCGTGCCGCGCCGCACGTCGCCGTACTGCCGCAGGTCGTTGAACACGCGCCGCGCGAGGTTGCTCGACACGGCAAAGCCGATGCCTTGGTAGCCGCCGCTCTGGCTGAAGATGACGGTGTTGATGCCCACGAGCTCGCCGCGCGCATTGACGAGCGCGCCGCCCGAGTTGCCCGGGTTGATGGCGGCGTCGGTCTGCACGAAGTCCTCGTACGCCGAGATGCCCAGGTTCGTGCGGTTGGTGGCCGACACGATGCCGAGCGTCACCGTCGAGTTCAACTCGAAGGGGTTGCCGATGGCCAGCACCCATTCGGCGATCCGCAGCTTCGTCGAGTCGCCCCACGGGATGGTGGGGAGGTTCTTCGCGTCGATCTTGAGCAGCGCCAGATCGGTGGCCGGATCCACGCCGATGAGCGCCGCCGGGACATCACGGCGGTCGCCCATCGACACGGTGATGTTCAGGTCGCGCAGCGACACGCGCTGCTGTTCGCCCGTGACGACGTGGTTGTTGGTAAGGATGTAGCCGTCGGCGCCCACCACCACGCCGGAGCCCAGGCTGCTCTGTACACGCCGGCCGCCGCCGAAGAGATCGTCGTCGAACCCGAAGAAAGAGTCGAAGGGCGACGGCTGCCGCCGCACGATCTGCCGCGCCGAGATGCTGGCCACCGCCGGCACGGTGCGTTCGGCGATACGCGTGAAGTCGGGCAACGAGGCGCCTGCCGCCGCGGCCGCCGGCGCCGTGACGGGGCGGCCGGGTGACGCCGTCTGCTGGGCGCCGTTGTCGGCCAGGCCGGTGATGACGCGGCCCGCCACGAAGCCGAGCCCGGCGAGCAGCAGCGCGATGAGGGTAAATCTCCGCACGAGGGCCTCAGGGTGTGATGGGGATTCGACGGGTTGACGACTCCGGCAGTTTGGGGCACCGGACGGTGAGCACGCCGTCCTTGAGGTCGGCCGTCACGGCGGAGGAGTCGATCGGCAGCGGCAGCGCGAACGACCGCTGAAACGACCCGTGGCCCCGCTCGATCCGGTGGAACTGCTCGCACGTCATCGGGCGCTCCCGGCGGGTGCCCGAGAGCGTCAGGCGCCCGTCGCCGGTCTGAATGTCGATGTCGTCGCGTTCCACGCCAGGGATTTCGGCGGTGAGGACGTAGGCGTCGGCGGTTTCGTAGAGGTCAACCGGGGGCTGCCAGCCCGCCGGCCCTGGCGCAAACCGGTCCAGGCGCTGCTGGATCGCGAGGAGATCGCGAAGCGGATCCCAGCGGGCGAAGGCCACGTCGGCATCCTAGCATGGCGGAGGCTTCGCCTCCGCCATGCGCTATCTATCTGGCGCTGAGCGCGTTACTGAATTCTGGACGCGCCACGCGCGGGTGCGGGGCAATGGCCGTATGTTACGATCCGCGGGTTATCTCAACCGACAAATGGCTGCCATACAAGCGACGCGCCTCAAGAAGGGCATGCTGGTGAAGATCGAACAGGACCTGTTCCGGGTCCTCGAGCTCCAGCACGTTACGCCCGGCAACCTCCGCGGCTTCGTGCGTGTGAAGTTCCGCAACATTCGGAGCGGCAGCCTGTCGGACCAGAAGCTGCGGTCGGAAGACACGCTCGATCGGGCCACGCTGGAACAGAAGGACATGCAGTTCCTCTACAAGGACGGCGACGGCTTCTGCTTCATGGACACGTCCTCGTACGAGCAGATTCACATCACCGCCGAGGCCCTTGGCGAGTCGGTGAACTACATCAAGCCGGAAATGACGGTCGAAGTCGAGTTCTACGGTGAGGAAGCGCTCGGCGTGGAGCTGCCGGCAACCGTCGATCTGGCCGTGACCGACACCGCTCCGGGCATCAAGGGCGCGACGGCGAGCGCCCAGGTGAAGCCGGCCACGCTCGAAACGGGGCTCGTGGTGAACGTGCCGCCGTTCGTCAACACGGGCGATCTCATTCGCGTGAGCACGGAGACGGGCGAGTACCTCTCGCGCGCCTAGGGCGAGGCTCCGCCTCAGAGCCTTCGGCGGGGCGGCAGGCGGCCGGTGTCGGGTACACTGCGCGCCATGGACGTCGTCAGGCAGCCCACCCAGGGCTGGATAGAAGTCATCGTGGGCTGCATGTTCAGCGGGAAGAGCGAGGAGCTCATCCGCCGGCTGCGCCGTGCCCGAATCGCGAAACAGCGTGTCCAAGTCTTCAAGCCGACCATCGATACGCGGTTCTCGGCCCAGGACATCGTGTCGCACAGCGAAATGCGGATCGAATCGGAGCCGGTGGCCACCTCCCGGATGCTGCTCGACAAGGTCGAGCGCGACACCGAGGTCGTGGGGATCGACGAGGGGCAGTTCTTCGATCTCGAGCTGCCGATGATCTGCAACACGCTGGCGGACCGGGGGAAGCGGGTGATCGTGGCCGGGCTGGACCAGGACTACCTGGGCAAGCCGTTCGATCCGATGCCGCAGCTTCTGGCCATCGCCGAGTACATCACCAAGACGCACGCCATCTGCATGGTGTGCGGCAATCCGGCCAGCCACACGCAGCGCCTGGTCCCGAGCGGCGACCGCGTGCTGCTGGGGGCGACCGGGCTCTACGAAGCCCGCTGCCGGGCCTGCTTCGTGCCGTTCGTGGCGGCGGCGCTGGACAAGCAGGCCTCCGGGGCCTGAGACGGGCCGCGGGGACCGAGGGCGAAAGGCGGCATGACCCCAGAGGACTTCGTCGAGTACTTCCGGTGGGTGTCGCCGCGGCTGTCGCTGCTGTTCGGTCTCGGGTTCCTGGTCGCGAACCTCCGCCTCCTGGTCGAGCTGCTTAAGTACCGCCGACGTCGCCGGCACACCCTGCTCGTCTGGGAGGGCGTCCGCCCGAAATACTACGGCCTGAACCTGGCGCTTGGTGCCGTGTTCGGCCTGCTGCTGGCGTACAACGTCTTCTGGCTCAACCGCCCGCTGCGCGACCTGTTCGGCGAGCTGATGATGCTGACCTACTACGGCTACGCGTTTCCCTTCAGCGCCCGGATCGCACGTGGCTTCTACGAGGACGGCGTCTGGTCCGACAGCGGCTTCATGAAGTGGGGGCAGATCTCGGCGGTGTCGTGGAAGGAGGAGGGCAGCGTCACCCTGGTCCTCATCTCGCACTTTCGGAGCATCGCCCGGCGTCTCGACGTCCCAGGCCACCTCTACGGCCAGGCTCGGCGGCTGCTGCGAGACCGGATCAAAGCCCAGGAGATGCACATGGGCGGCGCGGGGCTCGACCTGGGGAGCCGCGAGGAACAGGACGTCGTCTGACGCTTGTCGCCTTTAGCCTTTAGGCCTTAGCCTCTAGTGCAACTCGCCAAAGGCTAGAGGCCAGAGGCCAAAGGCAAACCGGCTCACCCCTGCGCACCCCTGCACAGGGGGGCGCCTAGTGCCGATAGAGGAGTTATGGCCGCACGTCCGACTTGGAAAGGCTATCTGAAGGTCAGCCTGGTCACGATTCCGGTGAAGGTATTTCCAGCCACCGAATCGGCGGCGACGCTGTCGTTCAACCAGCTCCACGGCGAGTGCAAGACGCGCATCCAGCAGAAGCGCTGGTGCCCGCAGTGCGAGCGTGAGGTCCCCAACACCGAGCTCGTGAAGGGCTACGAATACGAGAAGGGGCACTACGTCGTCTTGAGCGAAGAGGACATCGAAAAGGTCCGCGTCGAGTCCTCGAAAGTCATCGACCTGTCGCAGTTCACCGACGTGACGGACATCGATCCGATCTACGTGGACAAGTCGTACTACCTGGCCCCCGACGGTCCGATGGCCGCCGAGTCGTTCGCGGTGATGCGCGAGGGCATGGCGGGGAAGGCGGGCATCGGCAAGGTGGCGCTGTACGGGCGCGAGTACCTGGTGGCGGTGCGGCCCCAGAAAAAGGGGCTCGTGATGTACACGCTGCACCACGACGCCGAAATCCGCAGCATCGATCAGGTCGAGGAGCTGAACTCGGTGCCGTCCAAGGTGAAGCCCGAGGAGATGAAGCTCGCCAAGCAGGTGATTGCCACCTTCGACGCCGAGCTCAATCTGAAGGACTACCAGGACGAGTACAAAGCGGGCCTGCGCAAGATCATCGATGCCAAGATCGCCGGCGAGGAAGTAGTGGCGCCCGAGATTCAGGAGCCGCCCAAGGTGGTGGACCTGATGGAAGCGCTGCGCCGCAGCCTCAACACAGTGAGCGCCGACAAGAAGAAGCCGGCCAAGGTGGAGGTCGCCAAGCCCGCGAAAGCCAAGGCCGTCGCC
>DASRPM010000320.1:0-2534 GCA_035646375.1 Vicinamibacterales bacterium
GTAGAGCCGCGCCGCCTCCGCCGGCTTCTGTGCCACGAAGTCGGTGGCCTCGCGAAGGGCCTCGACGAACGCACGGGCGGTGCCGGCGTTGGCCTTCACCCACTTTTCGCTGGCCCACACGAGGTTGAACGTGTGGGGGCCCCCCGCCGCCTGGTAGCTGTCGAGCACCTTGTGGATGCCCTTGTCGCGCAGCTGCTCGTACTGGTATGGCGGCGACGTGAGGTGGCAGGTGATCTCGCGCTTGGAAAGGATGGCCGCCGTCGCGTCGGGGTGCGACATGGCCACGATCTGCTGGTTCAGCTTCTTGGGATCGCCCAGCTCCTTCTCGGCCGCCATCTGCAGCACCACGTGCTGGATCGAGCCGAGGGCCGGCATGGCGACGCGGTCGGTGGGCTTGACGTCCTTGAGGCTCCGGATGTCATCCCGCGCGCAGTTCAGATAGAGCGGCATCTCGTTGAGCGCTCCGAGCGTCTTCCAGTCGAGCCCCTTGTCGATGGCCTGCACGAACGGGCCGACGCCGCCCGAGCCGATGTCCATCTGGCCGGCCACCATGGCGTCGCGGATGACGGGGCCCGAGGTGAGCTGCCGCCATTCGATCTCCACGCCCGGCAGGCGCTTCTCGAGGAGCTTCTGCTCGCGCATGACGACGAGCTGCAGGTAGCCGAGCCCGGGTTGCTTGACGATGCGAAGCTGCTTCGTCTCCTGGGCGTCGACGGACGCGCCGAGGGCGAGCCCGAGGACGAGCGCGATCACGAACATCCGCTGCGTCATATCTCCATCCCGTCGCGGGCGACGACGATGTCGCCCTTGAAATGGGGCCGCGCGGCCCCGATCCACATGTCATCGGTGAGCGTCGGATCATCGGCGGGCACCAGGTGAGAGAGCACGAGCGTCTTCACACCGGCCGCGGCCGCGACGCGCCCGACATCCTCCACCGCCGTGTGGCTGTCGATGATGTGCCTCTTCAGCGTGGCCGCGTGCGGGTTGCGCGCCACCAGGCGGTCGACGGCCGGGACCCAGAGCGTCTCGTGGACGAGCACGTCGGCGCCGGCGGCCAGCCGGATCAGCTCGTCGGACCTGGTGGTGTCCCCGGAGAACACGACCGAGCGCTCGGGACCGTCGAAGCGAAAGGCGAAGGCGGGCACCACCGGGGGATGGTCCACCACCGCCGCCGTCACCGTCACGCGCTCGTCCTGCATGACCGGGCCCGCCTGCGTGAGCTCGTGGACGTGCACCAGCGGCACCAGCTCCGGGCGCCCCTCATCGGCGATCCGCGTGTCGATGTCATAGGCGTTCATCTCGAAGAACAGCCGCGTCATCTTCTCGAGCGGCGGCGGCCCCCACGTGTCGACGCGGGTCGCCAGCCCGCTTGCCCACGCCAGCCACACGAGATTTCCGTAGTCGGCGTTGTGATCGGAGTGGTGGTGGGTCACGAAGACGTGGCGGAGCGAGGGCAGCGGCACGCCGGCCTGCGCCAGCTGGCGCGCAACGCCATTGCCGCAGTCCACGACGTAGAGCACGCCGTCGACCACGACCGCGTGCGCGGTGGCGCCGCGGTCCTTTCGCGGCCGCGGGCCCCCGCCGCTCGCCAGCACGATCACCCGCGTGCGCCTCGTCGCCATTTCCCTCCACCGCCCAGGCTGGGCCCGCATCCTACCATCGGCGAGTACACGAGGAACGCCCCCGGTCCCCATTGCGGGGGCGCCCGGAGCCCGCCGTCCGACTAATCGCCCGTCTCGACGCCGATCGGTTGCCGTGCGCGCGCCCGCGGCCGCGCACGCGTGAAGGCCACCGGCTCCGTCCACACACGCGGCGCCTCGCGGTGGCTCTGCACGCGCACGCTCACGGGTGACTCGGCGGCAAGCGCCGGGAAATCGCGCCGGAAGTGGGCGCCGCGGCTCTCGCGTCGCTCGAGCGCGCTCAGCACGATGAGCCGGGCGACGACGAGCTGATTGTCGAGGTTGAGCCAGTCCTGCCACGCGGTGTTGAGCGAGGCGTGCGCCGGCACCCCCACCGCCTGCAGTCGTGCGGTCAGGTGCTCGAGGGTGGCGAGCGCGCGCTGCAGCCCGGCGCCGTCGCGCACGAGACCGGCGTCGTCCCACATCGTGTCACGCAGCTCGCGCTGGAGGGTGTAGAGCTCCGTCGAGGGCGCGCGCGCGAGCGGCGCCCGCAACGGCCCGGCCGCCGCGTCGAGGGCCGCCGCTGACAGCCGCGGCCACGGGCGAGCGGCCGCCTCCTCCGCCATGCGATCGCCCGCGATGCCCCCGAAGACGGTGGACTCCGCGACGCCGTTGCCGCCGAGCCGGTTGGCGCCGTGGACGCCCCCCGTATCCTCGCCGGCGGCGAACAGCGCCTCGATTCCCGTGCGACACGCCGTGTCGATGACGACGCCCCCCATCATGAAGTGCGCCGTCGGGAACACCTCCACCGGCTCCCGGGCGAGGTCACGGCCGAAATCGCGGCAGCGCCGCACCATCCCGCGGAACATGCGCTCCACCACCTCGGCCCCGAGGTGCGAGACGTCGATCCAGACG
>DASRPM010000321.1:0-27408 GCA_035646375.1 Vicinamibacterales bacterium
TTCATGCGCTCGCTCGACCGTCCCATCTTCATGGATGGCCGGCCGCATCCGCCGGCGTGGGCGCCGCACACGTGGACCGGGTTCTCCACCGGCGAGTGGGTGGGCAACACGCTGAAGGTGACGACGACGCACCTCAAGGACGGATACCTGAAGCGCGGCGGGCCGCAGACGAGCGATCTCTACACGATGACGGAATACCTCACCCGTCACGACGAGATCCTGACCATCACCACCGTCGTGGACGACCCGGTCTATCTGGACGAGCCGTACGTCCAGTCCACCACCTATCTCTACGACCCGACGGCGAGCGTGCAGATGGAGACGTGCAACGCCTCGGCGTTCGCCGAGAACGGCGGCACCGATCGCCATCACGTGCCGCACTTCCTGCCGGGCCAGAACGCCGCGATCACCGAGTGGCTGAAGAACGAGCCGTGGGTGCCCGCGGAGGCCGCGCGCGGCGGCGCGAAGACGCTCTACCCGGAATACCGTACGAAAGTCGAAAAGGTGCCGGCCTCGCGCTCGAGCCTGACGCTGGCAACGGCCATCAACAGTCAAGGGCCTCGCGACGGCGAGGTGCACGTGCTGCCGGTGCAGGGCAACGTCTACATGCTCGTGGCCGACGGCGTGAACCTCGCGGCCTCGGTCGGACCCGACGGCATGCTGCTCGTGAACTCGGGCGCCGCGGCCATGACGGACAAGGTGCAGGCGGCGCTCGTGCGACTGGCCACAGCGTCTCCTGTACCCAACCGCTGCAGCGGCGCCAACTGTCCCGGCCTGCAATGGGGGTGGGCGAGCCCGTACATCAACACGGTGATCAGCTCGCCGCTGCCGCCCAGGCCCCTCCGCTACGTCGTGAACACGAACGACGCGGCCGAGCATGTGGGTGGCAACGCGAAGCTTGCCGCAAGCGGCTTCTTCCCGCGCGGCGGCGGCTTCGGCGGCGCGGTGGGCACCAACACGCGGAGCGCGTCGGTGATCGCGCACGAGAGCGTCCTCAACCGGATGAGCGCGTCCGTCAACAAGCAGCCGCCGGCCTATCCGGAAGCCGGCTGGCCCACGGACACGTACTTCGATTCACTCCACAAGCTGCCGGAGTACATGAACGGCGAAGCGGTCATCGTCTATCACGTCCCGGCCGCCACGACCGATGGCGACAGCCTGGTCTTCTTCCGCCACTCCGAGGTGATTCACGCCGGGAGCCTGTTCTCCACCATCAGCTATCCGGTAATCGACCTGCAAAAGGGCGGCTCGATTCAGGGCGTCATCGACGGGCTCAATCAGATCCTCGACCTCGCGGTGGCGGAGTACCGCGCGCAGGGCGGCACCTGGATCATCCCGAGCCGCGGCCGCCTGTCCGACACCGCAGACGTGGCCTCGTACCGCAACATGCTGGTGATGATTCGCGACCGCGTGCGGGACCTGAAGCAGAAGGGTCAGACGGCCGCGCAGGTGAAAGCGGCCCGGCCGACGCTGGACTTCGACGGCCGCTACGGCACGACGACCGGCCCCTGGACGACGGACATGTTCGTGGACGCGGTGTATCGCAGCCTGCTGGAGAAGAAGCCATGAGACGCGCAGCTCGTTACAGTGTTCAATTGCCCGCGCTCCGCGCGGGGGGCGTGCTCGTGACGGCGGCGCTGCTGTGGATGGCGGTGCCGGCGCGGGCGCACCACTCGTATGGCGCCACCTACGACACGAGCCGCGAGATTCGCCTCGAGGGCACACTGGTGCAGTTCGCGTTCCGCAACCCGCACTCCTTCGTGCACGTGCAGGCGCCCGACGAGAGCGGCGTGAAGCAGCGCTGGGCGGTGGAATGGAGCGGCACCGCGCAGCTCGCCAACAACGGCATCACGCGCACCACACTGAACGTGGGCGACACGGTCGTCATCGTCGGACGGCCGTCGCGCGTGGCGGGCGAATTCCGCGTGCTGATGGTCAGCCTGAAGCGGCCGAGCGACGGCTTCAGCTGGGGCACGCGCCAAGGCGAGGCCGTGGACTGATGCGCATACGCACGCTGGCAGCGCTCGCGGCCTGCGCCATGCTGCTGGCGCCCGCGGACGCACGCGCGCAACGCGGCGGCCGCGGCGGTCCGCCGCCGACGCCTCGTGCCGCGGCGGCCATGGATCTCACCGGCTACTGGGTGTCCGTCATCACGGAGGACTGGAAGTTCCGGATGGTGACGCCGAAGAAGGGCGTCTACGAAACGCTGACGCTCAACGCCGAGGGGCGGCGCATCGGCGACACGTGGGACCCGGCGCGCGACGAGGCGGCCGGCGATCAGTGCCGCGCGTACGGCGCCGCCAACATCATGCGCCTGCCCGGCCGGCTGCACGTCACGTGGGCGGACGACAGCACGCTCAAGATCGAGACCGACACCGGCTCGCAGACGCGCCTGTTGCGGTTTGGTGCCGGCGCCCCCTCGGGTGAGCCAAGCTGGCAGGGCTGGTCGTCGGCCGAATGGGCCAATGCCGGTCGCCGCGGCGACGTCCGTACCGGGACGTTGAAGGTCGTGACGACCAATCTTCGCGCGGGCTACATCCGCAAGAACGGCGCTCCCCACAGCGACAAGGCGAGAGTCACGGAATACTTCGACGTCAACACCGCGCCGAACGGCGACCGCTGGCTCACGGTGACGACCAAGGTGGAAGACCCCGTGTACTTCACACGGGCGCAGCTCACCAGCTCCGACTTCAAGAAGCTGCCGGACGCGTCGGGTTGGAACCCGGCGCCCTGCTCGGCGCGGTAGGACGTACCTCAAGGGAGGCATTGAACCCGGCTGCAACAAGCGGTACCAAAGGCGCGGGTCTTGACGCAACTGGCAGCGCAAGGAGAGAAGGCGATGACTACGCGTGTGCGAACGGCAACGGGCATCCTCACCGTGATGGCCCTGTTCGCGGCGGGGGCCGCATCGCTCGTGGCGCAGACGCCGCAAGGCGCGCCACCCGGTTCGGGGCGCGGCCGCGGACCTCAGTCGCCGCCGCTGCTGATGACCACGACGGCCTTCGAGGACGGCGGCGTCATCCCCGACAAGTACACGCAGGCGGCCGGACCGAATGCCGTGTCACCCGCGCTCTCGTGGTCGCAGGTGCCGATGGGCACCCAGAGCTTCGTGCTCATCATGCACGACCCCGAGCCGGTGCTGAACCGCAGCCCGAAGATGGACATCACCCACTGGGTGATCTGGAACATTCCCGGCACGTCCACCGGGCTCCCCGAAGGCGTGCCGGCGGGCGAGCTGCCGGACGGCAGCCGTCAGGTGAGCCTGCGGTCCAACGCGTACATGGGGCCGGGCGCGCCGCCGGGACCGTACCATCACTACACGTTCGAGCTCTATGCGCTCGACATCAAGCTCGACGTGCCGCAGGGCACGCCGCAGCAGGCGGCCGACACCCGCACGGCGATCCTCAACGCGATGGACGGGCACGTGCTGGGCAAGGCAGTGCTGGTCGGACGATTTCACAGATAGTCAGGTGGGTCTGGTAGGTCAGGTGGGTCGGGTGGGTAAGAACATGAAGACATTTCAATGGCTCGCGACGGTGATCGTCAGCGCGCTGGTGGGCGCGGCCTCGTCGGCGTGGTTCGCGCAGCAGGGCGTCAGCGCTCAGCCGGCGCCGGCATTGAGCGCCGCCGACTATCAGGAGATCGCGCAGCTGACGAACCGCTACGCGTACGGCATCGACACCTGCGGCAACAACGGCTACGACTACGCCGACGTGTTCACGCCCGATGGCGAGTTCATCGACCGGAACTCCGACGCCGGGTTCAAGGCCGGCGGCCGCGTGCTGGCGAAAGGGCGCGAGGCGCTGGCCACGCTCATCGGCGGCGGCTCGCGCGGCTGCAAGACGAAGCTGGTGTGGACCGACTGGAGCCACATCATGACCAACCTGGTGGTGACGCCGACGGCCGCGGGCGCCACCGGGCGCCTCTACCTGTTGCAGATGGACATCAAGGGCCCGGGCACCATCGAGCGCCACGGCGGCTACGAGGACGTGTACGTGAGAACGCCGGCCGGCTGGCGCATCAGGTCGCGGACGCACGTCCGCAACAAGGCGTGGCACGCGCCGGCCTTGCAGACCGCGGACCTGAACTGAAGCTGCCGGTCAGGTGGGTCTGGTAGGTCTGGTGAGTCAGGTGGGGAAAGCACTCCCTACCTGGCCTACCTGACCCACCCGACCTACCTGACCTCGTCGTCACGCAATCATCACTTTCCGAGGGAACTGCGAGTTGTCCTCGAGGAAGGTCTTCTTGCGCGCGAGGTCGGCGGCCGTGGGCTGCACCTGACCGGTGGCGTCGGTCACGCGCGACACGATGGTGTGCTCGCCGGGCGTGGCGCCTTCCCAGGTGTAGGTGAACAGCTTCCACGAGTGCTTGGTGTTGGCGGCGTCGAGCACGGCGGGCTTCCACGGGCCGTCGTCCACCTTCACCTCCACCGAGCGCAGCGGCGTGCCGTCGTTCAACACCCACCCGCGCACGCGATGGACGTCGCCCAGCTTCGTCACCCGCGCGATGGTGGACTTGAGATTCAGCCGCGTCACCTCGGTCTCCACCCACTGCGTCTCCGGATCGGTCTCGGTGCCGGCGCCGCCCACCGTCCGCATCGTGCGGTACCACCGCGCCTGGTAGTTGCCGAGGAAGCGCCCCTCCTGCAGGTGGATCTCCGACAGCCACTTCACGTTGGCCACGCCGTACCAGCCGGGCATCATCATGCGCACCGGGAAGCCGCTGTCGCGCGTGAGCGGCTGGCCGTTGAGCGCGTAGACCAGCATCGGCTCGGGCTTCTGCGCGTTCTCGAGCGTGATGCTGCGGGCGAACTGCTGCTGGATCTTGAAGGTCTGCTGGCGGAAGACCACCTCCTCGTTGCCACGGTCGGCCCCGAAGAACACCACCTCGCGCGCCTTGTCGCCGAGACCCGCGCGCTTCAGCACGTCGCGCAGCCGCACGCCGGTGAAACGCCCGTTCGACGACAGCCCCTGCATCGCGCGGCCGCTGTTGCCGGAGCACTCGTAGCCGTTCATGATCTCGGCCTTCGGCATCGCCTGCAGATCGGCGAGCGAGAGCTCGAGCGGCTTGCTCACCAGGCCCGTCACCTTGATGCGGTGCTTGGCCCCGTCGAGCTCCGGCTTGCCGTAATGCTGGATGAAGAAGAACTGATCGTTGGGGGTGATCAGCCCGTCGATCTTCCGCAGATCCAGGAAGCGGTTGTTGCCGTTGGGATTGGCCGCCACCCAGTTCGCCGGGTAGTCGGTGAAGGCGACGTCCACTTCGCCTTGCGCGAGAGCCGGCACCGCCCAATCGGGCAGCGCAAACAGCGCCGCCGCGGCTGCGCCGTACTTGAGGGTGTCCCGCCGGGTGAACTCTGTGGCCATGGCCGTCGTCTCCTGGGCCGCCTGAAGGCAGACCCTACTTTTTCAATTCTTTGTATGCGATCTCGAGGTTGGGCAGCGGTCCGCCGAACATCGGGTTCACGCTCGCGGTGTAGCCCTTGTACTTCGGGTCCACCTTGTACTCCTTGGCCGCCTGCTCCGCGCTCTTGCCCGCCTTGAGCGACTGCTCGGCGAAGGCCACGAAGTCCGCGGTGAACCCGGCGTACTCCTGGAGATCCTTGATCGTCCCCACCGGGATATGGCCGTTGATGATCGTGTCCACGTTGCGAACCGCGCCGGCGCGCGCGAGCGTCTTGGGGTGCTCCACCACGCTCCCGCCGTTGTCCGGATCGATGAACGGCAGCGCCTTCCACGCGAACATGTCGCCGACGTGCATGGTGCGGAGCGCGGTGAACACCACGAACGTGTCGCCGTTGGTGTGGCCGCGGCCGAAGTAGTGGAGATCGATCTGATCCTTGCCCGAGCCCACCGTCAGCTTGTCCGTGTAGGTCTTGCCCGGGAGCAGCTTGGCGTCCTTGTACTCGGGCATCCGCGTCATGTTGGCCTTGGTGTTCTCCTGGACGATGGTCTCGACCCTGCCGCCCCAGAACGGGTTGCTGCCGGTGTGGTCGCCGTGCGCGTGGGTGTTGATGATGCGCGTGATCGGCTTGTTCGTCACCGACTTCACGCGGTCCACGATCGTGGGGCCGAACCCGGGCAGCTTCGAGTCGACGATCGTCACGCCCGCGTCGGTCACGAAGACGGCGACGTTGCCGCCGCTGAAGGTGTCGGTCGTATCGGCGCCCGAGCCGGTGATGATGTAGAGGTTGTCCTTCACCTTCTCGATCTTCATCGCGTCGATCGACTGCTTCGACGGACCGGGCGGGGCCTGCCCCGACACCGCGATCGAAAGGGCACCGAACGACACCAGGACGCCGAGCACGAGCATTCGCTTCATCTGGCCTGCTCCCCCTGGCCCTTACTTTACTCCGGAGAAGACGGCTGTATGCTGATGAGCACGCCATGCGGCGTGGCGCGCTCCTCCTCATCGCCCTGTCGGTCAGCTGGCTGGCGCTTTCCCCGGCCGGCGCCTCCGTGCCCCGTTCCATCGACCGCGACGGGCTGCCGCGCCTCATCCTGTGGGCCTGGGAACGGCCCACGGACCTCCGGTCGCTCGACGACGGCATCGGCGTCGCGTTTCTGTCTCAGACCTTGATCGTGCGCCACGGCTCGGTCGAGGTCCTGCCGCGCCGCAACCCGCTGCGCGTCGCGGCGGACACGCCGCTGGTGGCGGTGACGCGCATCGAGAGCGGCGACGCCGGCGCGGCCACCCTGTCTCCGGCAACGACCAGCGCGATGGCGGCGGCCATCGCGGGCACCGCGTCGCTGCCGCGCGTCCGTGGCGTGCAGATCGATTTCGACGCCGCCGGGTCCGAGCGCGCGTTCTACCGTGCGCTGGTGCTGGCGGTACGGCAGGCGATCGGCCCGGATTTGCCGCTGTCCATCACGGCGCTCGCGTCGTGGTGCGCGCAGGACCGCTGGATGGCGGGGCTGCCGGTCGACGAGGCCGTGCCGATGCTGTTCCGCCTGGGACCGCTGAACGACCCGTACGCCGGGATCGCGCGGTCGCCGTCGGCGGCGGCCGCCGAATGCCGTGGGGCGCTGGGCACGTCGCTCGACGAGCCGCTGCGTATCCGTGCCGCGGGGCGGCGGGTGTACGTGTTCAATGCGTCGCCGTGGACACCGGCCTCGGTGACCAGGGCTCGAGAGGTGCTCGAATGAGCGGGGCGTGGCGGCGCGGATTCATGTGGTGCCTGGCAGTGGCCGCAACCGGCACCGCGGCGCTGGCGTGCGGCCCGTTCTTCATCGAGCTGCTGACGGTGAAGCACTCGTCGCCCGCCGACCGCGCCGGCTACGCACGCGGCGAGCTCGGCGTGGTCAAGCCGTCGTTCGAGCGGCGCTATCTCGTGCAGGCGTATCGCACGCTCGGCGGCGTCGCGCCGATGGCTCCGGACGATCGGCCGGCAGGCGCCGCGGCGTCCGGCGACAAACCGCCGTTCCAGCGCTGGCGCGATCTCCAGGCGCGCGAGCTGCCCGCGGCTGTCACGCAGACGCTCAAGCCAGTCGGCACGGATCGCATCGCGGCGGACTACTCGTCGTTCGTCAACTGCCTCGCCCCCGGGTTCGAGCAAGCCTTGGCGGCCCACGCCGAACGCGTCACGCGTTTCGGCGCCCGCAGCCGCGACGTGATCGACTGGCTCACCGCGCAGGCCGCCGTGTTCCAGAACTGCGCGGGAGGACCGCTGGTGCTGCCCGCGCCCGCCGAGGCCGGCTCCGACGCTCGCGCCAGAGCCGATCGCGACTACCAGATCGCCGCCGCCTACTTCTACGCCACGCAGTACGACGAGGCGGCCGGCCGCTTCCGCGCGATCGCTGCCAACACCGCCTCGCCGTGGCGGGCCTCCGGCCGCTATCTGGCCGCTCGCGCACTCATCCGATCCGTCACGGTGCCCTCGACCCGGCCGAAGGACGCGCTCCAGCGATTCGCGGCCGCCGAACGGGAACTGCAGGCCACCATCGCCGATCGCGACGCCGCGCCGCTGCATACCTCGGCCCGCGGGCTGCTCGATCTCGTGGCCGCACGCGCGCGGCCGATCGAGCGGCTGCACGAACTGTCGGCACGTCTCGCCACGGCGCCCACCGTCGCCCCGCGAGACCTCGTGGACTACACGTGGCTGATGGACCGGGCGCTCGGCGAGACAGCCGCCGGCACGCCACCGATGGATCTCGCCGCCGTCACGAAGGGCGACGACCTCACCGACTGGATCGTGGCCACCCAGAAGCACCAGGCGCGCGCCCTCGAACGGTGGCAGGAGACGCGCTCGGAACGCTGGCTGGTGGCAGCGCTCTGGACGGCCGGAGCACGCGACACCGCGGTCCCGGCGCTGCTTGCCGCCGCGGCACAAGTGCCGCAAGCCTCGCCGGCGTTTGCCACCACCGCTTTCCTCCGCATCCGCCTGCTGATTCAGCGCAACGATCTCGCCGGCGCCCGTGCCGCGCTGGCGCCGCTGCCGGACGCACCGGGGCCCGGCTTCAGCGCCGAGACCATCAACCTGCTGCGCGCGGCCCGGTTCACCGTGGCGGCAACGCCCGACGATCTGCTGGCGGCCGCGCCGCGCGTCGTGGTGCGCGCCGAGTCGGAGGGCGGCAGCGAGCCGCCCGGGAAGTTCGGCAAGCCGGTGTGGGATGACGACGTGGCGGCCGTCTTCAACAGCCGCATGCCGCTCGAGCGGCTCGTGGCAGCCGCCGAATCCACGCGCCTGCCGGCGCGTCTCCGGCTTCGCGTGGCGCAGGCCGCCTTCACGCGCGCCGTGCTGCTGGAACGGCCGCAAGCCGGCGCTCGCGCGGCACGCGTGGTGGCTTCGCTCGCGCCGTCGCTCCGTGGCGATCTCGGCCGCTACATCGCCGCCACCGACGACGCCGCCCGCCGGCGCATCGCCACGTTGACGCTCCTGCGCACGCCGGGGCTGTCGATCAACGTCGGCGGCCGCGACACGGACGAGTCGTACGGGCGGGACACGCCGTCGCGGCAGTTCGGCCATGCCTTCCCGCGCAACTGGTGGTGCGGCGTCGAGGCCGGCGCGGGCGACGGCGCCGCGCGGCTTCTCGTGAGCGACGGCGTGCCGTTCCCACCGTTCATCACCGAGGCCGAGCGTCGGGACACGGCGAGCGAGGTGGACGCGTTGGCCGGGATCGGGTCGCCGCGCGCCTATCTCACGGCCGCCGCCATCCAGTGGGCCACTGAGCGCCGCGCCGATCCGGACGCAGCCGAGGCGCTGGCGCTGGCGATCGACGGCTGGCGGTGGTCGCGCTGCCAGGCCGACCCGCCGAAATCGGACCTGCCGCCGCGGGCGTTCGCGCTGCTCCACCGTCAGTTCCCGCAGAACGAGTGGGCGACGAAGACCAAATACTGGTACGACTGACGGCGAGGCTTCGCCTCGTTCGCCGCACCGGCTCCGCCTCGCTGGCAGTGTTTGATTGCCCGCCCTCCGGGCGGGCGGTTGGAGGGCGATACAATCGGCGGCAGCACGTATGACACCGGCTCGACTATGTGCCGCAGTGGGCGTCGTGGCGCTGGCCACGCTGGCGGCGGCCTGCGCCAAACCGGCGCCCGCACCCGAGCCCGAGGCGGCGGTGACAACAGAAGTCCAAGCCTGGCGCGACAAACACGAGGCGGACTACCGTCGCGACTGGGTAACGATCGCGGGCCTTCACTTCCTGCACGAGGGCGCGCAGACGGCAGGCAGCGCCAAGACCAACGACGTCGTGTTGCCGGCCTCGGCGCCGGCCACCGTCGGGCGATTCGTCGTCGAAGGCGCCAGTGTCCGCTTCGAGCCCGCGGCCGGTGCGCCCGTCGATCTCAAGGGCACGCGTGTGACGGCGCCGGTGGTGCTGAAGGACGACAGCGGTTCCGGCGCCGACGAGCTCGTGACCGGCACCGTGAAGATCGCAGTGCACGTGAGCGGCAACCGCCGCTCGCTGCGCGTCTGGGATCCCGAGGGTCCGCTGGCGCGCGGCTTCAAGGGCTTCACCTGGTTCCCGATTCAGCTCGACCAGCGCGTGACCGGGCGCTTCATTCCCGATGCGTCGCCGCGCACGCTCCAGGTGACCAACACGTTCGGCGACCTCGACACCTTCACCACGCAGGGCGTGGTGGAGTTCACGCTCAACGGGCAGACGCTGCGCCTGCGGCCGTTCACCACGCGGCCGAAGCGGTTCTACTTCGTGTTCAAGGACGCCTCGAGCGGCACCGAGACCTACGCCGCGGCGCGCTTCCTGTACGCCGACCTGAAGGACGACGGCACCGCCGTCCTCGACTTCAACCAGGCCTACAATCCGCCATGCGCGTTCAACCCGTATACGACCTGCCCGATTCCGCTGCCCGAGAACCGGCTGCCGGTGAAGGTGCTCGCCGGCGAACGCGCGTATCCCGACCAGGTCGAACTGCCAGCGTCGTGATCGCCCGCACGCTTCTGGTCGCCCTCGCCCTGCTGATACCCGCGGGGGCGATGGCGCAGAGCGGGCACGTGCCGGTGCCGGAACCGAGCGACAAAGCGCTCGCCTACCACCAATCCGGGAACGTGATCTGGGTCGCCAGCACGATCTGGGGCCTGCTCGTGCCCGCCGCGCTCCTGTGGACCGGCTTCTCCGCGCGCATGCGCGACTGGGCGCGCGCGATCGGGCGCAAGTGGTTCTTCGTGGTCGCCGCCTACTGGGTGATCTTCACGCTGGTGTCCACGGTGATCGACCTGCCGCGCGTGTACTACGTGAGCTTCGTACGCCAGCACGCCTACGATCTCTCGAACCAGACGCTCGGCAAATGGGCCAGCGACCAGCTGGCGAACCTGGCCGTTACGCTCGTGATCGGCGGGATCGCGCTCTGGGTGCCCTATCTGCTGCTGCGCAAGAGCCCGCAGCGGTGGTGGCTCTATACGAGCATCCTGGCCGTCCCGTTCATCGTCACCATCGTGCTGGTGCAGCCGCTCTGGATCGACCCGCTCTTCAACACGTTCGGGCCGATGCAGGACAAGGCGCTCGAAGCCGACATCCTGCAGCTGGCCGACCGCAGCGGCATCGAGGGCGGCCGGGTGTTCGAGGTGGCCAAGAGCGAGGACACCAAGCAGCTCAACGCCTACGTCAACGGCTTCGGCGCCACCAAGCGCATCGTGCTCTGGGACACCATCATCAAGGCGCTCGACCGCCCGCAGCTCCTGGTCGTGATGGGCCACGAGATGGGGCACTACGTGTTGAACCACGTGTGGAAGCTGATCCTCCTGTTGTCGCTGACGATCTTCGGCATGACATACGTCATCCATCGTCTGGCGGGCGCACTGATCCGGAAGCACGGCGCGCGCTTCGGCTTCACGGAGCTGGGAGACGTGGCGTCGCTGCCGCTCGTGCTGCTGCTCGTCGGCGCCGTCTCCCTGGTCACCGATCCGCTCACGCTGGCAGTGTCGCGCCACTTCGAACACGAGGCCGATCGATTCGCGCTGGAGATCACGCGCGGCAATCACGCCGGCGCCACGGCGTTCGCCATCATGCAGCAGGAGAATCTCGCGGTGCCGCGGCCCGGCCGGCTCTACACGTGGTTCCGCGCGAGCCACCCGCCCATCGGCGAGCGCATCGACTTCTTCAACGACTACCGGCCGTGGGAGTCGGGCCAGCCGCTCGTGTACGCGGATCGATTCAAGTAGCGCCGGCAAGACACGTGGATCCTGAAGAACGACGGCATACGGTGACGGTGCCATACACGATCACAGCCGGCTGATCGATCACCGCCACCGGGTCCGGCCGCCGTCTCTCGGCGTTCCGCCGCTCCGGCAGGCTCGCGCCCACTGGTGGTCGCCCTGCGCGTCGCGGTACGCGTCTGGCATATCTTCACACCGAGGGCGACCATGCCGTCCAGCCTGTTCGCCCTGCTCGACGACATCGCCACCGGGCTCGATGACGTGGCGTTGCTCACCAAGGTCGCCGCGCGGAAGACCTCCGGCGTGCTGGCCGACGACTTGGCGCTCAACGCCCAGCAGGTGGCCGGCATCAGCGCCAACCGCGAGTTGCCGGTCGTGTGGGCGGTGGCCAGAGGATCCGCCCTCAACAAAGTCATCCTCGTGCCGGCGGCCTTGGTGATCAGCACCCTGGCGCCCTGGGCCGTGACCCCGCTGCTCATGCTCGGCGGCGCTCTTCTCTGCTACGAGGGAATCGAGAAGATTGCGCACAAGCTATTTCACAGCAAGGCGGAGGAGGCGGCGCACGAAGCCGATCTGATGCAGGCGCTCACTGATCCCGAGGCCGACCTGGTTGCGATCGAGAAGGACAAGATCAGGGGCGCCGTGCGCACCGATTTCATACTCTCGGCCGAGATCATCATCATTACGCTGGGGACGGTGGCGAACTCCGCGTTCGCAACCCAGGTGCTGGTATTGACCGGCATAGCCGTCATCATGACGGTGGGCGTGTATGGCCTCGTCGGCGGCATCATCAAACTCGACGACGCCGGTCTGCACCTCAGCCAGCGCAGCGGCGACACGGCCATTGCGCGGATGCAACGGGGCCTGGGCGGCGCCATTCTCGCGGGCGCGCCTTGGCTGATGAAGGGGCTCTCCGTGGCCGGCACCGCGGCCATGTTCCTTGTGGGCGGAGGCATCGTCGTCCACGGCATCCCGCCGCTGCACCATGCCTTCGAGCGCCTCGCAGGCGGCTTGACGGAAGTGCCCGCAGTGGGCGAGATGCTCCGGTGGCTGACGCTCGTCGCATTCGACGGGGTCTCAGGCATCATCGCTGGCGCGCTGGTGCTCGGCATCGTGACCGGCGGCCGGCGCGTGCTGGGCCCGCCGCGATCGACCTGAACCCGGCTCCGGGTCGCGTCAGACGAAGGTCGGGAAAGTGATCGAACTCTTCGCGAATGCGCTGGACAAGCTTGCGGAAGGGGAATGGCGGCGGGTTGGCCGACCCGCCGCCCGCGGTGCGCTCAGCGCACCACGTTGAGGATGACGCTGCCATACACACGGTGCCCGTAACGCGTCTCGGTGCCCCAGAACGCGGGGGCATTATCCTTGCCCTGCACCGCGATGAACCGGTAGTCGCCGCGAAGCCCCCACCGTCCGGCGTACCACTTCACGCCGGCACCGACGTTGCCCGTGAAGAACGAGTCGGTGTCGGTAATGCCGAGGACCGCCGAATCGAACAGCGTCTGGCCGCCGAGGCCGCCGGTGACGAACGGAACGACTGAACCGCGTGCCGCGTGGACGATCACGTTGCCGTTGTAGTTCAGCAGATGCGGCGACTTCGTGTCGGCCAGCGTGGCGCCGTTGAAGCTGAGACTCTGCGGAACGCCGATCGCCCCGCCGACCTCACCCTCGACGCCCACGTAGCGGTTGAAGTTCACGGCAACGCTGCCGCCAAGGTCGTAGTTGCCGAAGCTGGGACCGGTCGAGTCCTTGCTTTCCGTGAAGAACGTGCCTCCACCCGGAATGATGGCGACCTCGACGCGGCCCGGCCCCGGCGCCGATTCACTCGACTGCGCGACCGCCTGCGCCGCCCCGGCCAACCCGAGGACGGCAGTGAAGACAAGAATGCGAGATGTGCGATGAGTCATGGCTGTACTCCTTGTGTGATAGACGACGAGTCCGGTATTCCTCCGAGTGCTTTGTAGACGGCGATGACGCTGACGAACACACCCGACTCCGCATCCGCGACAGCATCCTCGGCCTGCAGTTCGGTGCGTTCCGCGTCGAGCAAGGCGAGAAAGTCGGCTGCACCTTCCCGATACCGCACGCGGGCAATCGCGGCGGCGCGGCTGCTCTCCCGCGCTTGCTCGACGAGCTTGACGAGGCGTTGCTGATCCTCGCGATAGGTGACGAGCGCGTTCGCGGTTTCCTCGAGCGCCCGCAGTACAACCTGTTCGAAGGCGGCGACCGACTCGCGCGTGGCGCCTTCGGCGCCGCGCAGCCGTGCCCGCGCGCTGCCGATGTCGAAGGCCGCCCACGTCAAGGCCGGCGTCACGGCCCAGGCGCGCGTGTCGGCCACGCTGAAGAGGTTGCCGCGCCCGGCCAACAGCCCGAGGAAGCCGCTGATCGTGATGTGGGGATAGAGATCCGCCGCGGCGATCGCCTCGTTCGCCGTGACCGCCGCCAGGCGGCGCTCCGCCGCGCGCACGTCGGGCCGACGGCGCAGCAGCGTGTCGGGCTCGCCGATGGCCAGCGCTTTCGCGAGCACCGGATACGGTCGCGGGGCGAGATCGACGTCGAGCGCTCCAGGCTTCGCCGCGGTGAGCACGGCAAGGCGATGCGCACGCTGCGCGATGGCATTGCGGACTGGCGGGATGCTGGCTTCGATCGCCGCCGCATGCGCCGCGGCGCTCGCCTCGTCCTGAGGCTCTCCGAAGCCTTCGTCGTCGCGGACGCGCGTCAGGCGCAGCGTCTCCTCCTGATTGGAGCGATTGCGCTCGGCCACCGCGAGGCGCTGCTGCAGGCCTCGCAGCTCGAAGTAGTTGCGTCCGACCTCGGCCGCGACACTCACCCGCACGTCGTCGAGGGCGGCCGCGTAGTGCTCGGCGTTGGCGGCCGCGGAGCGCACCTGGTTGCGCACCCGGCCGAACACGTCGAGCTCCCAGAACGCGTCGAAGCCGGCGCGATACGTGGAGATCGTGCGCGGTTCGTCCGTGAACCCTGGAATCGTCTCGTTGCGCCGATCCGCCACCACACCGGCGGTGGCCACCGGATAGCGATCGAGGCGCGTGTCGTCGAAGAGCGCGCGGGCCTGGTCGACACGCGCCACGGCGATGCGGACGTCATGATTCGCGGCGAGGGCTCGCGACATCAGGGTGTCGAGCACCGGGTCGCCGAACTGGCCCCACCACCGCGGATCGAATCGCTGCTCGACGACGAGGGAGTCGACGCCATGCGTCAGGGCCGTCGGTTCGAGGACCGGTGGCGCGTACGGCCTCCGCAGCGTGCACGCCGTCAGCGACAGGGCCAGAAGGCCCAGCACCAGAAGTCTCATGTCAGTGCCCCTCCGCGGGCGTGGCGACATCGAGGCCCGGATGGCGAACGGGCGTCCTGGCCCGATCGAACAGCCGGCCGATCACGGTGTAGAAGACCGGGGTGAGGAACAGGCCGAACAGCGTGACGCCGAGCATGCCGGCGAACACCGCGATGCCCATGGCCTGGCGAATCTCGAAGCCGGCGCCCGACGAGAACACGAGCGGGACGACACCCATGATGAACGCCAGCGACGTCATCAGAATCGGCCGGAGCCGGATCCGGCAGGCCTCGAGCACTGCCTCGACGTGCGACCGCCCTTCGGCTTCGCGCTCCTTCGCGAACTCGACGATCAGGATCGCGTTCTTGCACGCGAGCCCGGCGAGCACGAGGAAGCTGACCTGCGTGAACACGTTGTTGTCGCCGCCGGTGAGCCAGACGCCGGCGATGGCCGAGAACAGCACCATCGGGACGATGAGGATCACGCTGAGCGGCAGCGTCCAGCTCTCGTACAGCGCGGCCAGCACGATGTAGACCAGCAGCACGCAGAGGGGGAAGATCAGCAACATCGTGTTGCCGGCGAGCAGCTCCTGATACGCCAGCTCCGTCCACTCGAACGACATGCCCGACGGGAGCTCCGCCTCGAGGATGCCGGCGATCGCCGCCTGCGCCTGACCCGAGCTGAAGCCCGGCGCCGGTCCGCCGTTGATCTCGGCGGCCGGATAGCCGTTGTAGTGCATGACCTGATCGGGCCCGTAGCTGCGGGACACGCTGACAAGGGATCCCAGCGGCACCATCGCGCCACGGTCGTTGCGCGTCTGCAGCCGCCGGATCTGCTCGGGCTGCAGGCGGAAGTCGGATTCCGCCTGCGCGTTGACCTGGTAGGTGCGGCCGAAGCGGTTGAAGTCGTTGACGTAGAGCGAGCCGAGATACACCTGCAGCGTCTCGAACACATCGGTCAGCGACACGCCGTAGCTCTTCACGCGCTCGCGGTCGACGTTGGCGTCGATCTGCGGCACGCTGACCTGGAAGCTCGAGAAGAGCCCCGCCAGTGAAGGGGCCGCCTGGCCCTTCGCGAGGCCCTTCTGCACCTGCGCGTAGAGATCCTCGAAGCCGGCCCCGCCGCGGTCCTCGACATACAGCTTGAAGCCGCCGACCGTCCCGAGCCCCTGCACCGGCGGCGGCGGGAAGATCGCGACGATCGACTCGGGGATCTCCGCGAAGAACTGCTGGTTCAGCGCACCCACGATCGCGCCCGCGCTCAGCTCGGGACTCTGCCGTTCCTCGGACGGCTTCAGCACGACGAAGGCGATGCCCGTGTTCGGGGAGTTGACGAAGCCGTTGATCGACAGCCCCGGGAACGCCACCGAGCTCAGAACGCCTGGGTGCTTCAACGCGATGTCCGTCATCTTGCGAATCACCGCGTCGCTGCGATCGAGAGTGGCACCGTCGGGCAGCTGCGCGAACGCGACCAGGTACTCCTTGTCCTGCGTCGGCACGAACCCAGGCGGGACGCGAGAGAAGCCGGCGGCCGTCAGCCCGATGAGGCCGACGTACAGCGCCACCGCGACGAACGACACGCGCAGCACGCGGGCAACGCTCGTCGCGTAGGCGCCTGACGCGCGGCCGAAGAAGGCGTTGAAGCCGCGGAAGAACCATCCGAAGAGCCGGTCGGCCGCCCGCTGCACGACGTCGCGCGACGCGCCGCGGGGCTTCAGCAGGCGCGACGCCAGCGCCGGGCTCAGCGTCAGCGAGTTGATCGCGGAGATGACCGTCGAGAACGCGATCGTCAGGGCGAACTGGCGATAGAACTGCCCGGTCAATCCGCTGACGAACGCCGTCGGCACGAACACCGCGCACAGCACCAGCGCGATGGCGATGATCGGCCCAGACACTTCCTCCATGGCGCGCCGGGTCGCGTCGATCGGCGCCAGCCCGCGCTCGATGTGCCGCTCGACGTTTTCCACCACCACGATCGCGTCGTCGACCACGATGCCGATCGAGAGCACGAGACCAAAGAGCGACAGCGTGTTCAGCGAGAACCCGAAGGCGTACATCACCGCGAACGTCCCGACCAGCGACACCGGCACGGCGACGAGCGGGATGATCGACGCGCGCCACGTCTGCAGAAACACCATCACGACCAGCACGACGAGAAGAATCGCTTCGAAGAGTGTCTCCACCACTCCCTTGATCGAGTCGCGGACGAAGATCGTCGGGTCGTAGACGATGCGGTAGTCGACGCCTTGCGGGAAGTTCTGCTTCAGGCGTTCCATCGTCGCGCGCACTTCGTCGGACGCCTCGAGGGCGTTGGTGCCCGGGCGCTGGAAGATGCCGATGGCGACCGCGGGCTGGTTGTCGAGCAGGCTCCGGAGCGCGTACAGGTTCGATCCCAGCTCCACCCGGCCCACGTCGCGCACCCGCGTGATCTGTCCGTCCTGCGTCGCGCGGACGACGATGTCGGCGAACTCGTCCTCGGTGGTCAGCCGGCCGCGGGCGTTGACCGAGAGTTGGAACTGCGTGTCGACGGGGGCCGGCGGCGCGCCCAGGACGCCGGCGGCCACCTGCACGTTCTGCTCGCGAATCGCGCGGATGACGTCGGTGGTCGTCAGCTGCCGCGAGGCCAGACGATCCGGATCCAGCCAGATCCGCATGCTGTACTCGCCGGCACCGAACACCTGCGCGCTCCCGACGCCACGGATGCGGGCCAATTCATCCTTCACGCGCAGGTGCGCGTAATTGGCCAGATACAGGTTGTCGTAGCGCTCGCCCGGCGAGACGAGATGCACGACCATGATGAAGTCGGGGGTCGACTTCTCGGTGACCACGCCGATGCGCTGCACTTCGCTCGGCAGCCGCGGCAGCGCCTGCGCCACGCGGTTCTGCACCTGCACCTGCGCGTTGTCGAGATCCGTGCCGAGCGCGAAGGTGATCGTCAGCTGCATCCGCCCGTCGGATGTCGCCTGCGAGAACATGTAGAGCATGTCCTCGACGCCGTTCATCTGCTGCTCGAGCGGCGAGGCGACGGTCTCTGCGATGACCTTCGGGTTGGCGCCGGGATACGCCGCGCGCACGACCACCGTCGGCGGCACCACCTGCGGGTATTCGCTGATCGGCAGCTTGAACAGCGCAATGGCCCCGGCTGCGACGATCATCAGCGACAGGACCGCGGCGAAGATCGGCCGCTCGATGAAGAACCTCGAGACGTTCATGACGACCTCAATTCGTGGCGTTGCGTGGTTCGGGCCGGCGGTCCGGACCCGCGTCCGCCACCGCGGTGACCTGCACCCCGGGGCGGATCCGCTGCAGCCCGTTGACGACGACGCGCTCGCCCGCCTTGAGGCCGCTGCGCACGACGCGCAGGCCGTCGACGATCGGACCGAGCGTCACCGGCCGGTATTCGATCTCCCCCTTCGGCGTGACGACGTAGACGAACTTCTTGCTCAGGTCGGTGCCGACCGCGCGGTCCTGAATCAGCAGGCCGCGATAGCTGCCCGCACCGGCCAGCCGCAGCCGGACGAACAGACCCGGCGTCAGCTGTCCGTCGGTGTTGCGGAACACCGCGCGGCCGCGAATCGTGCCGGTGGCGCCATCGAGCTGGTTGTCGAGGAAGTCGAGCGTGCCTTCGCGCGGATAGCCGTCCTGGTTGGCAAGCGCCATCGTGATGTGGCGATCGATGGCCCCCCGACTCCCCGCGGGGCCGCCGGTGTACTTCAAGTAGATCTGCTCGTCCGCGTCGAAGTAGGCGTAGACCGGATCGAGCGACACGACCGTCGTCAGTAGTGTGGCTTCTCCCGGGCCGCTCGACACCAGGTTGCCTTCGGTGACGATGGCACGGCCCACGCGCCCGTTGATCGGCGAGGTGACGTGCGTGAACTCGAGGTTCAGCTCCGCCGCCCGCAGCGCCGCTTCCACGGCCGCCACCTGCGCCGCCGACTCCTGCGCGAAGGACGCGCGCCGATCGCGCTCTTCGTTCGCGATGGCGTTTTCACGGTGAAGCCGCTCGGCGCGAGCCAGCTCGCTGTTCGCGCGCTCGACCGTTGCGCGGGCGCGAGTGAGCTCGGCCTGCAGTCGATCGACCTCCGTCTGAAACGGTCGCGGATCGATCTGGAAGAGCAGGTCGCCCTTCCGGACCATCGCGCCTTCCGAGAAGCGGACGGCGGACACGAAGCCGGAGACTCGTGGCCGGACTTCCACCGAGTCCACGGCCTGCAGCCGGCCGGTGAGCTCGTCCCACTCGGTCACGTCGCGCTCGATGACGGGTGCGACGGCGACCTGCAGCGGCGGCGGAGCCTGCTGCGCGGCGGTCTTCGTGCACGCAGCGAGGATGACGGTGACGGCGAGCGGTGCGAGCAGGCGGCCGAGGCGCGCGGCTCGCGAGATCAGGTTCGACGTGCGAATGATCGATGCGTCCATGACCCGCAGTCTGGCGCTCGCGGACACGCCGCCACAATCGGGCAGTGGATGCAGAACGGCGTCAGGCTTCGGGATCAGGCCGGCACGTGCCGTGTTGAGGAGGCCGGTCTACGACTTTTGGACGAGGGCGCACTCGTCCTTGCGTCCGCTTCTCGTTCGTCACACGGCTGGTCGATAATCGGAGAGCTGGTTACGTGAGTCGGTCAGTGCGGGGCGTACACATGAGTCAAGACAACCTCGTCGTTGAATGCGCGGCCGAATCCGCGTTGTCGGGCGCGCCGGAGCAGGGCGGCGGATGCGGCGGTGGAGGCGCGATCGATGACAGCGTGCGCCGCGTGGCCGACTCCGGCGATGCCGTCGCGCTCCGCGCCGCGCTGCTGCACGAGGCCGCCGAGCGGCGACGGGCCGAGTGTCTGGCGAACATTCAAACCGAGATCACGAAGTACACGCTCGATCTGCTCGTGCGGGTGCCCGACCTCGATGCATTCTTCCGTGCCCTGCTCAAGACGCTGGCCGAGGAGGGCGAGAGCCACGCCGCCGGTGTGTGGCTGATCAACGAAGAGAAGCAGTGCTGTGAGTTCTGGATGGCGCATCTCTTCGGCGAGGTGTTCAACGCCGCCACGCTGGGACCCACCTACTTTCCACGGATGGCGATGGCGCAGTTCCTCTACGACTACAAGGACGGGTGGGAGCAGACGACCGAGTATCGCTGCGACGACACGCGCCTGCCGGAGGTGGTGCGCGACTTCAACAGCGCGCAAAGCCTGTTCTCCACGGTCGTGGCACCGCTCATCCTGGGCGGCAAGAACCTGGGATGGATCACGCTGTGCGTCGCCGACGAGCCCGAGGGCGGATCGTGGTGGCGCATCGCAATGGTCGAGGCGATTGCGCGGCATGCGGCGCTGGCGCTGCACAAGAGCCGCCTGTTCGAGCAGAAGCGCGCCGAGGAGCGACGCAAGGCCATCCTCGAGGAGCGCAACCGCCTGGCGCGCGACATTCACGACAATCTGGCGCAGGGATTCGGCGCCATCCTGATGCAGCTGCAGGCGGCGCAGCGTGAAGGCCTGCCGCTGCCGCCGACCGTGGCACGCACCATCGATGTCGCGATCGATCTTGCACGAACGCACCTGGTCGAGGCGCGGCGGTCCGTCGGAGCGCTCCGTCCGAACGTCGGCGACGGCGAGGACATCGCCCGGGCGCTCAGGCGCGTGGCTGAGTTCGCGCAGAAGACCTCCGACACCCCCATCGACGTCCAGCTCGACGAGCTCCCCCGCTTCGGCGACGGCATCGAGCGCGAGGTCATCGGCATCGCGCAGGAGGCGCTCACGAACGCCGTTCGACATGCGCGCGCCGGCCGCATCACCGTTCGCGCCTCCACCGTCAAGTCGATCGGCCTGCGGCTCTCGATTGCCGACGACGGCCGGGGGATTCCGCGGGAACGGTCGTCAGGCGGATTCGGGATGACCAGCATGCAGGAACGCGCCGATCGCATCGGCGCGTCGCTGACGATCGTCACGGCACCGCGCAACGGCACGGAAGTGGTGCTCGCGTGGGAGCCCTCCCATCTGTTGACGCAGGTCCATGCCCTTAACTGAAGCCGCCATCACACCCGCCGCGGCGACCAGGCGCGCCAGCGTGCTGCTCGTCGACGACCACGCGCTGCTCCGTACGGGCGTCGCCAACATCATCAACCAGGAGGCCGACCTGCAGGTGGTGGCCGAGGCCGGCAACGGCGTCGAAGCGCTCGAGGCCTACGAGCGCGTCAAGCCAGACGTCACGCTGCTCGACCTGCGGATGCCGGTGATGGAGGGCGTCGAGGTCGTGCTCCGGCTGCGCGAGCGCGATCCGCGCGCGCGCGTGATCGTGCTCACCACCTACGACACCGACGAGGAGATCACCCGGGCGCTGAAGGCGGGCGCGAAGGCGTATGTGTTGAAGGACATTTCGGCGGACGATCTCATCACGTGCATCCGCGACGTGCTGGCCGGCAAGACGTATCTGGCGCCCGCCGCCGCGGCCAAACTTGCGGAAGAAGTGACGCGCGTGCAGCTCACACCGCGCGAGCTGGCCACGCTGCGCCTGATGGCCGACGGCAAGGCGAACAAGGAGATCGCGAACGAGCTGGGGATCAGCGACCGCACCGTCAAGACCCACCTCGGGCACCTGTTCGAGAAGCTGGGCGTCACCAGCCGCACGGAAGCGGTGAAAATCGCCACGCGGCGAGGGCTCGTGCGGCTCGAATAGCGTTTCAGCGGTGCGGCCCGTACCGCCTGTCAGGCCGCATTGATTCAAGGCACGGGAGCCAGGTGCCCGAAGCAGGGCCAGAACCACAGATCCAACGACACACGATCCTTGGCTGGCAACTTCTTATTTTTTCGACGCTTCCGTGGTGGCGCGATGGAATAGTCGCCTCGGCCTCTCGCCACATCGCGGATGCCGTCTTCAAAGACGGTGATGTACTCAGGAGTGAGTTCCAGGTCCACGACACCACCCTCCGCTCGTAGCGTCGCCAGAACGTCGAGAACCATCGCGCAGGACTCGGGCCGGGCGGTGAGATGGAGGCCTGGATAGTTGCGCTCGTTTTCCAGATAGCGCCAGACCCAGAGATCGAGATGTTTCAGGCGCTGTTCCATGTGGACCCGGCCTTACGTGATGCGCTCGTCGGCTGCAGCGGCTTGTCAGGCGGCCTGGCAGGTCCTCGCTACAAGATCGCGGTCGGAACCCAGAGCAGATACGCCATCGTTGCTCCGACCGCCGTAAGAACACGTCCCCGCCCCTTCCCGACGAGTGCTCCGAGAATGGCTGCGATGACGAGACAACCGGCAATGCCATCACCGAGGGTGCCTTTGATCGCCCAGACTTCCTCTGTCGCACCGGCAATGAAACGGTAAGCGAACCAGGAATAGAACAGGAAGAGATTCAAGGAAGCGGCCACAAGCCCGACCAACACACTGCGCTCGCGCCACGGCATTGCAGCGACAGCCCCGCCGCGAATCCATCTCCACCAGGCTAGTCCAAGCACGATTGGCGTGCCGAACACCGTCATCATGGTGAACAAGAGAATCCCCCCTGCTTAGGCCGGGTCCGATTCGTCCATGTGGGCCTGAAGGCCCGCAGCCACGTACGGAGCTACGCGGCGACGAGCGAGCGCATCCGGTAGATGGTCGCGTAGGGCAGCGTCCGCATCAGCTCTTCGAGGTTCGTGACGCCTTCCTTCAGCAGGTGGATCGCGTTCTCCGCCATTGAATAGGTGGAGTTGACCGCGCTCTCGACGAGCTCGTCGCGCGGCGCCGACTTGTTGATCAGAATGACGTCGGCGTTGCTCGGAGTCCACAGCTCCGCCACGATGCGGCGGCCCTTGTAGCCCGAGAAATCGCACTTGTGGCAGCCGCGCCCGCGGTACCACTTGAGGTCGCTCGGAGTCTCGTCGAAGAACTCCTTCATGAGCTCGGGGGCCGGGACGTACGTCTCGCGGCAATCGGTGCAGATGGTGCGCACCAGGCGCTGCGACAACACGCCGGCCAGCGACGCGCCGACGAGCGTGGGCTCGACGCCCAGGTCCACCAGGCGGGACACCACCGACACCGCGTCGCTCGTGTGCAGCGTGCTGAGCAGAAGGTGTCCGGTCATCGCGGCACGCAGCGCCATTTCGGCGGTGTCGTGATCGCGGATCTCGCCCACCATGATCACTTCCGGATCGTGGCGGAGGAACGCGCGCAGGTAGCTGGCAAACGTGTTGCCGATGCGCTCGTCCACTTCCGACTGGCTGAACTGCTCGTAGACGTACTCGATCGGATCCTCCGCCGTCAGGACGCGGATCTCCGGGCGGTAGATGCTCTGCAGCGCGGCGTACAGCGTGGTGCTCTTGCCGGATCCAGTGGGGCCGGTGATCAGGACGATGCCGGACGTGCGCGACAGCAGCTTCTTCAGCTGCTCGGTGACCGACGGGGCGAACTTCAGGCTGTCGATCGACTTCGGCGCGCGGCGCCGATCGAGAATGCGGACCACGACGCTTTCGCCGTAGTAGCTCGGCATCACCGACACGCGGAGGTCGAAGTCGAGCATGTCGCCCGACGGCCCTTCGGCGCGCAGGCGGAAGCTGCCGTCCTGCGGGCGGCGCCGTTCCGCGATGTCGAGCTTGCCGAGGATCTTCACGCGCGACACGATCGACAGCACGTTCTCGTTGCAGGCCTGCTGCAGCGGCCCCAGATCGAGCTCGCGCAGCACGCCGTCGATACGGAAGCGGACGTGCATCCGGTTGCGCGACAGCGGCTCCATGTGAACGTCGCTGCAGCCGCGGCTGATCGCGGTGTTGAAGATCTGCCGGACGATGTCGTCGGCACGGCGGCTCTGCGCCGTGTATTCCTTGGCGATAGCGTGGTCCTCGGTGTCCTGCACGAGCTCGAGGCCTTCGATTGCCTCCGCCTCGCCGCTGCCAGCGTTGGGCGAGTAGAGTCGCGTGATCGCGTCCTGGATCGAGCGCGCCGAGCTGGTGACCACGCGGATGATGCAGCCGGTGGACTGGGCCAGCTCCTCGGCCGCGTCGAGGTCGGACGGATCGTTCATCGCGACGGTGAGCGTCTGCCCCACCTGGGACACCGGCACGACGACATGGCGCACGGCGTAGGTCCGGTTGATCAGACGCGCCAGCGACGCGTCGATCTGCACCCGCGTGAGGTCGAGAAACGGCACGTTCATCTGCAGGCACAGCACCTGCCGCATGTGGTCCTCGGTGAGGTACCCGAGCTTGATCAGCGTCTCGCCGAGCGGCAGCCCCATCTGCGGCTGCTCCTCGAGGGCGCGGGTCAGCTGCGCCTCGGTGATGGCGCCGGCCTTGACCAGCATCTCGCCGAGCTTTGGGCGCATCTTGGCCCAGTCGAGCAGCAGATGCAGCTGCCGGCGCGTGATCAGCCCGCGGTCGATCAGCACCTGCCCGAGCGGCACGTACGCGGGCGCCGACTGCTGCGCGTCGAGCGCCTCCTGAAGATCCTGGGCCGTGATCAGGCGCCGTTGGATCAGCAGCTCGCCGAGGCGGGTTTCGGGTTGGCTCACGTTCGTGTCCCCTGCGAAAGAGCACGCAACCGGGTGCAGCGGCGGGCATCCGTCCCGCAAGCGGCACGCGTGTCTCGTCTCGGATCACTATCGGACACAGCGGTGTGCCAATGCAGCACGCTTGGTGCGCAGAACACGCCGGGCCTGCACAGGCACATGGCTTGCCTGTAGTTCACCTAGTCATGCCGCCAAACATCCTGCGCCTCATCGAGCGCGTCAACAAGGAGCTGTGGCTCCTGTTGTCGATGTTCGCGATCGCCGGGCTCCTGAACGTGCTGGCCGACGCGCAGCGCATGATGCTCGGCTTCTACACGCTGCCCACGGTGGTCGCGGCCTACCTCTATGGCCGGCGGCACGCGGTGCTGACGGCGTATGGCAGCGTGCTGCTGGCGCTGCTGGTCACGGCGCTGCCCACCGCGCGCACCGGCGAATGGATGTTCCATCAGCCGCGGCAGCTCGCCGATCTCGGCGCCTGGGCCGGCACCCTGCTGGTGACGGCGTATCTCATGGGTACCGTCTGCGAGAGGAAGAACGCGCAGGTGCGTGAGCTTCGTCAGACCTACAACGGCATTCTGGTGCTGCTGCGGCACTTCATCACGAAGGACGAGTACACCGAGCATCACTCATATCGTGTGTCCGAGTACGCAGTCCGGATCGGCGCGCGGCTCGACTTGGACGACTCGCAGATCGAGGATGTGCGCGCCGCCGGCCTGCTGCACGACATTGGCAAGAACGACGTCAGCCGCGAGCTTCTCGCCAAGGCGGCGCAGTTCACCTCGGGTGGATCGCTGCAACGCGTCATCGCGGTGGTGCTCGCGCACCACGATCACGCCGATGGCACCGGCCATCACTCCACCGCGGGCGACGCCATCCCGCTCGAGGCGCGCATCATCTCGGTAGCCGACGTCTACGATTCGCTCACGAGCGATCGCCCCTACCGCAAGGCGATGTCGCCGTTCGACGCCAAGGCGATCATCGAGAAGGGTGCTGGCACGGAATTCGACCCGAGGGTGGTCGACGCGTTTCTCTCGGCCTTCCGGCAGGGCGATCTGGAAGTGCGGCTGCCTTCGATCGCGGTGGCCTACAGGTAAAGGCCAGAGGCTAAAGGCTTACGATGAGGCATGTCCGAGCGCATGCCGGTCGTCTTCGTGCCGCACGGCGGCGGCCCCTGGCCGTTCGTCGAGATGGGCTTTCCACCCGACGACGTCGCCAGGCTGGCCAGTTATCTGCGCTCGGTGCGGCGCGTCCCGCCTGAACCGCCGAGGGCGCTGCTCGTCGTGTCCGCGCACTGGGAAGCGCCGGTGCCGACGATCATGACATCCGAGCAGCCGCCAATGCTCTACGACTACTACGGCTTCCCGCCGGAGTCGTACACGATCACGTGGCCCGCGCCCGGCTCGCCGGCGCTGGCGTCGCGTGTGCGCGAGCTGCTCGGCGGCGCCGGCATCCAGTCGGGCCACGACGACGCCCGGGGCTACGACCACGGGACGTTCGTCCCGCTCAAGCTGACGTATCCGGACGCCGACGTGCCCGCCGTCCAGTTGTCGCTCAAGGAAGGTCTCGATCCGGCCGCGCACATCGCGATCGGGCGCGCGCTGCAGCCGCTGCGCGACGAGGGCATCTTCATCGTGGCCAGCGGCATGACGTTCCACAACCTGCAGGCGTTCCGCGACCCGCGCGCCGCGCCGGTCTCGGAGGCGTTCGACGCCTGGTTGCGCGAAAGCCTGGTGCTCGATGCCGGAGCACGCAACGAGCGGCTGGCGCACTGGTCGTCGGCACCGGCCGCACGTGCGGCGCATCCGCGCGAGGAGCATCTGATTCCGCTGATGGTGGCGGCTGGCGCCGCCGGCGAGGATCGCGCGGTAGTGGCGTTCAACGACACCTTCACCGGCCTGCGCCTGTCGGCCTATCACTTCGGAGTGAACGACCAGGTCAGGTAGGGCAGGTAGGGCAGACCCACCTGACTACCTGTTCGGTCTCTCGAACGTATCCGAGAAGGCGTCGCGGTCGAAGACGAGATAGCTGATCGTGAACTGATCGGACGACGTCGGCGCCGCGCCGGGCGACGCCTCGGCCACCACGCCGGCAGCCGACTCGATCAGCATCTTGAGCCGCAGGATCGTCTTCGACGCATCCCACTGCGGGCTGTCGCGCAGGCGGATCTGCGCGATCAGAGGCGAGTCGGCGCGGGAGATCGGCGTCGTCATGCTGAGCTCGTCGCTGAAGTCGCCCTCCGGGGCGTAGCTCCACACCACGCGTGCGCGCAGCCCTTCGAGCGGTGTGCGATAGCGCAGCACCAGATTGTCGAAGTAGCGCGTCGGCGCGTTGAACGACGGGCTGGTCAGCGAGAAGCCGGCCAGGCTGGGGATCCGCATCTCGTCGCGCAGCCCCTGCGTGACGATCGAGGGCAGCGACTTGAGCGACTGATCCCACGTCCACTGCTGGAATTGCGCCTTCTGCGCCCACTCGAGCAGGGGGTTGTTGCCGAGGAACAGCTGCTTGGCCTGGGCGCCGATGTCGCCGCTCGCCAGCCCCCGGTCCGTGATCGCGCGGCCGATGCCCAGCAGGCTCGACGCCAGCGCACCCTTCACCGTCTTGTTCGTCGCGCTCTCCGCGCACGGCTGGCCGGCACTGCGCTCGTCGCCCTGAAGGTACGGGTTGTGGACGTAGGTACCGGTGAAGTTCTGGATCCGCAGCTGCGTCGGGTACGCCTTCAGCGGATCGCGGAACCAGTCGCCCTTGGCGATCTTGTCGCTGGCCTGGTCCCAGCCCCACGGAGGTTTGGCCGCGCAGCCGCCAATCGGCCCGTTGAAGGCGCTGCCGACGCTGGCGCTCGCGCCGCCGCTCATGGTGTAGGTGTCGGCGCAGCAGAACGTCGAGCCCACGTCGAACCGGCGCGCCCACAGCGTGTCTTCGATCGACACGAGATCGTAGGTGGCGTTGGGATCGCGGTTGCTCTCCGGCACGGACGCGGTGCCGGTATAGCGATAGACGATCCCCGGAAAACTGGCGCGCGACGCCACGACGGCGCGGCTGGC
>DASRPM010000322.1:0-4699 GCA_035646375.1 Vicinamibacterales bacterium
ACGATCGAGCCACTGGAACGCATCGGCACTGCCGTGCCACTCCCCGCGTTCGACGCGGCCGTTGTTGTTCATGTCGAGATTCTCGAACCGGTCGTCGCGATCGTCGTCGAACTGCCCGTTGTTCGCGAACTCAGCGGCCGACAGGGCCCCGTTCCGATCGCGGTCGGCGCGACGGAACGCCTCGGCGCCGTAGTACCACTCGTTCGGGACGATCCGGCTGTCGCGGTTGCGATCGATTCGACGGAACGCCCCGGGCGTCCACGTGGCGGGACCATTGGGATCGAAGTCGCCCTCGTCGTTCGGCCACCGCTGCGCGCCCGTCCGGACCTCGGCGTTCGACAGCACGCCGTCACGGTTCCAGTCGTGCACGTTGAACGACTGGTTGCTGCCGTTCCACTCGTTCCGTTCGATGATGCCGTTGGCGTTGCGGTCCATCCCCCGGAATCGGAACGAGTTGTTGTTGGCGCTGCTGTTGTACTGGGCGCCGCAATAGCGGACGCCCTGCCCGGGCACCACCTGCTCGCCGTACTTCTGCTGGTACTCCGACGAGCTGATCAGGCTGGAGATCACCGCGTCGATGTCGCTGCGCCCCGCGGCCTCGACATGCGCCTGCAGTCCGCCGGCATCCGGCTCACGACCCAGGATGTGCTTGTACAGGTTCGTCACCGCCTGCCTGCGGCTGCCTTCGCTTTCGCCCGGCAGAAAACGCTGCCGGTGCTCGGGTGACGAGGCGATGTTCTGCACCAGCTCGCGGACCGTTGCCTGGCCGCTGGTCAACTGGTTCACCCACGTGGTCGCCTCGCCCCCGTTCGGATTGCGTTCCAGCACCTGCCGGTAGGTGGCGCTCACCACCTGCCGCGCGTCGGCGGTGCAGTTCTGCGCCGACGCCAGGGCCGGAGCCGCCATGATGATCCCCGTGACGAGAAATGCCGTTGCTGCTCGCATGATCGTTGTCCTCCGTCAGTGCGTGCCGATGGCTTCGCCCGACACGACGAGTTCCACACGCCGATTGCGCTGCCGCCCCGCGGCCGTGTCGTTGGTGGCCACCGGACGGCTCTCGCCCAGGCCCACCATCGTGACGGTCTGCGGCGCGATGCGCTGCGACACTAGATAGCTGCGCACCGACTCGGCCCGGCGCTCGGAGAGACGCTGGTTGTAGTCATCCGAGCCGACGCTGTCGGTGTGCCCTTCGATCTCGATCTTCAGATCGGGGTGGGTAACGAGAATCCCCGACACCTTGGCCAGCTTCTCGCGCGCGCCCGGTTTCAGGGTTGCCTGTGCGGTGTCGAACAGGACGTCCGACAGGTTCACGATGAGGCCGCGCGCCGTCTCGCGCGTCTCGAGGATGACGCTCAGCTGCTGACGCAAGCGGTCGCGCAGCTCCGCCTTCTCACGCTCGGCCGCGCTCGCCACATCGCGCGCCCGCGAGGCCTCGGCCTCCGCGTTGCGCAGCGATGCCTCGGCCCGCTGCCGCTCGGCCTCGGCCTCCGCCCGCGCCGCCTCGGCCCGCTGCCGCTCGGCCTCGGCCTGCGCCCGCGCGGCGTCAGCCTCCGACTTGGCACGCTCCGCCTCGGCCTTGGCACGCTCCGCGTCGGCGCGCTGTGCCGCGGCCGCCTGCGCGTTCTGCTCCGCCTGCGCGCGCGCCGTCGCCGCCGCCTGCGCGTTCAGCTCGGCCTGCCGCCGCTGATCGGCCTCGGCCCGCGCGCGGGCCAGCGCGTCTTCCTCTCGCACCTTGGCGATCCGGCGCTGCTCGGCCTGGAATTCCTCTTCCTGCCGCTGGAGGCCGACGAGGCGCGCGTCCTCAGCCGTCTGCGCCGCCTGCCGCGCCGGCATCATGATGTCGTTGCGGCCTCTGCGCTTCTCGCGCGCCACCTCGGCTTCGTTGAGCAGCGCGCTGGCCTTCTTGAACGTGTCGGCCGCGTAGCGTTCCGCTCCCGCCAGCCGCGCCAGCGCCACGGCGTTGCGCGCCTCGGCCAGATCGAGCGGCGCGCCCGGCTCGAGCGGCTTGATGTTCAGCCGCGCCATGTCCTGGTTCATCAGATACGAGCCGCGCTTCAGCAGCTCGTACTTGGCCTGGATGGTTTCCGCGCGGCCGCGGGTGTTGTCGCGCAGCACGTTCTCCATCACCACGACGTCGCTTGGCTGTGTCACCGCGAAATAGGGCTCGGCCGTGAGGACCAAGCCGAACGCCTGCAGCTCCGTCGTTACCTTCACGCGGGCATCGTCGTCATCGCGCTGCACCTCGCCGAGGTTCGTCGCGCGTCCCTCGGGCGTGACGGCCCAGAGCACGTAGGTGAGGTACTCGCGCCCGAACTGCTCCGGCGGAGCCAGCTTGTCGAAGCGCGCGTCGATGTGCATGTAGCCTTTTTCGCCGGAGACGACGGCGCTGCCGGTCGCCATCGGCATGAGCGGCGTGCCCTCGAAATCGATCTTCGTGTCGCCGCTGCGCGGCCGGTAGTTGACGGCCGGCGTCGTTCGCCCGACCACCGTCACTCTGAAGAGCGGCACGCCCGTCTCGGTTGTCGTGGCGACCGCCGTGGGCCGCTGCGTCGGATTCGCCGCGGCTGTTTGTGCCGACGCCGTGCCCGTCGTGAGAACGGCGCATGCCAACAGAGCTGCAGTTCGCCTGACCATGTTCACACCCCCACGTTCAGGAGGTGCAAGATGAGCGCCCGCGGCAGCGGCGCGAATTCGTTAGGAAAAACTGGAGAACAGGGTGCTTACGGCCGGGCTCGCGCGGTCCAGTCGGCGTTGCAAGGATTACTCAGCCCTATCGTGCAGTCTCAGCCGCGGCGGATGCGTTCAGTCGAGCGCGAGCGCTCGGGCAGCCACGCGCGGAACGTCAGCAGCACCGAGCCGAGGTGGATGACGTCGCCGTCGCGGAGCGTCACCGGCGACTCCACCCGCGTGTCGTTGACGAAGGTGCCGTTGGTGCTCTCGAGGTCTTCGAGGGACGCGGCGCCGCTCGCGGCGTCGAGACGCAGGCGCGCGTGCCGGCGCGACACGCCCGCCGCGTCCAGCCAGATGGCGCACTCGGGGTTGCGGCCGATCAGGTTTTCGCCCGCCGACAGCACGAACGTGCGGTCGTTCCACGCCAGCCAGTAGCGGCTGCTCGTGCCGGCCTGGTGGGGCGCCGCGCCAGGAGGGACCGCGGTCGCCTCGCCGCAGAAGGCGTAGCCGACCTTGTGCACCGTTCGGATGTACCGCGGGGCCTGGGCGCTGTCCGAGAGCGCCCGCCGGATCTCGCCGATGAGGACGCTCAGGTTGGCGTCTACCACGAAGGTGCCGGGCCAGATGCGGTCGTGGAGGTCGGCCTTGGCCACCACCGTCGGCCCCGCCTCGACCAGCACCTGCAGGACGTCGAAGGCCTTTGGCGACAAGTGGATGGCGCGCCCCGCCTCGAGCAGCTGCCTCGTGGCCGGGTCGAGCGTGAACGGGCCGAAATGGGTGCGCACGGAGGCGGTTCGAGAACCTGGAGATTCCTTGCCGTTTCTTTAAGACTGAGCAGTCGAGTCTGGGGAATAGTGTATGTCGTGGCGACGACCCGCGAAGCATCCCCGGCGTCCACGCGCCGGCCGGCGCGCGATCTGATCGAGCTGGTGCTCGAGCACATGCGCAACAACCTCGAGCCGCTCAAATACTCGACGCTGGCGCCGAGCCGGTATCTCGTCTATCTGCACCCTGCGGAGCATGCGCGGCTCGAGGGCATCCTCGGCATCATCCAGCACCAGACCATCCGCGCCCTGAACGAGGAGCTGGCGTCGCTCAACGACGGCACCGGCCTGGCGCGCTACGCGCGTCGCGTGTGGAAGCGGCCGTTCGCCACCGTCGAGAACGCCGCCCCCGAATGGCACGTAGAGTTCCTCGTCGATCCCGATGGAGACCTGCAGCCCGGCGACGTGCTGGTGGACTCGGAGCTGATGCTGCCGCCTGGCCCCGAGCTCGGCGTCGGCGCGCGCACGCGGCGCATCGCCACGGTCTACACCGGCTCGCGCGTCGCGCGCGAGGCCACGGCGCCAGAACGTCCCGCCTACGCTGAAGCTCCGGCGGGCAAGCCCATGACCGCTGAAGCGCCGGTGGCCAAGTCGGCGCCGCTCGCGGCGACCGTGCCCACTCTGCTCACTCCGCTTACTCAGCCCAGTCCGGCTCCGCCCAGTTCGGCCGCGCCGCAGTTCGAGCCCGCGCCGATGCTCCTGGCGACGGCGCCGCCGCCGCTGCCCACGGCCGTGCACGCCGCACCGCGCGCCCTCGCCCGGATCTCGTACGAGGATGATGCCGGTCCGCACGAGTACGCCGTGATCAAGGCCTCGGTGTCGATCGGCCGTGGCGGCGTCGCGTATCCGGTGGACGTCCGCATCACGTCCTCCACCGACGTGTCGCGCGAGCACGCGCGCATCCGCCACGACGCCGAGACGGGTCGTTTCTGCCTGATCGACCTCAGCTCGCTCGGTACCACCGTGGACGGCGCGCCGGTACCCCGCGGCTACGACGACGCCGACGGTACCAAGCGCGAGAACGGCGTCGAGGTGGTGCTGCCCCCGCGCGCGCGCATCGGCCTGGCCAACCTGGTGTTCCTCGACTTCCGCGTCGAGCGCTGACATGACTTTGCTCCTGCTCGCCCGCTTCGTGCTGCTCGCCGTGCTCGTCGCGGTGGCCGGCGCCACGATCTGGGCCGGCCGAAAGGCGGCCGAATGAGTAC
>DASRPM010000323.1:0-38708 GCA_035646375.1 Vicinamibacterales bacterium
CAATGCGTGTCGCGATCGATGCCCGCAAGCTCCACGACTTCGGCATCGGCACCTACATCCGCAACCTGCTGAGGCACCTGGCGCGCATCGACGACCGCAACGAGTACGTGCTGCTCTGCCACGCGCCCGATCTCGACATCGCGGGCACGCTCGGGCCCAACTTCCGCACCGTGCTCGAGCCGTCGCCCAACTACTCGGTGCGCGAGCAGTTCCACGTGCCGCTGCTGCTGCGGCGCGAGCGGCCCGACGTCTACCACGCGCCGCATTACGTGCTGCCGCCGGCGGTCTCGTGTTCGTCGGTGGTGACGATTCACGACTGCATCCACCTGATGTTCCCGCAGTACCTGCCGAGCCGCATGGCCTATGCCTACGCGCGCTCCGTCATGTGGGCCGCCGCGCGGCGGGCGCAGTCGATCATCACGGTGTCCGAGGCGTCGAAGCGCGACATCCTGCACTTCTTCAAGGTGCCCCCCGAGAAGGTCGTCGTGGTGCACAACGCCATCGACGAACGCTTCCTGGTGCCACCGCCCGACATCGAGCTGGCGCGCGTCCGCGAGCGCTACCAGCTGCAGCACGGGTTCATCCTCTACGCGGGCAACATCAAGCCGCACAAGAATCTGGTGCGGCTGATCGAGGCCTTCAGCCAGATCCGCCAGGGTCCGTTCCAGGAGCTGAAGCTCCTCATCATCGGCGACCAGATCTCGAAGCTGCCGGCGCTGCGGCGCGCCGTGCACCAGCTGAAGCTGCACAAGCACGTGCGGTTCCTCGGCTACATCCCCGACGAAACGCTGGCGGTGCTGTATCGCAGCGCCGAAGTCTTCGTGTTCCCCTCGCTCTACGAGGGCTTCGGCCTGCCACCGCTCGAGGCCATGGCCAGCGGCACGCCCGTGGTCACGTCGAACACCTCGTCGCTGCCCGAAGTCACCGGAGGGGCCGCGGTGCTGGTGGATCCGTACGACGTCGGCTCGATCGTGGACGGCGTCCGACGCGTGCTCACCGATCCGTCGCTCGCCGCCGAGCTGCGGCGCAAGGGTCCGCTGCGCGCGCGGGAGTTCTCCTGGGCGCGGTCGGTGGCCAAGACCAGGGAGCTCTACGAAGCCGTCGCCGCGGGGCGGCATTGAGGCGCCCGTGAAGGTCGCGCTCGTCCACGACTGGCTCACCGGCATGCGGGGCGGCGAGAAGGTGCTCGAGGTGCTGTGCGAGCTCTTTCCCGACGCCGACCTGTTCACGCTGGTCCACCGCCGCGGGTCGGTGTCGGCCTCGATCGAGGGGCGCCGCGTCACCACCTCGTTCGTGCAGCGGCTGCCGCTGGCCGCGACGCGCTACCGCAGCTACCTGCCGCTCTTCCCCTTCGCGATCGAGCAGTTCGCCTTCGACGGCTACGACCTCGTCGTCAGCTCGAGCCACTGCGCCGCCAAGGCGGTCGTGGTGCCGGGGCGGACCCGCCACATCGCCTACTGCCACTCGCCGATGCGGTATGCGTGGGATCAGTTCGAGGAGTACTTCGGTGCCGCGCGGGTGGGCGCGCGGATGAGCCGCTGGGTCTACCGCCCGCTGCTGGCGCGGCTGGCGCGCTGGGACGCCGCCACGGCGCCGCGCGTCCACCGCTTCGTGGCGAACTCGCGCCATGTTGCGGGGCGGATCCACCGATACTACAATCGGGCTTCGACGGTCGTGTATCCCCCTGTCGATACGAACTTCTTCCATCCCAGCCCGGCGGTCGCACCTGCGGCATCCTCCGCTGCAGCGGCCCTCGTGGTGTCGGCCCTCGTCCCTTATAAACGGGTCGACCGCGCCATCGAGGCGTGCGCGCTGGCGGGCATTCCCCTGCGCATCGCCGGCGACGGCCCCGATCGCGAGCGCCTGCAGCGTCAGGCCGGAGACAGTGTGAGCTTTCTGGGTCGCGTGTCCGACGAAACCCTCCGCGACGAGTACCGCGCGGCGCGCGTGGTCATCCTGCCGGGCGAGGAAGACTTCGGCATCGCGCCGCTCGAGGCGCAGGCCTGCGGGCGGCCCGTCGTGGCGCTCGCCCGGGGCGGCGCGCTCGAGACCGTGAAGAACGGCCACACCGGCCTCCTCTTCCCCGAGCCGACCCCGTCGTCGCTCGCCGAAACGCTGCGGGCCGCCTCGACCTGGCGCTTCGACAGCGGCCAGATTCGCGCGCACGCCGAAGCCTTTTCCCGCGAGGAACACGCCGCGCAGATGCGCACCCTGATCGACGACACGATGGCCAGCCCGATCGAGCAGCGATGGTAAAGCGCTACAACCGCCTGCTCGTCGCGTTCTACGTCGTCTCCGACGCCCTCCTCGCCATGTGGGCGTTCATGCTCGCCTACGCCGTCCGCTTCGAGAGCGGCCTGATCGTCGTGCAGAAAGGCTATCCGCCGATCGAGCACTACCTGCAGGTGCTCCCGTTCGTGGCGGTGCTGGTGCCGCTCGCGTTCCAGATTCAGGGCGTCTACCGCCTGCGGCGCGGCCGGTCGCGGGTGGACGACTTCTTCGCCGTGCTGATCGGCAGCATCCTGGCCGTGGTGCTCGGCGTCGTCTCCACGCTCTACGTGCAGGCGTACTTCGCCTCCGACGCGGCCCGCAGCACCGGCGCCTATCAGGTGTCGCAGCTCGTGTGGGCGCTCTTCCTCGGCTTCACCGTGGTCTTCACCTACGGGTCGCGCGAGACGGTGCGCGAACTGCTCGAGCGCCGGTGGCGGGCGGGGATCGGCCTCAAGCGCGTGCTGATTGCCGGCGCCGGCGACCTGGGCCGTCTCGTCGCGGATCGCATCCTGCAGCACCGCGAGCTCGGGTATCAGGTGGTGGGCTTCGTGGACGACCGCGCCGGCGGCGACCACATCGGCTACCGCGGCCTGCCGCTGCTCGGCACGCTCGGCGAGATGGCCGAGGTGGCGCAGCGCGAGCGCATCGATCACCTCTACGTGGCGCTGGCGCTCGACGAGCACTCGAAGCTCCTCGAGCTGATGGACGCCGCCAACCGCGAGTGCATCGACGTCAAGGTGGTGCCGGACCTGCTGCAGTTCATCGCGCTGCGCGCGCGGCTCGAGGACCTCGACGGGCTGCCGGTGATCAACGTCAACGACGTGCCGCTGCAGGGCCTCAACGCGTGGGTGAAGCGGGCGCTCGACATCGCGCTGTCGGCAGCCGCCGTGATCGTCCTGGCGGTGCCCGTGGCGATCATCGCGCTGCTCGTGCGCTGGACCTCGACGGGCGCCGTCTTCTATCGCCAGGAGCGCATGGGCCTCGACGGCCGCGCCTTCACCGTCTACAAGATCCGCTCGATGTACGAGAACGCCGAGGACTCCTCGGGGCCGGTGTGGGCGCGCGACGACGACCCGCGCACGACGCCGATCGGGCGCTGGCTGCGCCGCTTCGATCTGGACGAGCTGCCGCAGTTCTGGAACGTCCTCAAGGGCGACATGTCGATCGTCGGTCCCCGCCCGGAGCGGCCGTTCTTCGTCGAGCAGTTCAAGCACCGCATCCCGCAGTACATGCTGCGCCACAAGGTGAAGGCCGGCATCACCGGCTGGGCGCAGGTGAACGGCTGGCGCGGCAACACCTCGCTCGAGAAGCGCATCGAGTACGACCTCTACTACATCGAGAACTGGTCGGTGACGCTCGACATCAAGATCATGTGGCTGACCCTCGTCAGGGGTCTGTTCCAGCGCAGTCCCGCCGTCTAGGAGCGCAATGGCCCGAATCGTCGTCACCGGCGCGGCCGGATTCATCGGTTCACATCTGTGCGAGGTGCTGCTCGACCGCGGCGACTCGGTGGTGGCCATCGACAACCTGCGCACCGGTGCGATGGCCAACATCGCCCACCTGCGCGACCGCGACTTCGAGTTCATCCGCCACGACGTCACGCGCTACATCGAAGTCGAGGGCCGGGTGGACTACATCCTCCACTTCGCGAGCCCCGCGAGCCCGGTGGACTATCTCGAGATTCCCATTCAGACGCTCAAGGTCGGATCGCTCGGCACGCACAACGCGCTGGGATTGGCCAAGGCCAAGGGCGCCAAGTTCCTGCTCGCCTCCACCTCCGAGGTCTACGGCGATCCGCTGGTGCACCCGCAGGACGAGTCGTACTGGGGCAACGTCAACCCGATCGGGCCGCGCGGCGTCTACGACGAGGCCAAGCGCTTCGCCGAGGCGATCACCCTCGCCTACCACCGCTATCACGGGCTCGACACGCGCATCGTGCGCATCTTCAACACCTACGGGCCTCGCATGCGGCTGCACGACGGGCGCGCCGTGCCGGCGTTCATGTCGCAGGCGCTGCGCGGCGAGGACGTGACGATCTTCGGCGACGGCTCGCAGACGCGAAGCTTTCAGTTCATCAGCGACCTGGTGGACGGCATCCTGCGGCTGATGGCCTCGTCCACCAACGACCCGGTGAACATCGGCAACCCGCACGAGGTGTCGATCGAGGAGATCGCCAGGACGATCATCCGGTTGGTGAGCTCGAAGAGTCAGCTCGTGCGCCGGCCGCTGCCGGTGGACGACCCAAAGCAGCGCCAGCCCGACATCACCCGCGCCCGTACTCTGCTCGGATGGGAGCCAAAGGTGGGTCTCGAAGACGGCCTGCAGAAGACCGTGGGGTACTTCCGCGAGAAGGTGGCCGCGGGGTTGTAGGGGCCCCACCTGCTTACCTGCCCAGCTGCTCACCTGCCACTGGATCACCGATCAGCCGTCGCATCCGGAACATGTAGTCGGCGCTCGACAAGACCGTGAGCGCCAGCGACAGCCAGATACCGGCCGTCACGACCACCGACTCCTCCTCGCGGTAGTTGTAGAACATCACCGCAATCGAGGTGAGGATGAAGGTGGCGGTGGTGAGCTTGCCGAGCAGCGACGGCGTGAACGTCCGCGGCCCGACGGCAAGGTTGACGATCGCCACCACGAGCACGATGACGATGTCCCGGCTGATCACCAGGATCGTCAGCCACACCGGCAGGTGGTTGGTGAGCGGAATGGTCGGGATGGTGAGGACGATGAACGTCGTGACGAGCAGCAGCTTGTCCGCCATCGGATCCAGCCAGGCGCCGAGGCTGGTGCGCTGCCCGGCCCGGCGCGCGATCAGGCCGTCGAGCGCATCGGTCAGGCCGGCCACCATGAACGCCAGGAGCGCCGCGCCGAGCATGCCGTAGACGACCAGGATCACGAACAGCGGCACGATCAGGATCCGCAGGATCGTCAGCTGGTTGGCCAGCGTCAGGCGCATCGGGCTATTCGAGGGCGAGCAGGGTCCGGAGGTGGCGGACGGCCGCGGCCGCGTCGGCGCCCGACAGCGTCCTGGCCGCGTCGAACTTGCCGCCGTCGAGCAGCGGCATCGTCCCCGACGCCACGGCGCTGGCGGCCGCGAAATAGAGCGGATGCTTCTGCGGCATGTCCGCGATCTGAGGGCGTTCCCGCAGATACGGTTGGAGCGCCGGCCGTGCCGGTGCCGCCAGCGCGAGCAGCCGCCACGAGGCGGCCGCCAGATCGGCGCGCACGGCAGGGGCCGACGGCTGGAAGGTATGGTTCGGGTACGGCTCCATCACGCCCGTTCCGGCCACCGTGGTAATCCACGTGCGCGACCAGTCGTCGCGCAGGTCGGTGATGACGAGCTGTACCGCCGGCACGGCGCGCAGCAGGCTCTCGAACCGGATGCCCAGCAGCGCCGCCAGGTCGCCGCGGTTCAACTGGCCCCGCGCTTCGATGTCACGCACCTCGCCCGGCAGCTGGTTGTCGCGAAGCTGGGCCGACACGCGCGCCAGCTCGACTCGGATGGCTTCGGACGGATCGAGGGCGAACGCGCGCCGGTAGATCGTCTCCGCCTCGCGCAGCTGGCCAGTCGCGGCCAGCGCGCCGGCCAGCGCAGCCAGGCCGTCGGCATCCGTCGGCTCGAGCGCCGCCGCGTGGCGCAGATCCGCGACCGCGGCCGCCTCGTCGCGCTGCTCGCGGGCGACCGCCGCGCGATCGCGATAGAGGAACGCGCTCTCGGGCGACGCCTGGATGGCCCGCGTGTAGTGGGCACGCGCCTGATCGAAGCGTTTCGCCGCACGCGCCGCGCGCGCCTCCGCCACGGCGGCGTCCACGACGCGGAGCCGCACGGCATCCGCGCGCCGCCTGACTTCGGCCAGCTCGGGGTTGGCCGCCAGCGCCGCCTCGAAGGCGGCCAGCGCCTCGGCATCCTTGCGCAGCGCGAGCAGCGCGTGCCCGCGGCCGGCCAGAGCCGGCGCAAACGACGGGCGCCCGCCGAGCGAGGCGTCGAACGCACGCAGCGCCACGTCTGGAAGCTTGTTGGCGAGCGCCACGTACCCCTGGGCGGTGCGTGCGGCCACTGACCCAGGTGCCTGCTCGAGCAGGCCGCCGACGTCGCGCGTCGCCGCCTTGAGGTCATTGGCCTGCAGCAAGGCCCAGACGCGATCGAGCCGCGCGGCCACCGCGGGCGGCGCGCCGCGATCGGAGGGGTATACGAACTCCGGATAGGCGCCCGCTCCCGGGACCGCGGGCACACGGCGCGGTGCACACGAGGACAGCACCATGCCGGCAACGATCACGACCACCAGAGCCGACAGGATTCGTTCCACCATCCGGCGCGGCACGTCGGCCTCGATGACGGCGCGGCCGTCCGTCGTCACGTGGCTCACCACGCGCCCGAGGCGGTAGAGGCGCGCCATCCGCTGCCGATCGTCGGCGCTCTCGTTGTCGAACGACACCGTGACCCGCCGCGTGTCGAGCCCGAGGGCCTCGGTGATGCGGTCGAGCAACGTGCCGACGCCATCGCCGGTGCGAGCCGAAATGAACGCCGCGTCGTCGTGCGCGTCGCGCAGCCGCCGCCGCTCCTCGTCGCCGATCGCATCCACCTTGTTGAACACTTGCACGGCAACCGCGTCGCCGGCGCCAACCTCTTCGAGCACCCGCTCGACGGCCGCCACCTGGCGCTCCCACTCGGGGTTCGACGCGTCGATGACGTGCAAAATCAGATCCGCTTCGACCACTTCCTCCAGCGTGGCGCGAAACGCCGCTACCAGCGCGTGCGGCAGGCGATCGATGAAGCCCACCGTGTCTGACAGCAGCAGCTCGCGCGAGTCCGGCAGCCGGATCTGACGCACCAGCGGATCCAAGGTGACGAAGAGGGCGTCGGAGGCGACGGCCCGCTCGCCGGTCAGGCGATTGAAGAGGGTCGTCTTGCCGGCGTTCGTATAGCCGACGAGCGCTACCGTGGGCACGGCCCGCTTTTCGCGGCGCTCGCGCAGCTGTGACCGGCGCTGCCGTACGTGGTCGATCTCGCGCTGCAGCGCGTCGATGCGCGCCCGGATGCGCCGGCGATCCGTCTCGAGCTTCGTTTCGCCGGGCCCTCGAGTGCCGATGCCGCCGCCGAGCCGCGACAGCGCGGTGCCCGATCCGGCGAGCCGCGGCAGCAGGTACTTGAGCTGCGCCAGCTCGACCTGGCGCTTGCCCTCGCGCGTGCGTGCGCGGCGCGCGAAGATGTCGAGGATCAGCTGCGTGCGATCGAGCACCTTGCACTTCAGCTCGTCTTCGAGGTGCCGCAGCTGCGCCGGCGACAGCTCGTTGTCGCAGATCACGACGTCGACGTCGGCCTCGGCGCAGGCCGCCGCGAGGCTCTGCACCTTGCCGCGGCCGATGAAGGTAGCCGGGTCGGGCCGCGGACGCTCCTGTACCGTCGTGAGCACGACGGTGGCGCCAGCCGCGTCGGCCAGCCCCGCCAGCTCGGCGAGCGACACTTCGGCGGCGGCGCGGCGCGCCGATCCGGTCACCACGCTGACGAGCGCGGCGCGCTCGACAGCGGGCGTCGACGTACTACTGGGAGCCATTGAGTGGGTCGTTCAAGATCGTAGCGTACACTGCGGGCCGATGGCCCCGCGAGTACGCAGAGCCCGGCGAGCCGCGAAACCGCGCGTGCCGCTGCCGCGTCAGACCGGCGGCGTACATGAGGACAAGACCAAGCGGCCGTGGCGGGAGCGGAAACACAAGAAGAAGGACGACGAGGTCAGGTAGGTCGGGTAGGCCAGGTAGGTCGGGTGGGTAAGAACGCCTGCAATTTCAAGTGTCATCACCCACCTGACTCACCTGACTCACCTTACCGACCTGACCCACCTGACCCAGCGGCGCATCGGTCATCACTCGCCGCACGATCACGGCGAGGCCTGCGAGGATGACCACGCCCAGCACGAACACCGCCGTGATGCTGCGCGCCGCCACCAGGCCGCCCAGCACGGGCCCCACCGCCGTGCCGGTGAGCGACGCGCCGGTGAGAAAGCCGAAGCTCGTGCTGTGGACGTGGCGCGGGATGCTGGCGCCGGCGGCCGTGAACGCGGCGGTCATCGCCACGCCGACACCGACGCCCACCGCGAGAATGCCGCCCATCAGCGCCCACGCGGCGCTCGTCACGGTGAACACCGCGAGGCCCAGCGCCGCCGCCACGATGGCGGTGGCGATCACGCGGCGGGCCGGCGCGCGGGCGAGCGCGCTGGCGGCAATCTGGTGGCCGAGGGCGCCGGCCACCGAGAGCAGCGAGAACAGCACGCCGACGAGCAGGGCGGCGCGGGCGTAGCCGAGCGCCTCGACGTGCAGCAGCAGCACCGGCCCGAGGCTGCGCTCGGTGAGCTGCAGGCCGAAGATCACGCCCATCAGCAGCAGCAGATTGCGGATCGACAGGATCTCCAGCATCGGGACGTGCGTGCGGCGTTCGGCCTCGCGGGCCGCGTGACCCGTGTCGCGGTAGAGCACGCTCACGAGCGCGAACGCCAGGGCGTACACCGCGCCGGCAACGAAGAACGAGTTGCGCAGGCCGACGGCCTGCGCCAGCACGCCGCCGATCACGGGGCCGACGGCCGGTGCCACGCGCTGCGCCGTCTGCACCAGCCCGATGGCGTGCGCCATCTTCTCGCGCGGCGCCGACTCGGCGGCCATGGCAATCGTGAGCGGCCCGTAGCCCGCCACCAGCCCCTGCAGCGCCCGCAGCACGAAGAGCTGCCATGGCTCCGTGGCGAGCCCCATCAGGGTCATCACGAAGACGCAGAAGAAGAGCGACCGCTGGACCAGGAGCTTGTTGCCGAAGCGGTCGCCGACGCGTCCCCACAGCGGCGCGCACGCGGCCGCCACGGCGGGCGTGACGCCCAGCGTGAAGCCGGTCCAGAGCGCCACCTCGCGTGTGTCGTCGACGCCCAGCCCCTGAAAACGCAGCGCCAGAAAGGGCATCACCAGCGTGAAGCCGGTGAAGCCCACGAACGACGCGATCATGAGCGCCGCCTGGTTGCGGCGCCAGTCGTGCACGGCCGTCAGAATCGTATTTTGACGCCGCGGTCGGCGTTCTCGGCGAGGTGGATGCTGTCCACGAAGCGGATGCGGTGCGGGTGCGTCTGCATGACCAGCGTCACCGTGCGGGTGCCGTCGCCGAAGAAGCGCACGCCCTTCATGAGCGTTCCATCGGTGACGCCGGTGGCGGCAAACACGATGTTCTTGCCCGGCGCGAGATCCTTCGACTTGTAGATGCGCTTGAAGTCGGTGATGCCCATCGAGCGGCAGCGTGCCTCGTGCTCGGGTGTGTCCACCACGAGCCGCGCGTAGATCTCGCCGCCCAGGCAGCGCATCGCCGCCGCGGTGAGCACGCCCTCGGGCGCGCCGCCGATGCCCATCACCGCGTGGACACCGCTGCCGATGACCGCCGCCGTGATGCCGGCCGACAGGTCGCCGTCGCCGATCAGGCGGATGCGCGCGCCGCTGGCGCGGATGTCGGCGATCAGCCGCTCGTGGCGGGGCCGGTCGAGCACGATGACGACCAGGTCCTCGACGCGGCGGCCGAGCGACTGGGCGATGGCGCGCAGGTTGAAGCGCACCGGCGCGTCGAGATCGACGACGTCGCGCGAGCTCGGCCCGACGATCAGCTTCTCCATGTAGAGGTCGGGCGCGTGCAGCAGGCCGCCCCGCTCGGACGCCGCCAGCACCGCCAGCGCGTTGGGCGTGCCGAGCGCGCACAGGTTGGTACCCTCCAGCGGATCGACGGCGATGTCCACTTCGGGATAGCTCGCGGAGGTGTCGCCCTTGGCGCGCATCCCGACCTTTTCGCCGATGTAGAGCATCGGCGCTTCGTCGCGCTCGCCCTCGCCGATGACGATGGTGCCGTCGATCGGCAGCGAGTCCATCTCCTTGCGCATGGCCTCGACGGCCACCTGGTCGGAGAGGCGCCGGTCGCCCTGCCCCATCGTGTGGGCGCAGGCGATGGCCGCCTGCTCGACGACTCGAATGAAATCGAGCGAGAGGTCGGAATCGATGTAGGCGGCGTTGGCGGCGGTGCTCGCCGTCTCGGTCGCGGCGGTGGAGGATGACGTCGTCGTACGGCTCGTGCTCACTGTGGGCGCTCCACGGCCGGCAGCTCGCAGCGGCTCGGCCTGTCTTCCCGATAACCTAGCAGGTAGTCGGCCTGCATGATCGTATGGATTTCACGGGTGCCCTCGTAAATGACGGCCCCCTTGCAGTTGCGATAGAAGCGCCCGACCGGATACTCGTCCGAGTAGCCGTTGGCGCCGTGAATCTCCACCGCGTCGCCCGCCGCGCGTTCCGACGCCGTCGTCGAGAACCACTTGGCCAGGCCGGTCTCGCGGGTATTGCGCCGGCCGGCGTTCTTCAGCCACCCGGATCGCAGCCATAACAGGCGCGACGCCTGGTAGTCCGATTCCATCCTCGCGATCATCTCCTTCACGAGCTGATGCGAGCCGATCTCGACGCCGAACGTCTTGCGCTGCCTGGCGTAGCTGACGCTGGCGTCGCGGCAGGCGCGTACGAGGCCGGTGGCGCCGGCGGCCACGGTGAACCGGCCCTGGTCGAGCGCGAACATCGCGATCTTGAACCCCTCACCTTCGCGTCCCACCAGGTTCTCGGCCGGCACTTCCACGTCGTCCAGCTTGAGGAAGCCGGTGTTGCCCGCGAGGATGCCCCACTTCTCCGTGAGCGTGCCGCTCGAGAACCCCGGGAATCCGCGCTCGACGATGAACGCGCTCATGCCGGATGGATCGCGCTCCTTCTTCTTGGCCTGGTCGGTCCACGCGAACACCAGCACGTGGTCGGCGACGTCGGCGAGCGAGATCCACATCTTCTCGCCGTTCAGGACATAGCGGTCGCCTTTCTTGACGGCCACCGTCTGGATGCCGCGCGCATCGCTGCCGGCCGAGGGCTCGGTGAGCGCGAAGGTGGCCATGCGCTCGCCCTGCGCCTGCGGCACGAGGTAGCGCCGCTTCTGGTCGTCGGTGCCCCAGCTGAGGAGCGTGAGCGAGTTGAGCCCGACGTGCACCGAGAGGATCACCCGCAGCGACGTGTCCACGTATTCGAGCTCTTCGCACGCGATCCCGAGCGAGAGGTAGTCCATGCCGGCGCCGCCATGCTCCACCGGCACCGAGATGCCGAGCAGCCCGAGCGACGCCATCTGCGGCAGCAGCCCACGGTCGAAGCGATGGGCCCGATCGAGGTCGCGGATGCGCGGGGCCACCTCGCGGCCGGCCCATTCGCGCACCGACTGCTCTACCAACCGGTGTTCGTCGGTGAGCTCGAAATCCATCAGGCGCCCGCGCCTGGCGCCGAGGGCTCGACCGCCTTGCGGAACAGCACCTCGCGCTGTTGGCTCTTCAGCAGGAACTGCTCGGTGATGCGCAGCGGCTCGAACATCCGCTGGATGTCACGATTTTGAAACGGCCGCTGCTTGCCGCGCGCCGCTGGATACGGGCGGTACTGGAGATGGGCCGCATCGACCACGATGTGCTTGGTGTAAATGGCCGGGTTCGATTCCTTCGGCTCGAGCGTGTTGAAGAACGCCAGCACGACGCCGTCCGGCTTCAGCAGCCGCACCATCTGCTTGGCGAGCGCGGCGGCCGCGTGCTTGTCGAGATAGTCGAAGACGTCCCAGCAGAGCACGCCGTCCACGCTGCCGTCGGGCTGCGAGAAGCGCCTGGTCAAGTGCGCCGGCAGCTCGGCCAGCGTCTTCTCCTTGACGGCGCGATCGATGTCTTTCGACAGATCTTCGACGATGATTTTGCAGCCGAGCCGCTCGCCGAAAAACGTGACATTCGAGCCGGTCACGGAGCCGAGGTCGAGCAGGACTGGGGAGGCGCGGCCGTTGAGGCTGGCGATGAACTTCGCCAGCACCTTGGTGGAATGCACGGGCGCCTTGGCAGCGCCCGTGTCGAGTTCAGGCTCGTCTTTGCGACGGCGGGAGAAGAGATCCGAGAAAGCCACTGCCCATTCTGGATCAGCGGACAGTACTCACGGGGCTCCTGCTCGCCGATCCGTGCTTCAGTGCGCGGCGGGCTGCGCGGCCTGCGTGACCGCGGGCTGCGACGGCGCGGGCTTCGCCGAGGCGTTGGCCGACGGCGACGTCGACGTCGACGTCGAGGTGGTCCCGCCCTTGCGCTGCATGTCCACGCTGCCGCGGAAGTGGGCGCCTTCGGCGATGGCCACGCGCGGCGAGACGATATCGCCGTCCACGGAGCCGCCGTCGCGGATGTCCACCTTCTCCGAGGCGGTCACGTTCCCGTTGACCTCGCCGAGCACGATTACGGCCTTGGCGAACACCGCGGCCTTGATGCGGCCATTGGGGCCGATCGTGAGCAGGTGATCCTTCAGTTCGATCTTGCCTTCGACGTGGCCTTCGATCGTGAGGTCCTCACTGCCGCTCAGCTCGCCTTTGATGACCACAGATTTGCCGATGTTCACGAGGTCCCTCTCAATCCGCCGAGGCTCGGCCTGCTGGGCCACAGGCGCGCTCGGCTGCACATTGGATGCGACCGGGGCCGCGGGGGTCGGCTGGCTGGTCGGTTTGACCGCTTCGTCACGCTTCCACATTGAAAAATCCTCCGCCTTGCGGGGGCCGATACGGGTCCTGACACCCGCGTGTCATGCAACAGATCGGGATTCGGCGAACTGCTGGGGGCGAGAGCCCACAGAGTATATCGGCCGTTCGAAATTTCTGTCTAGTGACTCTACAGCTGGGACTTAGGGCGAGATGCTACGATTCCAGGGATGACCCGGGTCTATTTCGACCACAACGCCACCACTCCGCTGGCCGGGGCCGCGGCGGACACGATGACGGCCGTTCTACGGGAGGAATTCGGTAACCCGTCGAGTGTCCACCACTTCGGGCAGCGGGCCAAGGCCGTCGTGGACGACGCCCGGTCGGCTGTGGCGGAGCTGATCGGCGCCGACCCGTCCGAGGTCGTCTTCACCAGCGGCGGCACGGAGAGCGACAACTTCGCCCTGCGGGGGGCAGCCGAGGCCCTGGAACCGTCGGGACGCCGGCAGCTCGTCTCGAGCGGTATCGAGCACGAGGCGGTCCTGAACACCTTCAAGGCGCTGGCCCGGCGCGGCTGGCAGGCCACGATGATGCCGGTCGGGCCGAGCGGCCTGGTAACGGCGGAGGCGTTGACGAGTGTCCTGACGGACCAGACGGCGGTCGTCTCGATCATGCACGCCAACAACGAGATCGGGACCATCCAGCCGGTGGCCGAGCTGACCCGGCTGGCCAAGGCGCGCGGGGCGATCGTGCATACCGACGCCGTGCAGACGGCCGGCAAGATCCCCGTGAACGTGAAAGCGCTCGGCGTAGACCTGCTCTCGATCTCGGCGCACAAGTTCTACGGGCCGAAGGGGGTCGGCGCCCTCTGGGTGCGCCGCGGCCTGCGCCTGCTGCCGTTCATGACCGGCGGCAAGCAGGAGCGCGGCCGCCGGTCCGGCACGGAGAACGTGGCCGCCATCGCCGGCATGGGTGTGGCGGCGCGGCTCGCCATGGCGAAGATGGCCGAGGAGGCGTCGCAGCTCGCGGCGCTCCGCGATCGCCTCGAGCAGCGCATTCTCCAGGCGGTGCCGGGCACGGCCGTCAACGGCGACCCCGGCACGCGCGTGCCCAACACGAGCAACATCAGCTTCGACCGTGTCGAGGCGGAGTCGCTGCTCATCGCGCTGGACCTCGAGGGCATTGCGGTCTCGACCGGCTCGGCGTGCTCGTCGGGCACGCTCGAGCCCTCGCACGTGCTCAAGGCGATGGGCCTGCCAACGCACCGCACGCAGAACTCGATCCGCTTCAGCCTGGGCACGGCCAACACCGAGGCCGAGGTCGATCGCGTGGTGGCGGTGCTGCCCGGCGTGGTGGACAAGCTGCGCAGCCTCACGCGCATGCCGGTACGAGGCTGATGCGGATTGTCGTCGCCATGTCGGGCGGCGTGGACTCGTCGGTGGCCGCAGCCATCCTCGCGGCCGAGGGGCACGACGTCATCGGCCTCTCGATGCAGCTCTACGACCAGAGCGGCACGCAGGCCTTTGGCAGCTGCTGCACGCTCGACGATCTGCAGGACGCCCGCCGGGTGGCCGCGGCCATCGGCTTCCCGCACTACATCCTCAACTTCGAGCGCCAGTTCCAGCAGACGGTGGTCGCCAACTTCGTCGGCGAGTACGTGGCGGGCCGCACGCCGCTGCCGTGCGCGCACTGCAACAGCGACCTGAAGTTCTCGACGCTGCTGGAGCGGGCCCAGGGCCTTGGCGCCGGGGTCGTGGCCACCGGGCACTACGCGCGCGTCGAGCAGGCGCCCGACGGGCGCTGGCTGCTGCGGCGGGGCGTCGATCCGGATAAGGACCAGGCCTATTTCCTGTTCTCGCTGACGCAGGCACAGCTGGCCAGTGCCGCGTTCCCGGTAGGCGCGGTGACCAAGGCCGAGGTGCGGGCACATGCGAGGGCGCTCGGGCTGCGCGTGGCCGAGAAGCCGGACAGCCAGGAGATCTGCTTCGTGCCGGACGGGGACTACGCCAGCTTCGTCGAGCGCCAGGCGCCGGCGGCGGTGAGGGCGGGAGCCGTGGCCGACGAGAGCGGCCGCACGCTCGCCACGCACGAGGGCGTGCATCGCTTCACTATCGGGCAGCGGAAGGGGCTGGGGATCTCGTCGCAGGTGCCGCTCTACGTGCTGCGCATCGACGCCGACTCCGGCCAGGTCACGGTGGGCCCGCGCGACGCGCTCGAGCGCCACACGCTGACGGCGTCGCAGGTGAACTGGACCTGCGGCGAGGTGCCGTCCGGCTGGCGCGCGGTCACGGCGCAGATTCGTCACCGGCATCGCCCGACGGCCGGACGCGTGCGCGCGCTGCCGGATGGCCGCGCGGAGTTCGAGTCGGACGCGCCGCTGTCCGCTGTCACGCCGGGCCAGGCCGCGGTGTTCTACGACGGCGACGTCGTGGTGGGCGGCGGCTGGATCGAGTAGCGGCGGGCCGCCTGAAGGCGGGCTGCTACTTGCCGTTCGACTTCACGACGCCGGCAAACATCGACGCGCGCTGCTCGGCGGTCATCGACAGCGTCCACGTCCAGGCCGCGTCGTAGTCGTAGAGCCCTTTGAGCGTGCGCTCGAAGGCGACCTCGCGATCGGCGAACTCCTTGCCGTACAACTCCACCCACAGATCGTAGAGGTAGAGGAACAGCAGCCGGTGCTCGTCGAGATCCTTCGGGCGTCTCCGGAGCTGCGCGTTCATCCGGTGCCCCAGCTCGTGGACCAGCATGCCCTTCTTGATCTCGGTCGGATAGCTGGCTCTCAGCCGCATCGGCAGGCTGCCGCCCCCGGAAAAGCTGGGGCCTTCGTAGATCTGGGCGGCCACGGCCGACTCGGGGAACTGGAGTTTCGACACCTGCTCCATCGCGCGGATGACGCGCTCGCCTTCCTCGGCCCAGATCCGGCCGTAGTCCACGGCGGCCGCCGCAAAGTTGGGGTTCTCGCTCTGCGGCGTGAACGTCATCGCCACGCGCGGACCCTGCGCCGCGGCTGGCACTGCTGCCAGCACGAGCAGCAGCACCAGCCGCATCAGAGCTTGACCTCGCTCAACTGGATCGTCGGTTGCGCGTTCGTGTAGTTCGGGATGTCGGCCACGATGGCCTCGGCGTGGGCGCCGAAGGCTTCTTGAAACGCGGCCACCGAGTCGAAATACAAGTGACCCATCGCGATGAACGCCGGAGACGAGCCTGGCTGCGCGCCGCCCAGCCCGTGTTCCACGGCCATCGCCTTGCACGCGGCGCCGAGCTTCGCCTTCACCATGGGCATGTGCTGCGCCAGGTAGTAGTCCATGTCGAAGCGCGTCTCCGCGCCGTTCGGGTACAGCACGCTCACCTTGATCATCGCTCTCGCCTCCAGGTCACGCGGCGGAGCGTAGCGCCTAGCGGCTCGCTCGATCCAGCCATTTCTCGACGCGGGGCGGTGTCGAAGTGTGGAGCCGATCGAGCAGTTCTCCGGGCGTGGCGGCCACGGCCATCATCCCGGCGTATTCCGGCCGGACGAACCCCTCGTCGATGGTGTGGGCCAGAAACGCCAGCAGCCCGTCGAAGTACCCCTGCACGTTGAGGAGCCCGCACGGCTTCCGGTGCAGCCCCAGCTGCGCCCACGTCAGCACCTCGAAGAACTCTTCGAGCGTGCCCCAGCCGCCCGGCAGCGCGATGAACGCGTCGGCCAGATCCGACATGAGCGCCTTGCGCTCGTGCATCGACTCCACCACGCGAAGATCGGTCAGGCCGGCGTGGGCCACCTCTTTGGCCACGAGCACGGCCGGAATGACGCCGACGACCTCTCCGCCCGCGGCAAGCGCCGCATCCGCCAGCGCGCCCATGAGGCCGACGTGGGCGCCGCCGTACACAACACCGATCCCGCGCCCGGCCAGCAGGCCGCCCAACTCCTCTGCCGCAGCGCGATACTCGGGACGCACGCCGCCGCTCGATCCGGAGAAGACGCACACGCGCCGCATCGCGCTCACGCCGCGTGGCGCCGCCGGTGCCGTGTCGGCCGGTGCGCCATCGGTAACGCGGGGCCGCGCCGTGGACGCGCCGCGCGGGTCGCCTCGGGAAGGAACCGCCGCCACCACTCCACAAGCGCGCGCGCGGCTTCTTTCGCCGCGAAGCCGTCGACGACCTGCGTCTGCGCGAGACGGTCGCCAAGGCGCTGCCCCTGCGGGTCCCGCACGATGGTCAGGCTTTCGAGCCCCACCGCCACGAGGTTGGCGCCCGGCAGGAGGAAGAGCAGGTTCCGCCGCAACGAGACCATCGGCCCCGCGGGCTGGCCGGTTTCGAGTTGGATGACGACGAGGCCCAGCAGGAACTTGCCGACGCTGCGGCCGGCGATCGCGTCCCGCATCGCCACATAGATCGCGGCGCCGATCAGGAACGGCACGGCGCCGCTGGCCGTGTACAGCACCACTCCCGTCACGACGAGCGACGCGTCCACGCCCGCGGCAAAGAAGCGGCGCCGCAGATCGACCTTGGCGTAGCGGGAGGCAAGTCCGCGCGCCAGGAACGTGACGATCGGGAAGTACGCCATCCCGAACAGGACAGCGGGCACGACCACGTAACCGATGAGGGTCCCTACGCCGATCGAGATGTCCGGCACGTCGTCTACCGCGTCACCGGGTCGAGCCCGGTTGCCGACACCGTCGCCGCGACCTCGGCCGAGGCCAGAAAGCGGATCAGCGACTCGGCGGCCGCCCGGTTTCGCGAATGCGCCGCGATGCCGGCGGAGAAGACGCTCACGCGCTGCACTTCCGGCGGCAACGGCCCGACGAAGTCGATGCCCGCGACCGGCAGCAGCTCGGAGGTCTGCTGGAAGCCGATCTCCGCCTCGCCGCGCGCGACCACGGCGCCCACCCGTTCGCGTTCGATACGGCGGCTCTTCGCCGCCATCTCGCTGGCGATGCCCAGCCGCTGAAAGAGCTCGGTCGAGAGATACCGGCCGCTCACGCTCGACGAGTACGCGACCGACCGGGCTTGCAACAGCGTGCGCCGGAGCGCGTCGACCGTGCTGATGTCGGGCTTCACCGCACCGGCGCGCACGGCCATGCCGATGCCGGAGCGCGCCAGCGCCGTCCGGCTCTCCGCGATGACGGCACCGTCCGCGATCAGCTGCTTCAGCACGTCGTCGTCGAGGATCACCACGTCGGCCGGCTCGCGGCGCTGCAGCCGGCTCGGGATCGACTCGGCGCCGACCCCCATCGTGGTGGTCGCGGCCACCAGGCGGTGGCCCGTCGCCCGTTCGAAGCGCGGCGCGAGCTCGAGGAACGCGGCCGTGAACGTGCCCGACGTCATGATCCTGAGCTCGTCGGCCGCAACCGGCCGCGATATCAGGAGCAGCGCGACGACCAGCAGCTTCAGTGACACTGCAGCACCACCCACGCCTGGTCGAACCGGCCGGCGCGGGCGTCCTCCTCGCGAATCCAGAAGTAGAGGATGCCGCCGTCGCCCCACATCACCCCGAGGTCGTCGTCGCTGTCCACCTGCAGCAGCAGCCGCCAGTCGGCCGCCCCGTCGCGAAGCGTCGCGGCTTGCCTGCTCAAGTACCCGGAGGAATCGCCGCAGTAGAGGCCGTGTGACACGAGCTGGCATTCGAGCTCCATCTCGTCGCCTTGCACCGGATCCGGAAATCCACCAACCTGATGATGCGGCGCCTTGCCGAACACGGCATCGCTCGCGTCGATGAGAATCTCGGCTTCCGCGTCGGTGAGGCCGAGCGCCGTGACCTCGGGCCGCTCCCACGACGGATAGCTGTCGATCTTCGTGAACGTGACCGCGTGACGCGCCAGCGCCGTCACCGCCGCCGGGCTCGCGACATCGGGTCCATCACCTGCACGCATCACCGCCCAGCTGCCGCGATCCTTCGGATCGAAGCCCCAGGGCTGCTTCTCCGCGTCATAGAAGAAGAGCAGCCGTCCGGTGGCTGGCAACCACGGAACGGGCAACGTGGCATGGAGCGACGCGAGGTCGAGGCACGCGAGGAACGTGAGCGGCGTGCCGTCTCTCGACGGCCAGGCCATCCCGCCAGGCAGCGGAGGCGTCCCCCCGAGGTACGACGGCGTCTGGCCGGTCGATTTCACGACGTGGACGGCCGGCCGCGCGAGCGGCGCCGCGAGCGCCAGGACGCCGCGCGGCGGCGGCTCCGGCTCCGGGGGACCGAACAGCCGTTTGAGAATGCCCATCGATCACCGCGTGGCGGGCCCGGTGCTGTCGGTTCGCTGCTCGAGATAGCCGCTGGCGCTGTACGCCTCTTTCGACGTGGCCAGCTTCGCGTTGAACGCCGCCGACTGGCCAAGCGGAATGCTGAGCGAGTCCCAGCGTTCGCCCACCCACAGCTTGGCGAGATACACCATCTGCCCGACATGATAGGCGGCGTGCGCGAGCGAGCGATGCAGCGCCTGGTCGATCCGAAGGGGCTGCGTGCGGATGACGACCGTCGCCGCCAGGTCGGCGTCGGCGAGCGCTTTCACTTCCGCGAGCAGCGGCGCCCAGCCACGCTGCCACTTGTCGAGAATCTCGGAACGGGTCACGTCGCGGGAGAGGAATTCGCTGTCGCGATCCCGCGTGGCTTTTTCGCCGTCGGCGGTGCGGAAATCAGTGAATCGCGATTCCAGGTTGCCGGCGATGTGCCACACCAGCGCGGCCAGCGAGTTGCCGTTGCCGGGCGGCTCCTTGGAGAGGTCGGCGTCAGCCACCTGCGCGAGCGCCGACTCGCCGAGCTTCTTGTAGCGGATGTACTCCTCTTCGATCGATTTCACGATGTCGCGCATGGCACTTCTCCAGAGGGCGGGCTAAAGACCGCCCTCTACATTCTGCATTCTGCGCGAGCGGTCGAGCCACGCGCCCGCCACGAGCGCCCCGGCCGCCAGTGCGGCGATGATCGCCCAGAACACGGCGGGAGGCCACAGGTAGATCGGCAGCGCCTCCGCGCCGCTGACGAACGGCGTCGCGGCGTGCGCGCGCCTCGCCTCCACATCGGCGAGCTGCTCGGGCGCGAGCCGGTGGCCGGTGGCGCCGCCGGCCGACGCCCCATCGAGCACCGCGCCGAAGTGGCGCTCGAGGATCAGGTTCTCGTGCCACGCCACGTCGAGCTCGATCGGGTCGCCCCTGCGGTCCGGGTCCATGCCGAAGTTGCGGCGCCTGACGTGCCACAAGGCTTCGGCTTCGTACTGGTCCTCGCGGCCGTAGCGGCCGGCGACGGGCGGCGGCCCACCGCCCCACTGGCGCCGGCGCTCGGCGCCGAGCTCGCGCAGCCGATCGGCCGAAAAGCGTGACCGGAATACGCCACTCCCGGGATCGCGAATCTCGGTGCCCAGGTGAAGGGTGGCAAGAAAGGCCCCGAGCAGCACGATCACCAGGGCCGCGTGAAGGCCGAGGCGTGTGCCCCTTCGCTGGTCGGGCGCATCTAAAGATGCGCCCCCACGAAAGCCCGTGCGAGTGTCCAGGGCCAGGCACAGCAACAGGCCGCACCCCGTAGCGAGCAGGTCGAACAGCACGTCGTGCCACTCGCCGGCGCGGCCGGGCACGAACCATTGAAACCACTCGTCGGCAATTCCGACGACGGTCGTGGCGAGCGCGGCCTGGACGTACGCCTCCCAGCGCGGGCCCGCCTGCCCGAACGGAAAGAACAGCAGCGTCAGCACGCCGTACTCGACGAAGTGAAACGCCTCCACCGCGTCCACGTTCGGGTTGCCGGAGCGCAGCGACGCAAACGAGACCGCGGCGAGCGCGACCGCCAGCCCGAGGAGGCCGATCCGCCGCGGCCGGTCGTCGGTGATCGCCCGCAGGCAGGCGGCCAGCACGATCACGGCGCCGAGCACGACCGCGGCCGAGATGATCGCGACGTAGTCGCGTGGAAACGACCGCAGGAGGGCGTTGCGGAGGTCGCCGATGACCGGCGCCCCGAGCACAACCGCGGCGGCAGCGGCGCACGCGACCACCGTTCGCAGGCGTCGGGGCACGGTCAGCGCCCGGCGCGCCCTGAATGGAGCTTCTTGAGCAGCTGAATCTGCCCGGCGTGATACACGTCGTGGGCGGCCGCGCCGGCAATGAGATGCAGTCGCGTCACGCGACTGCCCGGCAGGCGCTTCTCCAGGTCACGCGGCCGGGTGGCGGCCACGGCCGCGCGCAGATCGCGATGCACCGCGTCGAGCAGGCGGAGGTCGTCGCGCCACGCCGCGGCCGTCCGCCGGAGCGGCCGTTCGAAGAAATTCGACCCCTCGAGTGGAAACGAGCCGCGCGCCGCGCCGGTGAGCCGGCGCCATACCACGTACTTCCAGTACGCCGCGTGCACCAGCAGTTCCCACACGTTGTGCGCGCCGGGCCGAGGCCGCCACGCGGCGGCGCCGAGCGGCACGCCGCGCAGCGAGCCCCGCAGGTTGGGCCCGTGCCACGACGCCTGGTTGTACGCGGTGTCGAGCAAGACCAGGAGCGGCGCGGTGGCTCCTCCGGTCTTGCCCGTCACGGCCATGTCGGAATCAGTGCGCGGCGGCGGCGGGGGCGCTCTCGGCGGCGTGCCCCGGCAGCCCTTCGAGGAACCGTTCGGCGTCGATCGCGGCCATGCAGCCAGAGCCGGCGGCCGTGATGGCCTGCCGGTAGATGTGGTCCTGGACGTCGCCCGCGGCGAACACGCCTGGCACGCTCGTCCGGCTGCCGTCGCGCGTCACGATGTAGCCGTTGGCGTCGAGCTCGATCTGCCCCTTGAAGAGCGTCGTGTTCGGCGTGTGGCCGATGGCGATGAAGACGCCGTCGAGCGGCACCTCGGTGAGCGCGTCGGTCTTCAGGTTGCGCACCGTGACGCCCGTCACTTCACCCTTCTCCACGTCGTTGACCGAGGCGATCTCCGAATCCCACATGAACTCGATCTTGGGATTGGCAAACGCCTTGTCCTGCATGATCTTCGACGCGCGCAGCGTGTCGCGGCGGTGAATCACGATCACCTTCGACGCGAAGCGCGTCAGGTAGACCGCTTCCTCCATCGCCGAATCGCCGCCGCCCACGACCGCAATCGGCTTGCCGCGGAAGAAGTAGCCGTCGCACGTCGCGCAGGTGGAGACGCCGTGCCCGGACAGCTTGCGGTCCGAGCCGATGTCGAGCCAGCGCGCCGAGGCACCGGTGGCGATGATCAGCGCGTCGGCGTGCACCGGCCGGCCGTCGGCGAGCGTCATCGGGAACGGCCGCTGCCCCAGATCGACCTTCAACACGTCGCCCTGGATGACCTCGGCGCCGAACCGCTCGGACTGCGCCCGCATCTCCGCCATGAGATCGGGACCCATGATGCCCTCGCGGAACCCGGGCCAGTTCTCCACCATCGTGGTCAGCATCAGCTGGCCGCCGGCCTCGAGCCCCTCGATGAGGAGGGGCTTGAGGTTGGCGCGGGCGGTATACAGCGCCGCCGTCAGGCCGGCCGGGCCCGACCCGATGATCACCACCCGATGCTCGGCCATCAGAGATGCCTTTCGATCTTGGCCGCGATGTCTTCCTTCGACTGCAGGCCGACGATCGTCTCGGCGAGGTTGCCGTCCTTGAAGAGCAGCAGCGTCGGGATGCCGCGAATGGCGTAGTTGCCGGGCACCTCGGGGTTCTCGTCGACGTTCATCTTGGCCACCGTCACGCGGCCGTCGTAGTCCGACGCCAGCGCATCGACCGTGGGCGCCAGGCGGCGGCACGGAGCGCACCACTCGGCCCAGAAGTCCACGAGCACCAGCCCCTTGCTGGTCTCCGTGCCGAAGTTGCTGTCGGTAAACGTCTTCACTTTGTCGGATGCCATCGCCTCTTTGCTCCTCTGTAACGTGACGACCTTGGGCCTTGGGCCTTCGACCTTCGAAGGCCTCAGGTCTAAGGCCTAAGGTCATCTCAATTCCCCATGCGGGCGCGCTCGTACACCTTCACGTAGGCGCGCGCCGACGAATCCCACGAATGGTCCTGCTCCATGCCCGCCCGCTGCAGCCGCCGCCAGGCGTCGCGCTGCGAGAAGACACTCAGCGCCCACCGCAACGTGCCCAGCAGCGCCTCCGGCGTGTAGTCGTCGAAGGTGAAGCCGGTGCCGCCGCCGGTCGCCGGATCGTAGTTCCTGACCGTATCGTACAGCCCCCCGGTGGCGCGCACCAATGGCACGGTGCCGTAGCGCAGGCTGTACATCTGGTTCAGCCCGCACGGCTCGAAATGCGAGGGCATCAGGAAGATGTCGGCGCCCCCCTCGATCAGGTGCGCCAGCCCCTCGTCGAAGCCGATGTGCGCGGCCACCACGTCCGGGAACCGTCGCGCCATGCCGCGCCACAGATCCTCGTAGCGCCGGTCGCCGGTGCCGAGCAGGACGAACGAGGCCCCGAGGCCAGGGAGCTCGTCGGCCGCCGCCTGCAGCAGATCGAATCCCTTCTGATCCACCAGGCGCGACACCATGCCGATGAGCGGCCGCGCCAGCGTGGTCTCGTTCACCGGGAACCCGAACACCTCGAGCACGCGCCGCTTCGAAGCCAGCTTGCCCTCGAGGTGATCGATGTCGTACGGCTGCGGCAGGTGCGGATCGGCCGCGGGATTCCACTGGTCGTAGTCGATTCCGTTGAGGATGCCCACCAGTTTCCCCGCCCGCTCGCGCAGGATGCCGTCGAAGCCGAACCCGTACTGCGCCGTCTGGATCTCCTCCGCATACCGCGGGCTCACCGTCGTCACCATGCGGCTGAACACGATGCCCGCCTTCAGGAAACTGATGCGGCCCCAGTACTCCATGCCGTCCACGCGCATCAGCGAGGTGCCGAGCCCCAATCGCGGCAGCCACTCCCCTTCGAACACGCCCTGGTACGCCAGGTTGTGGATCGTGAACACGAACGGGACGCGCGCCAGCGCCGGCGCCGGCTGCGCCGCCATCGACAGAATCACCGGCACCAGGCCCGCCTGCCAGTCGTGCCCGTGGATCACGTCGTAGCGCGCGCCGGTCAACGCGGCCCACCGCAGCGCCGCGTGGGCCAGGAAGGCGAACCGTTCCGGGTTGTCGGCAAAGTCCTGGCCCTGCGTGCCGTAGATGCCGTCGCGATCGAAGTACGCCGGCTGGTCGATGAAGATGGTCCGCACCCCGTCGGCCGACACCGCGTGGACACCCGCGTCGAGCGGCTGCGTGCCCAGCGTCACCGTGATGCGGCCGACGCGCTCGCCGGCCGTGACGCCGCGATAGCGCGGCATGACCACCTCAACGTCATGGCCCAACCGGGCAAGCGCTCGTGGCAGGGCGCCCGCCACGTCCGCCAAACCGCCGGTCTTGGCAAACGGCACCGCCTCCGAGGCCACCATCAGGATCCGCATCCCCTAGGAATTATCCCGCACCACACAGTGTTCCCCTCTTGCTGTGTATGATCGGGCCCGTGCCAGGCCCCCCTGTCCGCTCCCGCGCCGAGTCCCGCGAGATCACGGAACTGCGCGCGATCAGGGTGCGTCACCCCGAGCTCGCCACCGCCGTGGACATGCACATCGAGCTGCTGGAGCTGCAGCGCCGCGTGCAGAGCCGCGTGCCGCTGCCACCACTCGAGCTCGACGCTAACATCCTCCAGCGGCACCAGTTGGAAGGGCGCCCGCTGTTGCGGTTCGAGCACATTCCGCTCGATCTCACCGACCTCCGCCTGATGGTCCGCCAAACGGCGGATGTCCTCCATCGCTTTGATGCCCTGGACGCCTCGGAGTTTCAGCAGGTGCACAACCTGGGACGCGGCGACCGGCTGCTCGAGGTGGCGGCCCGCTGGTATCGCCAAGGGGCGGAGCGCGCCGCGGCGGCCATGAGCGCGACGGCGGCGGTCGCCGCCGTGCCGGCGGACGGCGAGCCGGAGATCGTCGGGCACGTGCTGACGCTGGCCATGCGCCCGTTCCTGTCGAAATGTGCGGAGGTCCTTCAGCGGCGCCCGGAACTGTCGGAGTGGTCGCACGCCCACTGCGCCTTGTGCGGCGGCGAGCCGGACCTGGCGATGCTCGACCCGCAGGGCGATCGTCATCTTGTGTGCGGGCGCTGCCTGCTGCTGTGGCGGTTCGACGCGGTGAAGTGCCCGTTCTGCCTGAACAGCGATCGCAGCCGCATCACGTCGTTCGGGACGAGCGATGGGCTGTATCGCGTCTACGGCTGCGACGCGTGCCAACGCTACGTGAAGGCGTTCGACGCACGCCGCGCCTCGCGCCCGATGATGCCGGTCGTGGACGGCGTCGCCATGCTGCCGCTCGACGCCGCGGCGATGCAGCGGGGATACACGAGCTGATTCTTGAAAGCCTCTAGCCTTTAGCCTTTGGCCTCTAGCCGCGCGCGTACAAAACAAAGGGCGGTCCGAAGGACCGCCCTTTTGGATTCTCGTGGGACGCTCTTAGTTGTTCGCGGTTGGCGCCGGCGCGGCGGCTTCGACGGCGCCGCCGATCAGGTTCTCCGCCTTGCCCGCGAGCCAGTTGAACAGATGGCGCGTTTCCCAGAAGCGGCCTGCGTTCGACTTGGCACCCAGCACCACGACGGCGACGTCCGGGCCGCCCTGCGGCAGACGGATCAGTGTCGCGAGGCAGTAGCCCGCGGAGCGGATGAAACCGGTCTTGCCCGCCTGCACGTTCACGTCGCCCGACTTCACCAGCTGGTTCGTGGACGACACCGTGATGCGGCGGCGGCCGGCGTCGACGGTGTACTGCGGCGTGCGCATGATGCTCGCGATGCGCTCGTTGCCCGAGACGTAGCTGATGAGACGGGCCATGTCATAGGCCGACGACAGGTTGGCATTCAGCAGACCCGAGGGATCCGCGTAGCTCGTGCTCTGCAGCCCCATCTCCTCGGCCTTCTCGTTCATGCGGCGCACGAAGCCCTGCGACCCATGCGGCGAGGTGCGCGCCAGCGCGCGGGCGGCGGCGTTGTCCGATCCGATCAGCAGCAGATGCAGCAGATCGTCCTTGGTGACCTTGTACCCGGCGCGGAGATACGTGGTGGAGGCCGCGCGCACGTCGCTGCGATCGACCACGACCGGCGTCGTGAGATCCACGTCGGGATCCTCGAGGATGACGGCCGCCGTCATCACCTTCGTGATGCTGGCGATCGAGCGCTGGTCGAGCGAGTTCTGCTCCCACAGCACCTGGCCGGTCTTGGGGTCGTAGATGATGGCGGCTTCGGCGCGGATGTCCGGAACCAGCGCGCCCGAGGCGTCGAACTTGAACCGGGGCTGCCGGGCTTCCTGGAGCTGGCGGGCGCGAAGGGCGGCCCGGGCACGGGTGGCTCTAGTCCGCGAAGAGGTGACCTTTTTCTTCTTGAGCGTGAGTTTCTGAGAGCCCTGGGCCCGCGTGACGGACGAGCGTGAACTCTTCTTGGACGTGGCTGATTCAGCCGGTAGGCCCCACGTAACCACGAGCGACAGGGCACAAATGGCCCGGGCCAGGCTGAACAGGCGGGAAGTGTTCACAGGCAACCCTTTAGGAAACAAGCTGTTACGTGTATCGGCATAATAACAGACAATCTGTATGCTGCAAGAGGTAGACGCACCACGATCACGATTTCGTGCGCGACCCCTGCACCACCTCCCCGGTGTTCCCGGGGGCTAGAGGTCCAAAACAGGTGCCACAGAGGCGGTCATGAGTCTGTCGGAGAGCGAGTTCACAGCGTTGCGCGCGACCATCGCGTCGCGGGGCACCGCCCGCATGGTGCTGGTGCCGGTCGTCATCCTCGGCTGGGGGTGCCTCGCCATCGTCGTCGTCCTCTTCGGCGACCTGCCGGTCGCCGCACTGCCTCCACTCGCCATCCTCGTCGCGGGCTTTGAAGCGATCAACGCGCTGCACGTCGGTGTAGAAAGAATCGGCCGCTACCTCCAGGTCTTCTATGAAGGCACGCCCGGGGGGCCGGCCTGGGAGACAACCGCGATGGCCATCGCGCCGCGGGTCCGCGGCAGCGGCGTGGACCCGCTGTTCACCGTGGTGTTCTCGGCCACGACCATCCTCAACATGACAACGGCGCTCGTCCCCGAGCCCACCCCGCTCGAAACCCTGGTGATCGGCGGCTTCCATGCGGCGTTCCTCGTGCGGGTCGCACGCGCCCGCCAGGTCGCCGGCTCGCAGCGCGCCCGCGATCTGCAGGCGTTCCAGAACGCGCGCCCGGCGCGGCCGGTGACCAACCACGAGCCTAGCCAGCCGCTGTCGTAAGGGCTATCGAAAACCGGCATGGAGCCGGATTGCCGGGCGCTCCCGCGCCGCCCAGTTCTGGCCGGCGAATCTCAGAACCTCAGAACTCCGCGCCTGCGCGGCGTCCGTCGTGTGGTCCAACCTATTGAAGGTGATCCAATCCGTGGCGCTTTTTGTCGCCTTGGTGACACGTTGTGTCCACCAAAACGGCCGCACATGCGGGCGCGATCTCCACGATTCAGGCGCGATTTTCCGAGGTGAGGATCCGGCACCGACCCCGCGCGAGGTCCGATGTTCGCGGCACGCGATTTGCTCGTTTATATGAACGGAGGCAAACCATGAGTCTCGTGAGGCTCCTTGGGTTTCGGACGCTCACCTGCGGCTGCGTGATCGGCCGCTATCGCGACTTGGCGAGCGGCCGTGAGCTGACCTACGTCGAGGAAAAGGGCTCCACCTGCGAGTCGCACGCGCACCGCCGCAACCACACGGTGGCAGCCGAGCGCGAGCACGTCCCCGCCGTCAGCCTTCTCGAAACGCGCGCGTCGTAGCGCGCGGCCTTCCTCGAACGCCGCGCTACAATCGGCGCGGTGGCTCGATCGCTCCGTCCCCATACCACGCTCTCTTCCGGCGCCTCCACGTTTCGGTTCTACCTCGGCGACTGCACGGAACTCCTACCCCAGCTCGGGGCGGGCAGCGTGGACGCGATCGTGACGTCGCCGCCGTACAACCTCGGCATCCGCTACCGCACTTACGACGACACCATCCCTCGTTCGGAGTATCTGCAGTGGACCGATCGCTGGCTGGCCGCCGCCGCAGGCGCGCTGACGCCGCAGGGGTCGCTCTTCCTCAACGTCGGAGCCAAGCCGACGGACCCGTGGACCGCGCTCGACGTCGCGCAGGCCGCGCGCGGCCGCTTCCGGCTGCAGAACACCATCCACTGGATCAAGTCGATCGCCATCGAGAAGGCGCTGGCGGGAACGCGGTCGGGGCTCGCCGACGATCTGGCGGTGGGTCACTACAAGCCGATCAACAGCCGCCGCTTCCTGCATGACTGTCACGAGTTCGTGTTCCACTTCACGCCTGGCGGCAATACGCCACTCGATCGTCAAGCCGTTGGCGTGCGCTATCAGGATCAGTCGAACGTGGCGCGCTGGCAGACGGCGGCCGGCGGGGTCCGCTGCCGCGGCAACACGTGGTTCATCCCGTACGACACGATTCAGAGCCGCGAGAAGGATCGCCCCCATCCGGCCACCTTCCCGCCCAAACTGCCCGAGATGTGTCTGCGGCTCCACGGACTCGACCGCGCCCGCACCGTCGCGGACCCGTTCATGGGCCTTGGCTCGACCGCCGTGGCCTGCGCCACGCTCGGCGTGGACTTCGTAGGCATCGAGATGGACGAGGGCTACCTGAAGGAAGCGGTCGATCGCGTTCGGGCGCTTCTGGAGCGGCCGGAGCCCAAAGCCAAGGCCCGGCAGGCCTGAAGGCCGCAGCCACGATCGATTCGCCCTACCCGCTCACCTGCTTACCTGCCCACCTGCCAGTCCGCTCGTTTCCGCATAGGTGCTCTTGAACCTATGCGGAATCGAGATGTACGCTGGCGCTCATGGATCTGCGCCAGCTCGAGGTCATTCGCGCGATAGCCGAGACGGGCTCGTTCACGGCCGCCGGACACCGCCTTCACGTTTCGCAGTCGGCGATCAGCCGTCAGGTGATCCTGCTCGAGGAGGAGCTGGGCGAGGCGGTGTTCCACCGTGTCGGCCGCAAGGTCCGCATCACGCCCGCCGGCGAGTCGCTGCTGCGACTGAGCCACCGCGTCTTCCAGGACCTGCAGGACACGGTAGCCGCCATCAGCGAGACGCGCGAGTCGCTCCGCGGCACCATCCGGCTGGTCGGCGGCATGACAGTCTGCTTGTACGTGTTCCCGTCGCTGCTCGCCGAGGTGCGCCGCAGCCACCAGAACCTCGACCTCAAGGTCACGGTCGGCAGCGCCGAGCGTTCCATTGCCGTCCTGCGGGCGGGCGCCGCGGATCTCGGGCTGGTTACCCTGCCCATCGACGCCACCGACTTCATCGAGGTCCCGCTCTTCCAGGACGAGCTGCTCCTCATCACCTACCCGTCGCACCCGCTCGCGAAGAAGAAGGAGATCACGCCCGCCGATCTCGACCGGCAGCCCTTCATCCTGTTCGAGAGCGGCTCGATCACGCGGCGGCTCGTGGAAGAGTTCTTCACGCGCGAACGCATCGAGACGCACATCGTGATGGAGACCGAGAACGTCGAGATCATCAAGGCGATGGTGCGCAACGGGCTGGGCATCAGCGTCATCCCGTGGCAGGCGGCCGCCGACGACGTGCGGCAGAAGCAGCTCTTCTGCAGCCGGATCGCCGGCCACACGCTGACGCGTCAGACCGGATGGATCTATCCGAAGATGAGCCGTCTGCCGCGGATGGTGGCCGAGGTGATGAAAGTGGCCGAGGCCGTGAGGCCCCGGCTCGAAGCGGCGGTGCGGCCCGACCTCAGGGAATTGTCAGCGGCCAGGTAGCGGGCGCTATCTTCCTGGCAGGGGCCTCAGAGAGTAGGACGTCCGGGCGACGACGTTGACGTTCGGCCGCGCCACCTTCACGTCGAGCTTCCGCGTGCGCTTCAGCGGGTCGGGATTGCTCGAGTAGTAGCCGATGACGTAGTAGTCGCTCGTCTCGTTGTCGATTTTCTTCAGCGCCTTGTTGAAGTCGTTCTGGTTGACGACGGCAATCCCGCCCGTCTGTTCCGCCAGCACGCGCAGGCTGTCCTGCGACTCGCGCAGGTAGGCGTTCCAGTCCTGAATGTCCACTTCCTCGTCGATGTCCTGCCCGGCCACGAGGCCGCGCGGGTCGATGGTGTACATCGTCGCGTTGGCGCGGTTGGCGGCGCGCGTCAGCTCCGCGAGCTCGCGCACGAGATCGGATTCGGCGAGCGCCTGCGAGCTCTGCTGCGTGCGGTAGAACGGATCGCTCTGCAGGTCGTCGGCGTTCTCCACGTGCCAGCGGCGCGCGGTCTCCTCGAGACGGCCCTTCTCGAACGGATTGAAGTCGTAGCCGCTGCTGATGTAGATGACCGCCTTCCGGCGGTTCTGCAGCTTCTCCAGGTTCTTCATCAGGTCGTAGGCGGTGGAGAACGCCACGTGCGCGCGGTGACGCAGCTCGGTGGGCCCGTTCGAGCCCTGCGAGCCCTCGATGATTTCCTTCGGCTTGAGCGCGTTGCCCGTGATCCGCGACACCGCGTGATCGAGCACCTGCCGGTCGTAGGTGAGCTGAATCGACAGCGATGACGTGCCGGTGGTGGTGATGCCGAACATGTCGCCGTCGTGGATCAGGTTCTTCAGCATGTCCTGCAGCAGCTTGCGCGTACGCGGCGTCTGGCGGAAGTCGAGGTGCAGGTCGTCGATGAAGATGATGAAAACGCGGCCGGCCGTGTCGTTGGTCGGCTTGTTGCGCGGCAGGATGATGCCTTCCTGCACCGGCGCCGCCGGCAGCTTGATGACGCTGTAGGCGCGCCCGCCGTGCACCAGCTCGATGGAGGCGATCTTCTGCTTCACGCCGTCCTCGTAGATCTCGATCTCTTCCGGCTTCAGGTCGGCGATGAACTGATCGTTCTTGGTGTCCCGCGCGATCATGTCGGTCGTGATGAGATCGACCGTGACGCGGAAATCGGGACGCCCGGCCTGCGACGACTGGGAGGTCGCCGGCACGCTCGGGGCCTGGGCGTAGAGCCGGTCGCGCCACGACCCGGAACCGGAGGTCACCAGGAGCGCGAGGAAAGCGACGGCGACGAACCGGATGGTGTTGCGCATAGGCGAAAAGTATAGCAGTCTTGCGCGATGCGCCTGGCCCTCAGCTGCGACCACGCGGGTTACGAATTAAAGCGGGATCTGGCCGCAATTCTGGGCCAGAAGGGCCACGCCGTCCTCGACCTCGGCACGCATTCCACGGCGCCCGTGGACTACCCCGACGCGGCTGAGTCCGTGGCCCAGGCGCTCCGCAACGGCGACGCCGACCGCGGCATCATCGTGTGCGGCAGCGGCGCCGGCGTGTCGATTGCCGCGAACAAATTCCCCGGCATCCGCGCCGCCGTGTGTCACGACACCTACACCGCCCACCAGGCCGTCGAGCACGACGACATGAACGTGCTGTGCCTCGGGGCGCGCGTCATCGGCGCCTCCCTCGCTCAGGACATCGTGACCACGTTTCTCGGCGCGACGTTCTCGGGCGAATCGCGGCACCTGCGGCGGCTCGAGAAAGTGGCCACGTTCGAAGCGCGATTCGCGCGTTAAGACGATTCGGGCGTGGTTGTGGCCGGAGGCGGGGGGGCCTCGTCGCCCGGCCCCTTGCGGCGCGCCCGGCGGCGACGGCGGGCGAACACGTGCGACAGCCGCTCGAGCGCCTCGCCCGCCTGCTGGAGCCTGGTCTCCATCTCCTCGGGCGCCCATCCTTCCGGATTCATCCGCTCGGCCAGCGAGAGCAGCGCCGTGTGCCGGTCCGGATCCGAGGCGCGGCGATCGACGCGCTCTCGCACGATCGGATACCAATGCTGCAGGAAGGCGAGGCGGTCTTCCGGAGTCAGCCCTTCGATGGCGGCCGGAATCATCGGCCGGGGCGGGGCCGGCGCGGCCGGCTCGGGCTTCGGCGCGGGAGCCGCGGGCGGAGGCGCGGCAGCCTTCGCCTCTTCTCCCCGCTTGGGCCGGCGCCGCCGGAGCTCGGGCGACGGTTCGATCACCTGCCGTTCGGCGAGCACGGCCTTCCAGTCGAACGCGATGCCGGGGTTCTGGACCTCGAGCTGCCGCATCAGGCCAGGGTCGATCGCGTCGCGGCCGACGCGCGTGCCGGACGGCGAGCGGAAGGCATACAGGATCTTCGAGCGCTGCCGCCCGAAGTCCTGAAACCAGTGCATCAGGTACGTGGTCTCGTACCCCCGCTTGTCGCGGATGACGCGCAGAAAGGGCACGGCCGTCTACCGCCGTTTGACGGGCGTGGCCTTCTTCTTGGCGTTGCCGGCTGGCTTCGCGACGGCGGCGGCCTTCCCGTTGGCCGGCTTGGCGGCCTTCTTCGGAGCAGGAGCCTTGGCAGCCACCGCCGCCTTGGCGGCCACGGGTGGCTTCGTGGCCACGGGTGCCTTGGCGGGAGCGGTTTTCTTCACGGGCGCGGCGACCGCCTTCTTGACCGGCGGCGCGGGAGCCTTGGCTACCTTCTTGGCGGCCGGCTTGGCGGCTGCCTTGTCGTTCGATCGACCGGCGCCGTTCACGGCCGCCGGTTTGGGGGCGCTGCTCCGCGGTTCGGGGGAGCCCTTCGGCAGCCCGGGCCCGGTCTTCTGCACGAGTGTGAACCGGAGCTGGTCGCCAATCGAATGATAGGCCCAGATTTCCGCCACGGGGATACCCAGGTCCACGCAGAGCCGCCGCGTGCTGTCGATGGCCGAGGCCGGGACGTAGAGATGGAACTGCGCCCGGAGCTTGCCGAAAGCCACCCACTGCGACATCGCCTCGAGGTTGTTGACCGATTCGGCGGTTTCGACCTCGACGACGCCCACGAGCTTGCGGCCGCGCTCCTGGAGCACGAGGTCCGGGTACCAGGGGGTACCGGTGCCCACCGGAGCCGTCCGCTCGTTACCGGGATTGATGGCGACGTCGAACTTTCTCTTGTACTTCGCCTGAAGCAGGCGAATGACCCGATCGTGCTCGAGCTGCTCGCGCACGGGCCGCACGAGGATAGGGCTCAATACAACCTCCGACGCGAGGGGCTGGAAAACGTGAGGGCGGCCGAAAAACCTGAATTCACCTACGAAACGCCGAGAATATAGCACGACTCCGTTGCCAACCCCGTCAGTTTAGGGCTCCAGACCGGGCAATTGGGTCGTGGCGAAGCCGCGCTTGCCTTGACCGCCCCCCTTGCGGGACCGACAATGACGGCGTGTCCCGTGTCTCCGGCAGCCCGCCCGCCGCGCGCGTGCTGATCGTGGACGACGACAGTAGCGTGACGGACACGTTCTCCCGAATGCTGCGGCTCGAAGGCCACGAAGTGTGGGCCGCGCTGTCGGCTCAGGAGGGCCTCAAGCTCGCCCAGACCCACCGGCCCACGGCCGTCATCGTAGACCTGCGGAGCCCGCTCGGCACGAGCATGGATCTCGTGCGGACCCTGAAAGCCATGCCCCATCTTGCCCGTACACCGATGGCCGTTGTCAGCGGCGACTACTATCCGAAACCCGACCACGTGTCGGAGCTCACCACGCTCGGGGTGGACCTGCGCTTCAAGCCGCTCTGGCTCGACGAGCTGGTAGCCCTGGCCCGCCGCCTGCTGGCGACGTCGTGAACCCGCACCGGTTCCTGCGCGCGTGCCGCCGAGAGGCGGTAGACACGACGCCCGTCTGGTTCATGCGGCAAGCCGGCCGCTACATGGCGGAGTATCGCGCGCTCCGCGCCAAGTGGTCGCTGCTCGACATCTGCCGCAATCCTGATCTGGCCACCGAGGTGACGCTGCAGCCGGTCCGCCGGATCGAAGTGGACGCCGCCATCCTCTTCTCCGACCTGCTGCTGCCCCTCGAACCGATGGGGCTGCCATTCGACTTTCTCAAGGGCGAGGGGCCGCAGATTCACTCCCCCATCAACGACGCCGCGGACATCGCGCGGCTGAAGCGGTTCGAGCCGCGCGAGGCGCTGGCCCACGTCCTGCAAGCCATCAAGCAGATCCAGCAGGAACTCCAAGGACGCGTGCCGCTCATCGGCTTCGCGGGCGCGCCGTTCACGCTGGCGTCCTATGCCATCGAAGGAGGCCACTCGAACAACTTCGCCAAGACCAAGGCGCTGATGTACGGCCACCCGGACGACTGGCACCGACTCTGCGCGCTCTTCGCTGACATCGTGGGCGACTACCTGGTGGCGCAGATCGACGCCGGCGTCAACGCGGTGCAGGTGTTCGACTCGTGGGTCGGCGCGCTCAATCAGGCCGACTACCGCGAGTTCGCGCTGCCGCACACGCAGCGGATTTTCGAGACGGTCGGCCGGCGGGTGCCGACCATCCACTTCGGGACCGGCACCGCGAACATCCTTGCGGACATGCGCGAGGCGGGCGGCGACGTCGTGGGCGCCGACTGGCGCATTCCGCTCGACGAGGCCTGGACGCGCATCGGACACGACCGCGCCATCCAGGGGAACCTCGATCCCACGCTGCTGCTCGGCCCGCTGCCGCGGATGTTCCGCCATGTGGACGAGATCATCCAGCGCGCCGCCGGCCGCCCCGGCCACATCTTCAACCTCGGGCACGGCCTGCTGCCGTCCACGCCGGTCGAGCACGTGCAGATGCTCGCGCAGTACGTGCACACGGCGGCGCGCTCGGCCACGCGGGCCTAGAGGAGCGCGGTGGACCCGGTCATCGACGTCGCGATCGTTGGCGGGGGCATTGCCGGACTCTCGGCGGCCTACGAGCTGCAGCGGCGCGGGTGCTCGGTGCGCGTGCTCGAGGCCGGCGACCGCCCGGGCGGCGTCATCCGCACCGAGCGCTTCGACGGCTGGGTGGTGGACTGCGGGCCCGATGCGCTGCTGGCGCAGAAGCCGGCCGGCGTCGGACTCTGCCGCGAGCTCGGGATTGCCGATCGCCTGGTCACCACGCGGCTGCCGCGCACCGCCTACGTGCTGCGCGACGACCGGCTGCATCCGCTGGCCGAAGGGTCGTTCCTTGGCTTCCCGCTGTCGTTCCGCGCGCTCGCCACGTCGTCGCTCTTCACGCCGGGTGGCAAGGCGCGCATGGCGGCCGAGGTCGTGGTGCCGAGGCGCACCTGGCACGAGGACGACGACGAATCGATCGGCGCCTTCGTCCGCCGCCGCTTCGGGCACGAGGCGGCCGACTACCTGGCCGACCCGCTGCTGGCGGGCATCCACGCCGGCGACGCCGACGAGCTGTCGGTGCGCACGCTGTTTCCACGCCTGGTGGAAGCCGAGCGCCAGTCCGGCAGCGTCCTGCGCGCCTTCCGCGCGATGAAGATGACGCGCTCGCCGCAAGGCGCGTTCGTGTCGCTGCCGGGCGGCACCGGCGAACTGGTCGAGGCGCTGGCCGCGGCGCTCGCGTCCGGCACGGTGACGACGTCGGCGCGCGTCACCGAGATCCGGCGTGCGGGCGATTACGCCGTCGAGTGGGCGGAGGGCTCGCTGCGCAGCCGCGCCCTCGTCCTCTGCGTACCCGCCTACACCGCGGCCGGACTGCTGCGCGCGTTCGACACCGTGCTCGCCGGCGCCTGCGACAGCATTCCGTACGCATCCACCGCAACCGTCGCGTTCGGCTACCGCGCCGATCAGGTGCGCCACCCGATGCAGGGCACCGGGTTCGTGGTGCCCAAGGCCGAGCGCCGCGCGCTGCTGGCGGCCACGTGGGTCACGTCGAAGTGGCCGGGCCGCGCACCCGAAGGGCACGTGCTGCTGCGCGCGTTCCTCGGCGGCGGCCGCGATCCGCATCGCCTCGAACGCAACGACGACGCGGCGCTCACGGAGACCGCCGCGCAGGAGCTCGCCGAGCTCCTCGACATTTCCGGCGAGCCGATCGTCACCCGCCTCACGCGCTGGCCGCGTCAGAGCCCGCAGTTCGCGGTGGGCCACCAGGCGCGCGTGGCCGCGATCGAGCTGCGGCTCAAGGCGCTGCCCGGGCTCTTCCTGGCCGGCAGCGGCTTCCGCGCCATCGGCATTCCCGACTGCATTGCCGACGGGCGAGCCACGGCGGCCACCGTGGCCGGCTTCATCAAGCGCAGCACCGCCGCATAGCGAGGCCGCGATGCAGCCCGTTCATCTGATCGGCGCGCCCCTCGACCTTGGCGGTGGACGGCGCGGGGTGGACATGGGCCCGTCGGCCCTGCGGATTGCCGGCCTCGGCGAGCGGATTGCCGCGCTGGGCCGCCCGACGATGGATCAGGGCAACGTGGCGGCGCCCATTCGCGAGCTCGCCCGCGAAGGTGACGTCCGCAAGAAGTACATCGAGGACATCGCCGCCGTGTGCCGCCGTGTCCACGCGATGGCGCGCGCCTCGCTCGACGCCGGCGCGCTGCCGCTCGTGCTCGGCGGCGATCACAGCGTGGCCGCCGGCTCGGTGGCCGCCAGCGCCGACGCGGTGCGGGCCAGGACGGGCAAACCGCTCGGTGTCCTCTGGGTGGACGCGCACGGCGACATGAACACGCCCGACACCTCCGAAAGCGGCAACGTGCACGGCATGCCGCTGGCGGCGCTGCTGGGACGGCCGCCGGCGGAGCTCGCGTCGATCGGCACGTCGCCGTCGCTGCGCCCGGAGCACACCGTGCTCGTGGGCATCCGCAACCTCGACGACCGCGAGAAGGATCAGATTCGCGCCGCCGGGGTGCACGTGTTCACGATGAAGGACGTCGATCGGGACGGCATCGCGCGCGTGGCCGAGCGCGCCATCGCGCTGGCGTCGGAGGGGACCGGCGGGCTGCACGTGTCATTCGACCTCGACGTCTGCGATCCCTCCGTCGCGCCCGGCGTCGGCACGCCCGTCCGCGGCGGCCTCGACTACCGCGAGGCGCACATGCTGATGGAGCTCGTGGCCGACTCGCAGCGTCTGGTGGCGCTCGATCTGGTGGAAGTGAACCCGACGCTGGATCTGCGGAACACCACCGCCGAGTTCGCCGTGGAGCTCGCCCTCTCAGCGCTCGGCAAGCGGATTATCTAGTTGCTGGAGGCAGGGTAGGCGGAGTGGGCAGGGTGAGCAGGGTGGGGAACTCTCCACACGCTCGAATCACCTGGCTGCATGCGACCGCGGAGTGTTTTCCCTTCCCCGCCTACCCCGCCCACCCTGCCCAACCCGCCTCAGATCAGCTTCTCGATCTCGTCCATGACGGCGTTCATGCGCGCCATGGTGAGGGTGAGCGGCTCGTCGGTGGTCATGTCCACGCCGGCGTCGCGCAGCAGTTCGATTGGATACTGCGACCCTCCACGGCCGAGGAACGTGAGGTAGCGGTCGCGTGTGGCGGTGTCGCCCGCCAGCACCTTCGCCGAGAGCGCCTCGGCGGCGCAGAACGACGTGGCGTACTGGAACACGTAGAACTCGCGGTAGAAGTGCGGGATGAAGCTCCACTCGTGCTGGACGAAGTCGTCCACCACGCACACGCCGGCCGCGTGGCCGTAGTAGCGGCGGCAGATGTCGATGTAGAGCGAGCACAGCGCCTCGCCGGTGATCGGCTGCCCCTTCTCCCCCATCTCGTGCAGGCGCAGCTCGAACTCGGCGAACTGCGTCTGGCGGAACACGGTGGACTTGATCCCTTCGAGGAGATTGCCGAGCAGCGACAGCCGTGTCGGCGCGTCGTCGATCTGCTTCAGCACGTGGTCGATGAGCAACGCCTCGTTGAAAGTGGACGCGACTTCCGCGACGAACGTGGTGTAGCTGGCCGTGGGATACGGCTGCACCCTGTTCGAGTAGTAGCTGTGCATCGTGTGGCCCAGCTCGTGGGCCAGCGTGCTGACGTCGTTGTACTGCCCCAGGTAGTTGAGCAGGATGTAGGGGTGGACGTCGTAGGCGCCGCCGTTCGAGTAGGCACCCGACACCTTGCCCTCGGTGGGATACCAGTCCACCCAGCGGTCACGAAAGCCGCGCTCGAGCACCCCGGTGTACTCCGCGCCGAGCGGCCGCATGGCCGTCACGACGTGCGCCTGCGCTTCCTCGGGCGTGTAGCGCAGCTCCACCGACGAGACGAGCGGCGCGTAGAGGTCGTAGTAGTGGAGCTCGTCGGGCAGCTGCATCACGCGGCGCCGCAGCTTCAGGTACCGGTGGAACGTCGGCAGGTGCGCGTTCACACCCTCGATGAGGCGCATGTAGACCGACACCGGAATGTTGGGCCCGTCGAGCGCCGCCTCGAGGTTCGAGCCGTACTTCTTGGCGCGCGAGTAGAACAGCGCCTTCTGCACGCTCGAGTTCACCGTCGTGCCGAACGTGCGGCTGAAGTTGCCGAGGGCGCCGAAGAACGTGGACATCGCCGTCCGGCGATCGTCGCGGTTGGCCGACGCGCGCAGCGCTGTATAGCCGGCCTGATCCACCTTCACGGACTCGCCGGAGCTGATGGCGACGGTCGGGTACGGAAAGTCGGCGTTCGACAGAATCGTGTAGATGTTGGTCGCCGACGAGGCCAGCGGCGAGGCGTCGGCGAGCAGCTTCTCCTCCGCGTCGCTGAGCGTGTGGGCGGCGCGGCGGACCACGTCGCGCAGGAGGAACGCGAACGGCGCCAGCCGCGGCTCGGCGGCCAGAAAGCCCTCGATGGTCGCGGCTCCCACGCGCAGCAACTCGGGCTCCACGAATGACGCCTGCGCCCCGAAGGAGGCGTACAAATTCTGCATCTCCTGCTGCATGCCCTGCGGCTCGGACAGGCGCGAGTCCTCGTCGGCCACCATGCTCGCGTAGACGTAGAGGCGCGAGATCTCCTTGTCGAGGCGCGACATCAGCTCGAGCGCCCCGGCGAGGCTGCCGGCATCGCGGCCGAGGCGGCCTTCGAACGCCCGCAACGACGGAATCTCCTCGGTGATCGCCGCCTTCCGCACCCGCCAGGTGGCGGCGTCGGGATAGACCTCGGCGAGGTTCCATTTGTAGGTGTCCGCAATCTTCGTGCGGTCGCGCTCCTGCGTGGCCAACATGGTCGTCATGACCCTCAAGTCTATCGTTCCGGCCAGCTCAGCGCGACTTCACTAGAATGAAGGCGTCGGCATGCCTCGCGCGCGGATCTCCCAGGACTGGTTCTCACTCCCCGATGAGGCGCTCCTCGACGTGCG
>DASRPM010000324.1:0-3615 GCA_035646375.1 Vicinamibacterales bacterium
CGACTGCGCGCGCTCGGCGGCGAGGTCGAGATGGTGCCGCCGGCCGCCGACATGCCGCGCTTCACGAGCACGCCGGAGGTGGTGGGCGACACGGTCGTCGCCCGCTTCCGCGGCCGCGGCACCAAGCGGGTGCTGCTGCTCGCGCACATGGACACGGTCTACCAGCGCGGCATGCTGGCGCAGCAGCCGTTCCGCGTGGACGGCGACCGCGCCTACGGCCTGGGCATCGGCGACAACAAGCACGGCGTCGCGCTCATCATTCACACACTCGCAGCGCTGAAGGCGCTCAACTTCGACCGTTACGGCCTGGTGACGGTGCTCATCAGCCCGGACGAAGAGGTGGGCTCTGTGGCGGAGCGCGACCTCATCGCGAAGCTCGGCGCGGAACACGACCTCGTGCTGTCGTGCGAGAGCAGCCCGCTCGACGAGAGCGTCCGGCTCGCGACGTCTGGCGTGCAGCTCGCGGTGCTTACCGTGAAGGGGCGCGCGTCGCACGCCGGCAGCGCACCCGAACAGGGGCGCAACGCCGTCTACGAGCTGGCGCACCAGCTGCTGCAGATGCGCGATCTGGGCAATCCGTCGAAGGCCGTGAAGATGAACTGGACCGTCGTGAGCGGCGGCAGCGTGCCCAACGCCATTCCCGCCGACGCGCGCGCGCTCGGCGACATGCGGGCCGACGACGAGAAGGACTTCGCCGCCGTCGAGGCCACCATTCGCGAGCGGATCAAGAAACAGCTCATCCCCGACACGACGGTGGACGTGAAGTTCGAGCGGCTCTATCCCCCGCTTCCCTTCCGCGAGCAGTCGCTCAAGGCCGCGCAGCACGCGCAGAAGCTCTACGCCGAAGCCGGCGGCACGCTGAAGGTGGCCACCGTCTCCACCGGCGGCGGCACCGATGCGGCCTATGCCGCCCTGCGCACGACGGCGCCCGTCATCGAAGGGCTGGGGCTGCGCGCCTTCGGCTCGCACTCGAACAACGCCGAGTACGTCCACATCTCGTCGATCGAGCCGCGCCTCTACCTGCTCACCAGGATGGTGATGGACGCGTCCGACGGCGCGGTTCCGGGAGTCCGCTGAAAGCCGGCGCGCCTAACCGCCTCCGCTAAAGCTACGGCGAGTCCGCCGAAGCCTTCGGCGAAGGCGGAAGGCCGGCCGCTACGTACCTGACCTGGCCGCCGACGATCGTGTAGGCCACGCGCGCGCCGCGGATCTCGTCGTCCGGCACGGCGGTGATGTCCTTGGACAGCACGGTGACGTCGGCCAGCTTGCCCGGCGTCAGCGATCCCTTGATGGACTCTTCGAAGGCGGCGAACGCGTTGCCGAGCGTGAGCGCACGCAGCGCCTCCATCCGGGTCAGACGCTGGCCCTCCGTGATCACGCGGCCATCGGCGAGCCGGCGCGTCACCGCCGCGTGGAAGTTCGCAATGGGGTCGATGTCCTCCACCGGGACGTCGGTGCCCGCCGCCAGCGCGGCGCCGCTCGCCAGGAGCTTCCGCCAGACGTAGGAGCCTTCCTCCACGCGGACCGGCCCGATGCGATCGCCCACCCAGCCGCCGTCCGATGTGGCGTGGACCGGCTGCATCGAGGCGATGACGCCGAGCGCGGCGAAGCGCGGGATATCCGCCGCGGTCAGCTGCTGCGCGTGCTCGATGCGCCAGCGCAGATCGGCGCCACGGCGGTTGGCGCTCGCGAATGCGGCCTCGTAAACGTTCAGCACTTCGCGATTGGCGCGGTCGCCGATGGCGTGCACCGCGAGCTGGTAGCCCTTCTCGATCGCGAGGCGGGCCACCTGCGGCAGCGTGCTCATCGCCGGCCGCGGCAGCCCCGTGCTGTCCGGCTTGTCGGCGTAGGGCTCGAGCAGCCAGGCGCCGCGCGAGCCCATCGCACCGTCGGCGTAGTCCTTGATGGCGCGCACCGTCAGCCGGTCGTTGCCGTAGCCGATCGTCTTGTAGCGATCGAGGTTGGCCGCGAGAGTGGCAAGGTCGCCCCGCGCCATCACCCACAGGCGCACGCGGAGCTCGCCGCGATCGACGGCGGCGCGCATCGCGTCGATGGTGGCAAACGGCTCGCCGGCGTCCTGGAAGCTGGTGACCCCTTTCGCGATCGCCTCCTCATCGGCGAGGCGCAGAGTCTCGCGCAGCCGCGCGGCCGCTTCGTCGGCCGTCGGCTCGGGCTCGCCCACTCCGCGTTTCACGAGGAGCGCCGCGTTCTCGCTCAGGAACCCGGCCGGCTCGCCCGTGGCATCCTTCAGGATGTCGCCGCCCGGCGGATTGCGCGAGGCGCGCGTAATGCCCGAGAGCGCGAGCGCCCTGGCATTGACGAAGACGCCGTGCCGGCTCGCGTGCGCGAGCACGACCGGGTTGCCGGGCGACACGGCATCGAGCGACGCGTGCGTCGGGAACCCGTCCACGTTCGGCTGCGGCGCCGCCGTCCACTTGTCCTGATGCCAGCCGCTGCCGATGATCCACTGCCCCGGCCGCGCACGCGCGACGGCCGCGGCCACCGCCTGCACGATCTCCGGCCAGCTGGTGGCGCCCGTCAGATCGAGGCCGAGCCGGCTCTCGCCCAGGCCGGCGAAGTGACCGTGCCCTTCGATGAAGCCGGGAATCGCCAGCCGGCCCTGGAGATCGATCGTCCGGGTCGCCGGGCCGATGTGGGGCGCGGCCTCGGCGTCGGTGCCCACGAATACGATGCGCCCGCCGCGCGCGGCCATGGCCTGCGCCTCGGGGCGGGCGTCGTCCATCGTGAGCAGGCGCCCGTTTCGCAGCACCAGGTCGGCAGGCGGCGGCGCAGGCGCGCTACAGGCGGCAATCCACGCACCAAGCGTCAGCGAGACGCACACGGCGGGCCTGAAGGCCCGCAACCACGTACCGGAGCATTGGCTCCGCATGAGCGGCGGCCAGTCTACTCGGGAACCACGAACTCCTGGCAGATCGAGCCGAGGCTGGTGCGCCCATGACGGGTCGCCAGCTTCAGCAGCCGCAGGAACACCAGCGCGGTGATGAACGCATCGCCGCTCGCCGTGTGCCGATCGTGCGGGATGACGCCAAAGAGATCGGCCAACGTGTCGAGGCTGAGGTGACCAGGCAGCGTCCGGCCGGCGAATGCGCCGTCCTGGTTGAGAAGCAGCGTCAGGTCGGCGGTGTCGAGCGCCCGGTTGAGCAGCCGGACATCGGTGCCCATGCGCTCGAGCCCGGCATCGAGCATCGACACGTCGTGGCCGATGTGGTGCCCGACGATGACGCCGTCGCGGAGGTAGCCGAGGAACCGCTCCAGCGCCTCGGCTTCGTCGTACCCGCGCTCGCTTCGATCCGGCGTGACGCCGTGGACGTCCACCGGCCCCACGTCGCCGGTCACCTTCAGCAGGGCGTCGAAGCTGTCGTCGAGCCGGATCTCGTCGTACTGCACCGCCACCGCACCGATCGTGAGGATGCGATCGAGGACCGGGCTGAATCCCGTGGTCTCCGAGTCGAGCACGACGAACCGGACCTGGGACCACGGCGTGTCGTCGCTCCAGGTCGCGGCGAACGCCTGCCTATAGGTCTCGATCGATTGCGACATCCCACGCATCCAGCCACGCCGGGTCGGAGGTGAACTCGATCAGCCGCTGAATCA